>CAZIBE010000029.1:0-40646 GCA_964536685.1 uncultured Calditrichaceae bacterium | reverse complement strand
CTTCAACAGAAACAACATGAATTAAGCCGTTTATATTTATTTTGGACAGCTGTGAGATTTGCTAAAATGCGATTTTGTTGACAGATTTCTGCCTGAATAAGTAATGGTGCAAATACGGTTTAATATGAAGGTGGACAAATGTTTGCTAACTGGTATGATATCTTATCGGGGAATGTGCCCGGCGGTTTAGCCTTGCTGATATTTATTCTCATCAGCATGAATTTACTTTTCTGGTTCTTTCGGAAATCCGATTTACTTCACAAAGAAAAGGTTAAACGACGGCAGATAACGCTTACCCTTTTTGTTCTTTTATTGTACGGCTCGCTATGGCTGGCGCTGCGTCCCCCTCTGCCGCCCATGCGCATTACTGTTTTGCCGTCCGTTAGCGAAAACAACCGTTTGCAGGTAAATCCCAGAGCTTTTTATCTTGCCGAATATTTCGAAAGGGAAGCCCGCACATATTCCCTTAAAAATAAATATCTTCTGCATTACTGGGAATGGCTTTATGAAACCGTGGGAAAAGATTCTGCGGGTTACCGGAATTATTGGCGGCATATAGCTCGGCAGATTGGCAGCCGCTATCTTGTGCAAGGCACATATGCGGATTCAGAATTTCACGTAGAAGTTAAAGATTTAGAAAAAGAATCGTCTAAAGGACAAGTATTCAGGTTTGAAAACCCGCCTCACTTTGACAGTATTCTAAAAACACTGAACAAACGCTATGGATTTTTTGATAAGGAGGTATTTGATGCCTTTAAGAGTGACGACACATACTTGCAGGCAAAAATTATTTTTTTAAATAAATCGTACGAACAGGTTACTTTACTTCTAAAGAACGACACCATTCCTTCCGCTAAAATTTTACGTGCCGCAGCGCTGGTGCGCATGGGTTTGCAGGCCAAAATCGATCGCGTAAAAGCGCAATACGTTAAAGAAACGATTCCGCAATTTGAGGAAGCCAAAAGATTATTATATCCGCTGATTCGTCAACGCCGCGATACGCCTGAACTGGCCTACTGGCTGGGGCGCGTGGCTCTGTTCGAGGAAGATTACAGCAATGCGGAAATTTTTCTTAAAAGAGCGCTGGTCGACGAGCCGCGCAATGCGCGCATTTACTATGCTTTGAGTTTCCTGCTTCCGCAGCGTCTTAAAGAAATCGGCTACCAGAGTCGGGCGGAGATTCTGGAGAAGGCGGTTAAGCTCGATCCGGGTTACTATGATGCGGTATATGATTTAGCCAATACCTATTATTCAACAGGTTCGGGAACGCAATCGGGCCCCGGAACGGTTCAGGCGATAAAGACTATTCAGTATTATCTGAGAATTAAAAAAGGCGACGCGCGTATGCTTAGTCTGTTGGGCACGCTTTATATTAAAACACAGCGCTATGATGAAGCCGAAGAAGTGTTTGCCGGATTGCTTAAGCGCTTTCCACAAAGCTCGAACTCCTATTACGATATGGGCGTAGTCTATTTTATGAAGAAGGAATATCAAAAAGCGCTGCCTTATTTTCTTAAAGCGATCAAAATGAACCAGAATCTGGATGCTTATCTTTACGCCGGCATCACTTACCGGCAGCTGGGCGAAAATCAACAGGCTTTAAAGTACTACCGTGAACGCATTAAACGCAGTACCGGCGCCGATGATATGTACGCCAAAGAAGCGATGAGGGGCATACGCATCATTTTAGCGGACAGCCTGTCGGCAAAAGAAAAAGCGCCAGATGAAGCGGGCAAGAGTGGAAAAATGAGTTCTAATAGAGGAGAGCAATAAGCGCTATGTCGTCGATCTCGCCGCCGCTGTGGCGCATAAGGAACAGAGAGCTGGATTTCAGAAAGGGCCCTTTTATTATGGGCATACTGAACGTAACGCCCGATTCGTTTTCGGACGGCGGCCGCTTTTATGATACCGAGACCGCCGTATTACATGCCCTGGAGATGGAAAAACAAGGCGCCGATATCATTGACATTGGCGGGGAGTCCACCAGACCGGGCTCCGACCCTGTTACGCTAAAAGATGAGTTAAAACGTGTAATACCGGTAATTCATTCGTTACGCCGGCAGAGTTCTGTATTGATTTCCATTGATACCAATAAGAGTGAAGTAGCCGCAGCAGCAATAGCGGCCGGAGCGGATATTATTAACGATATCAGCGCTGCCCGTTTTGATGCACAAATGCCCGAGGTAGCGCTCCGTTACGGCTGCCCGATGGTTATCATGCACATGCAGGGCCGGCCTAAAGATATGCAGGAAAATCCAAATTACGAAAATGTCACGGGCGAAGTGCGTGATTTTTTAAAAGAACGCATTGATTTCCTTGCGGCGCACGGAGTAAATAAAATAATCGTTGATCCGGGGATTGGCTTTGGCAAGAGAGTTGCTGACAATTTACAGTTGATTCGTGAACTTGCAGAATTAAAATTATTAGGACAGCCGATTTTGATGGGTCTTTCACGAAAATCATTTATTGGTAAACTATTGACGAATGAGGCCGAAGATCGTTTAGTCGGCACGGTAACGGCGAATTTACTTTCCATCCAGAATGGGGCGGACATAATTCGCGTTCATGATGTGAAAGAGGCCAAACAGATGTTATTAATGTATAAATATATCACAGAAAATGACGATTTTGATTAAAATCATTTCTTATATCAGAAAAAAATTGTAAACAGATAACAGGCTTTGAAAAATCAATATTTTGAGGCAGATTGAAAAATGTAAAATTTCGTTAGGTTTCTATTGATATTTTCATTTTAATAGACTATATTCGCATTAAAATTAATATGTTAAAGGGATTTCTCCGGAATATAGTAACTGCTTCTATGCTTAAATGTAAAAAAATCTTAAAGTTTCGGTGCAAACAGACGAATAGTTATTGAAATAGATGCTCTTTAAAATCGGTTTTTTACCAATAACAATAATTGATATAATCGATGTAGCGCTGGTAACAACGCTTTTTTACGAATTATATCAATTCCTTAAAGGCAGTGTGGCTATCCGCATGTTTATCGGGTTATTGGTAATTCTGTTCATTTCCATAATTGGCGAGCTTCTGAATATGAGCGCTCTAAGCTGGATTATGTCCAGCTTAAAAACAGTTTGGGTGTTGGCCTTTGTTATCATCTTTCAGCCGGAATTGCGACGTCTGCTTATTTATTTGGGGCAGAGCCGTTTGGTGCGTGTTTTTGTTCAGGTTGGAGAGCTCAAATTTATCGACCATATTATCGAAGCTACGCTGGAATTATCACGCAAGAATTTTGGCGCATTGATTGTTGTGCTGCGGGATATGAACATTAAGTCTGTTACAGAGACGGGCATTACTTTGCAGGCTCAACTTTCCAAGCAGCTCATAAGCTCTGTATTCAATCCGCGTTCGCCGCTGCACGACGGCGCCCTGATAATCCAGAATGATATTGCCGTAGCGGCAAAATGTGTTTTACCCTTATCGCAGAGTTCTTCCATAGACCCTGCCTTAGGCACCAGGCATCGGGCAGCACTGGGATTATCTGAACAGTCGGATGCGTTTGTAATTGTGGTTTCGGAAGAAACGGGCATGATTTCTTACGCTGAGAACGGCAAGCTGGTGCGCGGTATTACCGAAAATATATTACGGAAAAAGCTAAATGAAATATTTTCGCCAAAGCCCAAAGGGAAAAGAGAATCTATTTTTAGTTTTATATCGCAATCGTAATACATTTGGAGCAGTAATAGATTTTCCCAAATTAAGAGGGAGGAATACAGAATGCGTAATGGTACAAAAATGACGTTAAGATTTCAGGCTATCTTGCTTGTCTTCGGATTAAGCTTGTTTTTTATGGCCTCAAGTCTGTTTGCGCAGGTAGCCGGCGATTACAGGACCGTAGCTACCGGCGGCGCTTTAAATTGGTCCAGTATAGCCACTTGGGAAAGATATGACGGAGCCGCCTGGCAAGCGGCAACGGCATATCCGGGCCAAACTTCCGGCGACGCCCAGACGGTTACCATTCTTAGTACCGGCGATCCTGCGGTTACCCTTGATGTCAGTCCGGCCAATAGTATCGTTAATTTGGTTGTCCAAAGCGGTTTGAGTACCGAGCTCGATATGAACGCCAATTCGTTGATTGTTTCGGGGGACGTCACATTAGACGGAGATATTGACGGCAGCACCCTGGGACTGTCTACTTTGCAGGTTGGCGGTAATTTTACCGTGAACAGTACCGCTACCTGGGACGCCGGCGGGAACGGAATTTCCATAACCTTTAACGGCGCCGGAACACAAACGATTAGCGGGACTTACAGCACGGCTCTGTCATTTTATAACTTTACGATTAACGGGCTAACGGTTGATAATAATCTTAGCGCGGATTATGTCATTTCCGGGCAATTTTTGTTGCAGGCCGGCACTTTTTTGGCGGGTACCAGCACATTTATCTTAAATAACGGCTCGCTTGGCGCCATCGTCTTCTATAAGACCGGCGGCACGTTCACTTGCGAAACTTCTACTTTCAAAATAAACTCCAGCCAGAATGTGTATATGAGCACAGACGCCGACATTACTTTTTATAACATTATTCATGAACCTACCGGCCTTAAATATTTATATTTTGATGAAACAAATGCGGCTGGAGCGGTTTATACCATTACAAATTCTTTGGAAATCAATCCCTATTCTTATGGCGTAGATTTTCTGAATGGCGCTTCTATGGCTTATTCGGGGACGACGACCTTAAGTTATACCACCGGGAATAATATAACAATCGGTCTTGAATGGCCGGCCATCAACGGGCCCACCAACGTGACGATCAATTCGTCCGCTACTTATACCCTGGAGGGCAGCCGAACCATAAGCGGTACATTGACGAAAGCCGGCGCCGGAATATTTCAATTATCCGGCGGATATACCTTAACCGTTGCTGTGGGAGGTACTTTTGATTTAAACGGAGGCACCTTCGATTTGGTCGACGCTACAAATTTTTTGACTGTATCCGGCACGTTGAATATGGGCGGCGGTACGTTAACTTTAAATGGAGGTACGTTAACGTATAATGCCGGTTCTATTCTGGAATATTCCGTGACTATGACGGCCGGCGATGAATGGGGACCAGCTCTTACGGTATATAACGTAACGGTTCAAAGCGGTACCGTTACGCTGGCCGCGGCTTCAGGGGCCAGAACCATTCAGACCGATCTGACCGTAACCGGCGCCTTAACGGCCAACGACAACGCTTTGAGCGTGGGCGGTGCACTTACTGTAAATGGAACGCTGACAACTTCGAATGTTAGTATATCCGTAACGGGAAATGCCACGCTTGGAGCTTCGGCTTCGGTTGGTACGGGCGGCGGCGCCTTTAGCGCCGGCGGCACATGCTATTTAACGTCAAGTTCTGCATTAACCACTTCCGGAGGAACGGTAGGCGTTACCGGAAATACGACACTTGAAGGAAGCGCCCAGATATCTTCCGGTGCAGGCGATATAACTTTGCAGGCAGATGTCGCTTTAGGCTATCTTTCCAAGTTAACCACTACGGCCAATGCTTATGTATATGGTAATTTAACCATTTCCGGCGGAGCCACGGTTGACGATGGTCTTGGAACGGGCGGTACTTTAGTGATGGGCGGCAGTAGTACGACAGCAGTGAATATCGACGGAACCATTACCGTTTTTAATTTTACGGTGAATAAAACAGGCGGAAGTACGGTGCTTGTAAACTCCGTCAGCGGTTCGCAATTCCGCTTCAATGCAAATGGTACGTTATATATTCAGGAGGGTATCCTGTCCCTGTCTTCGACGTCATTGATTCTGGATACGGCCGGAGGCAGTATCAGCGATGATAATATAACCTTGAAAATAGACGATCTCGGAACGTTGAAAACGGGCGGTGTGGATATTACCGGTTTTGCTGTCTTTACTTTGGCGGATAACAGCACCATTGAATTTAACGGTGCTTCGGCAGAGGCCGTCCCCGCCGCAACCCTCGGTGATGTGACGATTAGTAATACTTATGCCACCGGCGTTAATTTATCCGGCAACATTACATTACAGACCAATTCGAATGTTACCGTTAATTCCGGCAGCCGTTTAAATTTGCAGGGCTACACCATTACCCATCCCGCAACGAATTTAGACGCTCTTGACGTTTCGGGTGATTTATATACCGACGGCACGGACATTACGGGTTTCAATACTTATACCATTGGCGGTACGGTTATTTTTAACGGCCTTCTTGCGGAAACTGTTCCTGCGGCCGTCACATTTACTAATTTAACGGTTAATAACAGCGCCGGTATCTCGCTGGGCGGCACGGCTACGGTTACAGGAATCTTAACTTTTACGAGCGGCACTATAACCAGTACTTCGGTCAATTTGTTAACTTTAGGCGTTTCGGCTACAGCGACTCCGACTTCCACGTCTTTTGTAATCGGCCCTGTGGCGCGTCAGACAGACGGTGTAGCCACCAGTTATGCTTTCCCTGTAGGTATTGGTACTAGTCTCAGAAAAGTGACTCTGGCTTTTTCTGCCGCGCCGACCGCTTCCACTACCATAACCGTGGAAGCAAAAGGCGTGGCTACGGGCGCAACTTCTACTATTACCGATATTAAAAGCGTTGAAGACGACGGCTATTGGACTATTTCCACCGGTTTGACGTCTATTCCCAGCTATACGGCTACCTTTACGACTACAAATTTTTCTCCGGCAATTGCAGCGGGTTCCAGCGTGACGATGGTACGCGGCACCAATCCGAATTATAATGATGAAGAAGGAAGTTCGCCTTCTACCGCAACGGACCAGGTAACGGCAAGCTTTGTTACAGGCACCGCTTTTGGAGACTATGCCGTAGGTAATCTTAGAACGACGTTTACCTGGGATGGCGGCGCGTCAGACGGTTTATGGAGTTCGGCGGCCAATTGGGTTGGCGATGCCCTTCCGCAAACCGGAGATGTGATTCTCTTTGACAACAGCGTAGCAAGTAGTTATACAGTCGAATATGACGCTAGTGTTGTCCCTACAGAATTTTACAGTATTACGATAAGTCCTACTACTACGGTGTCGTTGACTTTGACCAAGGCTGCAACATTAAATTTAACTAACACGACAAGCCCTTTGGTTGTAGGAAATGGCGGGACATTAATTTTTAACGGAACGTCGCTTGCCTTTGGCGGCAGCGCCTACAATGCTTCGTTAACGGATTTCCAAACCGGCTCTACCGTACAATATAATTCGTTGGTGGGCAACTATGTACAAAGCGATACTTATTATAATCTAATCCTGAATTTATCTTCAGTTGGTGAGGCCAACGGGGCTATTGTCGTAAATAATAATCTGACAAACCAGGGAACCGCCGCTTTTACAGCAGGCGGGGATATTACGGTGACCGGGAATTTCACCAATTCAGGCGAGTTTGATTTTCCAAGCGCCCAGATTTATGCGTTTTCGGTAAGCGGAACTACTACAAACAGCGGGACGGTTACCCTAAGCAGCACGGGAACGGTTACCCTTACCGGGCCTGTAACGCTTTCGGCCGGAACTTTTACGCCAAATAGCGATACGCATATTAAAGCCGGGTTGACCGGTTCGGGAGGTACATTTAGCACTACTGCGGGAACCGTGATATTTGACGGCGCGGCGGCCCAAACAATTGACGGCGCTACGAATCTCTCTTTTTATAATTTTACGCTTAATAACGCAAACGGTTTGACTTTGAGCCAGAATCCGACTGTGGAAGGCACGCTCACTTTCACCAGCGGTTTGATTAATACAGGAGCATATTATATTACAGTTGGCGCCAACGGCAGCGCTACGGGCGGGAGTTCGGCGAGTTATGTGAACGGCCGTATGCAAAAAGTGTTCACTGCGCTCCAGGCCGGCAGCTTTACTTTTGACACCGGTAAAGGCGGCGAATATCTGCCGGTAAGCATAGCCTTTACGGATGTTGACCTTACATATACCGTGGCAGTTGAACAATATAATTCCGACCCGCATCTTATAACTTCAACCATTGACGCGGCGACGCTGAGCGCTATTTCTATCGTTCGCTACTGGTTGGTTGACGGTACGGGCGGTACGCCTACCAGTCCGCAGGTGACCCTAACATGGAACAGCAACGACGGCGTTAGTAATTTAACCGCCCTTGATGTGGCACAGTATGACGGGACGCAATGGACCAGCATCGGCGGAGACGGCGTGGGAACGGCTACATCCGGAACGATTCAGTCTGCAACCATGGTTAGCGGCGGTAATTACTTTACTTTTGGCGACGATGCGGCCGGCGGACAGGATAACTCTCTGCCGGTAGAACTGGCTTCGTTTGAGGCGGCGGCCGATTACGGCAAAGTGACCTTGAACTGGAGTACCGCTTCGGAAGTGAATAATCAGGGCTTCAATGTATACCGCAAGAATAATGCGACTCAAAACTGGCAGCAATTAAATGCTGACCTTATTCCCGGTCAGGGCAACAGTTCGCAGGAAACCAATTACACCTTTGTTGACGAACGCGTTAATGCCGGGGCCACTTACATATATAAGCTGGAATCGGTTAGCATGACCGGCCTGCGCGTTGAAGAAAAAACAATAGAAGTTGCCATCCCGGTTCCCACGGATTATGCGTTGTTAAACAATTATCCTAATCCATTTAACCCGACCACGCATCTGCGCTTCCGTTTGCCGGAAGCACAGCGCATAACGCTGAGCATATACAATATGCGCGGTCAGCTTATTAAACATTTGATTCGCGATGCCGAATACACTGCCGGAGAATACGAACAGGCCTGGGATGCTACGGATATGAATGGCCGGCGCGTTTCCAGCGGTATGTACCTGTATGTTTTTAAAGCCGGCGCGTTTCAAAAAGTCGGTAAAATGGTTCTGCTGAAATAAACAGCCCCGAACCTGCCGGCCTAGTTACTGCTGTTAAATTGAAATTAGGAACCAGAGGGTGCTTCTGGTTCCTATTTCTTTATCTGTTATTGAATTTATAGAAAATATAAAAATATGAATGTTCAGTTAAGAACATTTCTATGTTTAGAGCCTGGAAGATGAGGTTGACTTTGCTTACTCGTACGCTTTTAATCGGTTTGTTCTTATTGACCACAAATCTGTTTTCTGCTTCCTATCGTTATACGGTTGTAGAAGCTACTCCGGTGGTACTGCATGTAAAAATTTCCTTTGATAAACCGCAGCTGGTACCGGCTGACGGCGCTGTGTTTGCCGATTACGAACATGCAGTGTTTACAATAGATAAAAGCGGCGCCTACTTGCCAATGATTAGCAAGTTGTTTAATCTGGCGGCTGAGCAGAATCCGCAGCTACGCATCCTATCCGTGGATAGGCGAACTATCGGAGTTAAAGATTATTTATTAAGACCGGTAAAGACGGACAATATTTCTTCAGAAGGCGACGTTTTTGTAAAGTATTTAGGTAAATATGGTCGCATTCCACTGTACAGTCTCAATATATTTCCGGTGAGATACCATGCCGCAACCCGCCAGCTGGTCTGGATTAAGAGTCTGGAAATCAGCATTTCTGTCAGGACGGTTCAGAATAACGCTCGCCAGGTTACGGGCGCGCAGGATGACTTTATCCGCAATCAGCTGTTAAATGGCAAGCAGACCTATTCCGTTGAAAAGCCGGCGCCGGCCGTCTCTTTAAGTAAAAAAGCTGAGGAAAATGTTAATCCCGCCTTAGGTTACGCCAATGTATTTAAACTGATTGTTAACAAGGACGGCCTCTATAAAATAACCTATACCGACCTGCTGGATGCCGATTATCCGGTAAGCGCGGTAAACCCCAATAAATTAAAATTATATAATAAAGGAAGGGAAGTCCCGCTCTATTTTAAAGGGGCGCAGGATGACGTTTTCGATAGTAGCGACTATTTTGAGTTTTGGGGCGAGCAGAATAAAAAAACCTTTATTAAGCAGTTCCCGGATGAATATCTCGATCCATTTACCGACGATAATGTTTACTGGTTAGTAGAAACAAGCGCTGCCGGACAAAGATTGACCGAAGAAAGCGGCGGATTGGTCAATACCGCCAATGGCTATGTATTCAGTCCGTATGCTTACACCGAAACGCTCCATTTTGAGCAGGATCGTTACCATGAAAATTTTGGCAATACCAGTTCTTTACTAAATAGACCTTCCTACGAACTGGATCACTGGTTTTTTGATTCCGGCATCAGCGCGCCGGAAGGCGTGGGCTATGATTTTTATGTGCCCCATCCCTTTGAATCCGGCTCTAACGTTGTGATTAAGGCGATGTTTCGCGGTAAATCATTTTACGACGAGCAAAGTAATCCGCTGCAGGGGCATCAGGTAGAGCTTAAGCTGCGCGGCAAAGATGAGCGTTCCAAGCTGATCGGCAGAGTGCGGCCGCAGGATGGCTGGCGCAATCAGGAAATGCGCACTATTACCAATGCAGATTCGGCGCTTAAGCTGCCGCAGTCTATTTTGGAAAACGGTACTAATCGTCTGGAAGTAGATATGTTCCAGACCGGAGTTACGGATATCGTTTTGCTTAACTGGTTTGAAATTCAGTATCTGCGTAAATATCGTGCTTACAAAGATTTTATTAAATTTCGTGTTGACCCCGATTTTTTCAACAATATTTATGTAAATTACGGCGATACCATTCAGCTGAATATCGACGGATTTAATTCTTCTGATATAGAGGTTTATAAATTAGGCGTTAGTAAAATCATTAACGGAAAGATCGATCGGGTTAAAGACGGAAATTTTTTTTCCTATGGCGTGTCGTTTCAGGATCAGCTTTTTGACGCCAATACGGAATATGTGGCCCTAACCGAATCCGCCAAACTGAAGCCGGCCGCCATTGTGCCGTATATCCCTTGGCAGAATGACGTGACCGGTTACAGCCTGCTAAACGAAAAAAATGCGGCGGACTATTTAATCATAACTCATAAATTACTCTATGATAATGCCCTTAAATTAAAAGCGCTTAAAGAGGCTCAGGGATATCATCCCGTTGTGGTTATGGTGGAAAATATCTACGATACGTTTAATCAGGGCATTAAATCGCCCCTGGCCGTTAAAGAGTTTATCAAATATGTCTGGGAACGCTGGAGCCAGACCTATCCGCTGAAATATGTGGTTCTTGTGGGTAAAGCTTCTTACGATTACAAAGGGAAAGTGGTTAAGAATGCCGACCTTGTTCCGACGTTTATGTACCAGACGGAAAAATTTGGTTCGGCCGCTTCCGATTACTGGTACGCACTGTTATCCGGTGATGACTACATCCCGGATGTGACCGTTGCCCGTATCCCGGCATCCACCAACCAGCAGTTGCTTAACTATCTTGACAAGATCGAACACTATAGTCGGAATGAGGGGATTAACGCCGACTGGCGTAATCGCGCGCTGTTCATCAGCGGAAAGGATAATGGCGGCGGGGATAAAGAATATCTGACCGATAAACCGATTTTCAGGGCACAGAGTTTACGTTTGATTAATTTTCGTTTGCCGCGGCATATTTTTGCCCGGCGTTTGAATACAGTAAAGGACGAAAATATCGCCGGATACGATCCTAATTTTGGCAGTACCACCGATCTGCTCGAGTATTTCGACGAGGGATTGAGCTTTGTGAACTTTGTGGGCCACGGCGGCGGCGGCATTTGGGCTGATGTGGACTTGTTGAATCTGAATGATGTGGGACAGATGAACAATGGTTATCGCCTGCCGTTTATTGCCAGTATGACCTGTTTTACCGGCGCCTTTGAAAATCCCGGACGGGACGCCTTGGGTGAGCGTTTGCTGCTTTCGGAAAAGAAGGGCGCTATTGCCGTTTTAGCGGCTACGGGCGTTGGCTGGAAATACAACGATTTGGCTGTGGAGTGGGGCTTGTTTGATTTTTTGTGGAATAAAAATCTAACCTTTGGCGAAGCCGTCGACTTAATGAAAATATACTATCTCAATAATCCGGTATATAATACGGAGTCGGGAGTTTTTTACACCTTCGGTTACGGAAGTTTAAAACGATCTATGGTTTCGCAATATAATTTTTTAGGCGATCCCGCTCTAAAAATGCAACAGCCGGCTGGGACTGCTGAGCTTTCCTTAAACAATACAACACCGCTGCCCGGCGATACGATCCAAATATCCATTCAGGCTGCCGGACTTACGGCGGGTACGGCGCGCATTGAAATTACCGATAGCTATGACAGTCTGCTTCTTTCAAAAAGCCTCGCATATGACGGAGCAACGAAGACTATCGAATTTGCCGTGCCGCAAAACGCACAAGGTAAAACCTACACGGTTAAAGGCTATGTTTACAGCTCTGAGAGCGATGCCGCCGGTTCGCTGAAATTTGCCGTGCAGAAACCAATCATTACAAAAGTGGAAACCGAACCGGCCCGGCCGCAGGTGCTCCAACCCATTGTCTTTAAGTTGCATCTGCAAAGCAATCGCGAAATACGGAACATCCTTCTTAAAAATTTCCGCGACGAAGATCGCACGTACACTTATATCGGCCAGTTAACTATGACCAAAGTTGTCGACACGCTTTACGTATCGCTTACTCCGTTTAGCGGTTTCACCAGCAGCGGGAAAAAATATTTTGACGCCGTTGTGCAATATGGCGATAGCGAGAGCGTTACCTACAGATTCAATACCATCGATGTTAAAGACAACCGGCCGGATGTTTTAATTGAACCGAACTCGCTCAGGCTGACCGGTACGGACCGCCTGTTGCTGGAGTTTAATGTACGCAATCAATCCGATACCACATTAAGCGGTGTAAGTATTGCCGCTTTTGATGATTTCGGTATCGCGCATAACACGCCGTTTACACAAAAAACCGTAAATCTGGCGGCCCGTGAAAGTAAAACTGTAAGCGTCTCATATGATTCTTTGAATTTTCGCGATACACATACTTTCCGCGTTCTGATAGATTATGGCGGAACAATCGCCGAGAGCAATGAAAACAATAATAAGGCGGAAGCGCAGTTGACAACAGACCATTTTCTTGTTCGTCGTATACTGGGCACAACGCAGGATGGGCTGAACAATACGCCGGTCAAACTGGCCGCCACCTGGGATTTTTATATTCCGGCCAATGCGCTTACTTCCGACGCGGTTATTCAGTTCGAATCCAAAAATATAAATACTCTGATGCAAGAAACCGGCCAAAAAGGCCTGAAATATGTAAAGCCGTCCGGGCAGAGCGACACCAGCGCAATTTTCATCGGGGCGCCGGCTGCAGTTGAACAAGCCGGTCTGGATGCAACGCTTTCCATCTCCGTTGATACAACGCAGTTAAGCGCCGAACAAAAAGAGCAGCTGGCCTTTTACGAATATAACCGGTTACTCAATTTATGGGTGAAACGCGCCTCCTTTTACAGACGCGGCGTCGTAAAAACTTCCGTTTCCGCTTCGGGCCTGTTTGCCTTATTCTTAGGAACGGACGTTAAAAAGCCTTTTATCGAAGTAACCGCAGACGGCAGGCCGATTATTGATGACTTACCCGTAGTTCGTCATCCGTCTCTGTCGGTACTGTTGCAGGACGAAAACGGCGTAAATTATACCGGAACGCTGACCATGTCCATAGATGGTAACCTGCTGATTGCCGACGGCGTTCCGCAAATGCAGGGGCAGGTTTCCATTCCCGACAGTCTAAAGAGCGCCAAATCCGTTTCTATTACCACTTCACCAACTTTGAGTACCGGGATGCATCACCTGTCGGTACGAGTGGCCGATGTGAACGGTAATGTCTCTACGCAGGACTATACTTTTGTCGTAAATGCCGGTTTTGATATTTATGTTTTTGGCAATTATCCCAACCCCTTCAGCGACCAGACCATTATTTCCTTTAATGTGAACAGCGATAATGAAATAGATGAATTTTCCATTAAAATATATACCACATCCGGTCGTTTAATTCGCAAGCGCATGTTGGATTTGGATAATTCCATTAAGGACGATAATGTAAAGATGCCGGCTTTCCATGAATTGATTTGGGACGGTACGGACGACGACGGCAATCCGGTGGCCAACGGCGTTTATTTTGCCGTGGTCGAGGGCAAGTATCAGGGAAAAACAGTTAAGCATATACTAAAAATAGCCAGGCTCCGATGAGAAAACTATTAACAGCTTATATTATTCTTATATTCAGCGTTGTGCAAAACGGATATGCGCAGCAAACGCAATATGCCGCCTCTTTTTTGGAATTAGGCGTTGGGGCGCGCGCTTTAGGCATGGGCGGCGCTCATGTCGCTTTAAGTAACGACGCCACCGGTTTTTACTGGAATCCGGCCGGGCTGGCCTTTCTGCCCAATTTGCAGGCTGCCTCCATGTATGCCAATCTCTTTAATAAATTAGAATCTCAAAGTTACGGCAGCGTAGCCATGCCCGTATTTGGCGGCGCATCCGTTTCTTTGGCCTGGATTCGCTTAAGTGTGGATAATATTCCGCGTTTTAAATTTGATGATGCTGATCATAATGCCTATGATCGCATATCTGGCTCAGCTCTTCCTTTAAACGGCGATCCCAGCGGCTACTTTGGCAGTTACGAAGACGCCTACATCATCAGCTTTGCCAAGTACGTTCCCTGGAACGTGGACCTGGGCTGGCAGTACTTCGAATTCCCTATTGATTTTGGCTTTGGTATGAATCTTAAAATGCTGCGGGAAAAGTTGGACGACAAAAGCGGCTCCGGCGTGGGATTGGATGTAGCTGCGATTATGCGTATCGGTTTAAACCAGATTTTTACCGAATCCTACTTTGGCGATTTGACCGTTGGTTTAAATATTCAGGATGCAGCCAATACAACCATCACCTGGGATACAGACAGCAAACACAAAGACCGTGTGCAGCGTAATATTAAATACGGCTTTGCCTATGTGCAGCCCATGGAGTTTATCAAGAGTCAGCTCACTTTTAGTTTTGACATCAATTCCAAATACAGAGGCTCTTTTCATTTAGGCGGCGAATATTTGTTTGATTCCCGTTTTGCCGTACGCGTAGGCTCTAACGCCGGATTTTTCACCGCCGGCGCCGGTCTCTATCTCTGGAAGTTCCATTTCGATTATGCCTATCAGAGCCATGATTTGGGTAATTCGCACCGCGTTTCGATTTTATTCGGGTGGTAAACAGAAAAATGAAGTACATATTAAATTGTTTTTGGCTTATTTTTTTATTAAATATATCCTGTTCTAATCCAGAACAGTATAGCGCGCCGCCGCCGGGAAAAGTGCTTATGGTACAGCGCTTGGATGGCGCGGATACTACCGACGCCGAGGCCGGCATAGACGCCGTGACCAATAGCGATTCGATCAATTACATTCAGCTTATGTGGTATCGTCCGCAGGAAACGGCAAATTTGGCCTCTTTCAATATTTACCGCAGTGTGGATGAGCAGGGCGCTAAAAACTATAATCTGCTGTATCGTAAGCGATTGGATCAACAAATTGCCGCCGATACGCTTTTTATTGATACTCAATATTTACGGCGAAATGTACGATACTATTATTATGTTACCGCTGAAGATAAAGACGGCCGGGAAAGCGAAAACTCCGATACGCTCTCTTATATGTTATTGGAGAAGGCGGGCAATCTTTCTTTAAACGGTAATTCAACAACCGTTACCGAGCCGTCGATGGAATTTAGCTGGTGGATGAACGGGCAGACGCCGCATAGGTACATTTTACGTATTGAAGCATTTGTCAATGAGGACTTTCATCCAAAAGTATATGTGCAATATATTCCATCGATCTATCAATCGCCGCAGAGCCTGACGTTAAGCGGAAACTGGTTGAAGCAGAAATTCCCCAACGGCAAATATCGCTGGCGTATTGATTGTGTAGGAACCGAAGAGATAAGCGAACAGTGGTTTTCAGGATCGGAATCGGATTGGTACCCCTTTAAAGTGGAGTGGAAAGAATGAAGAGTAAGCTTTACCTGATTTTGTTAATTAGCGTTGTATTTACTTATGCTCAGGAACTGCCGACCTTTAATAATCAGGCGCAGAGTATGCGTTATACGGATCGGCCGGCGCAGTATATTTTGGGCAGCGGCGATATTCTGTTAGTCAACGTAAATTTATGGGGCCATGTACAGCGTCCGGGTATTTACAGCGTGCCCAGTTCCTACACATTGATCGACTTGATTTCATCTGCCGGCGGTCCGCTTAAAACCGCCCGTTTGAACGACGTCCGCGTGGTTCGTAAAAATCAGGAAGTAATTCAGGTGGATGTAGCTAAATTCTTAAAGACGGGCAACAACGAATTACTGCCGCCCTTACAACCAGGCGATACTATCATCGTCTCCGGCAGTATTCAGGATGTTTTTACGCGTATGGTGGCTATCTTCCGCGATTTGGCCATTATTGCCAACGTGTTTGTGCTGGCCGCGCGCGTCAGGTATTAAATTGCAAAATTAATGATTCGAGAATTCCGTTTAACTTTGGAGATATAAAATGAAAAATTTTTTACTATTAATTTTTATTCTCGGATTTTTTACACAAAGTCTGTTAGCGCAGTTGCCCAACGCCAGCCGCGAGCTGATGCATACGCAAACTGCTAAAACCTTCAATAAGGGCCTGCTGACCGTCTATACAGATATGAACTTTTTTACCAAGGCCGGGGATTTTATCGGACAGACGACTCCGCAAGATTTTAAGATCGTGAATTACTGGCTGGTGGCCGGAGACGCTGTTGTCGGCTATGGCATCACCGATCATTTTGACGCTGCCTTAGGCATTCGCGTGTATCAGGATACACACTATTCGAATGAATTTAATCTTCCTGACGATTTGTTCCTCACTTTACGCGCCGGTTCGTTTAGATTTGGCCAGGGACATTTCAACGCCGCCTTAATGACCAGTATGCGCTTCCCTGTGGGTGAAGTGCATAATTATCCCTTCGCCGAATATGCCAGCGGCGCCTTTGAATTCGGTTTTTTAAGCGCGGTTTCCCTTTATGTTGACCCTTACCTTCCGGAGCGTTCTTTTAATATGCACATGAACATGGGATTTTGGAATCATAACGAGGCGGGCAAGACGCTCTATACTTATAGTCAAAATTTTGACGGGCATCAAAAGGGCGATAAATTGGTGGCCGATGTTAGCTCCAAAGATTTCCGCATGGCCTTAGCGGCTGTGTTTCCTTCCGATATGTTCGATTTCCGTATGGAATTATCGGGAATCCTGTATATCACCAAACCGGATAATTTCGTCTACAGCGCAGAAGAGTGGGCCTTTTTTTCGCCCAGCATCCGCTATAAACCGCTGGACTGGATTTCCATGGATTTAGGAATGGATTTCCGACTCTCGCCCGCGGATCGACAGAGCACCGGCGATATGATCCCTGATATTTCCCATATTGTAGATATGCCGCCCAACTATCCTTCGTGGAGGGTGCATTTGGGCGCTAATCTGGCATTAGATTTGGCTAAAGGCAAGGGCAAACGTACCATACGCGATTACGAACGTGAACAAGCGGCAGAGCAGCTTGAAGTAGTAAAATCCGTCATGGACGAAAAAGAGAAGGCGCAGAAAGCGCAGGAAGAGATAGAGAGCCTGCGTAAAGTACGCAAAGAGGCTGAAAAAGAGATCGAAGAATTGAAAAAGATGTTAGAAGAATAAGCGCAATGTGACGATAAGCAGTGTAACCAATTAATTTATTGCGAATTAAGTAAAAAATATTTATTTTTGGTCGATAATAGACTTAAATAAAAAAATAACGCTTGCGCGGTAGTTTTTTTATAAAATGGCTATTCTTTAGCGCATTTTGTCCGAGTAAGTATTTGAAGGTGATTACTAACATTTCGTAGGAGGTTGAGATGAAAAAGATCAGCCTAATGTTGTTTGTTTTGCTTTATGGAACCGTATTCAGCCAGCCGCCCAACGGCAGCCGCAGTCTGACGCATACGCAAAGCGCACGTACGTTTGACAGCGGCCGGTTAGAAGTTCATTCGAATATGAACTTTTTTACACGCGCTTCAGAGTTTATCGGTTCGGGGCAGGTGCCGGCAAATTTTAATGCTGTAAACTACTGGCTGGTAGCCGGGAATCTGGCCATCACATATGGTATCCTGGAGCATTTTGATTTTACGGTGGCGCCCAGAGTTTACCAGGATACGCATTACAAGAACGAATACAACCTCCCGGGAGATATATTTCTTACCTTCAAATTGGGCTCCTTCGATTTTATGCAGCGTCATTTTTATGGCGGTTTGCTGACTAATGTGCGTTTGGCAACCGGCGAGGTGCACAATTATCCCTTTACCGAATATGCCAGCGGAGCAACGGAATATGGTTTTACTGGCGCCTTATCCTACTTTATGGATTCCTATCTGCCCGACCGGTCGATGAATTTTCATTTGAATTTAGGCTGGTGGAACCATAATGAAGCCGGCGTCGAGGTCTATAAGAATATGAAAGCTACTAAGAATTCTTCCGAACTGCAGTACGCTCTGGGATTTGTTTACCCCACCGATATGTTCGATTATCGTTTGGAAGTTTTTGGCACGTCATTTATCACACAACCGGATGAATTTGTTTATAGCCGCGAAAACTATACTTACGTAACGCCGAGCATCCGTTACAAAGCCTTTTCGTGGATGACAATGGATTTGGGCATCGATATTCGCGTGAGCGCCAATGAAAATACAACCAAAGGCGTACCGGATAAAACACCAAAAGACATGAATTTACCCAATTATGCCGCCTGGCGTGTGCAAATGGGCGTCAATATTACTTTACTGCCCTTTGTACCGCAGCGTAAAACCACCGCCGAAATTGAACGCGATCAGTTTAACAAACGCGTGGAATTCTTCCAGAAAATTGTCGAAGACCGGCAGAAGGCTGAAAATGTTCAGGAAGAACTGGATAAGCTGAAGGAAGAACGGAAGGATGCCGAGAAAGAACTGGAAGAATTAAAACAAATTTTAGAAGAAGAGAAATAAACGATTAACTTTAATCCCCTGCATTTTGCAGGGGATTTTTTTTATCCTTTTGGCCTACCTGCCCTTTGCCAGCCGGCTCTTTACTTGCTTAACAATTTAAAATCAATTAAATTCATAAAATTAAATAATATAGATTGTTGAGCATGAAACTTCCGATACAGACAATACAGGGACAACCGCTGGTTAATATTTGCGCTTTTAAGCGTCAAAAATATGTGGATTTGCAATATCTTCCGGAAGAATTTGATTTGTTTGACGGCGAGAAAAACTTATTATTTGCAGATATTGCACATAAAGGGTTTTGGCGATTAAAAGTAAAAAGTTCAAAACCGCCGCGTTACAACTATTTCTTGATTCTTAAAGAATCAGAGAGTGCTGAGGCGCTGCAAAAATATTTACCCGTATATGCAGAAAAAAGTATTAATACGCAGATAAAATCGGTTGGCGGGCAAATTTATATCGATGAGCGGAACATATCGGATAATGAAAAGTTTTTATTGCTCAGCGGTCCCTTTGGTTCCGAGGAAGAAGCGTTGGAACAAGCTGCAGAATACGGCCAGAAACAAGGCTGGCGTATTCATCGGGAAATTAAAAAAGAAGGTCGCGGAATTATTGAGATTTATGACGCCGATTATGATAATTTTACCGAAGCAGTCAATGAAATTCGCCTGGTGCCTAAAAATCTGAACAGTTATTTTAATATCAAACATTTTCAGGTGAGGTCCAATCACTTTAATCGCCAATTTCATGAAGACCTCCAATATCAGGGCGTGCTGAAAATTTTAATCGATGAGGAACAGACCCTTTCGGGAATTAATGAACTTCCTGTAGAAGACTATCTGAAGGGGGTTCTTTATTCGGAAATAGGCGAACAGTCCCATCCGGAATTTGCCAAAAGCATGGCCATTGTAGCGCGCAGCCATGTGTTTGCCCGGCTGGGGCAAAAACACAGTAATGAAGGTTTTGATTTTTGCAGCGACAGCCATTGTTTGCGCTACTATGGAAAAAACTTTAATAATCCGGTTATTGAGAACGCTTTGCAGGAAACCAGGGGCGTCTTGCTCAAAAGCGGCGATAAAGTGTGCAACGCCTATTTTAGTTATTCCTGCGGCGGCCACACCGAAAACACCTCCGGTGTCTGGCTGAACGAAGACGTCCCATACGTTACAGGTAGGTTTGACGGCAAACCGGAAAACGATCCCCATTTAGACTTAACGCGTGAAACGGATGTTCGTAAATGGATTTTGGATCGTCCTGAGGTCTATTGTAAAGTGGACCCGACTTTTTTAAAGAACAATCCGCAACTGGCTGCCAATTCTTTCCGCTGGGAAGCGTTTTACACACGCCAGGAGCTGGAGGAAATCATTAAATTAAAAACAGGCCAGGACATCGGCATCCTGTACGATATTCTTCCGGTGCAGCGCGGCGTTTCGGGCCGCATAAAGAAGCTCCAGATTTTGGGCAGCCTTAAAAATGTTGAAATTGCCGGCGAAACATATATCCGCAGCTCTTTGGCGCAAGAAGGGCTGAACAGTTCCTGCTTTATCATACAGACGGAAATGGATGACGAAGGCGTTCCGTTAAATTTCATGTTTATTGGCGCCGGCATGGGGCACGGCGTCGGGTTGTGCAAGGTTGGCGCTGCCCGTATGGCCAGCGAAAACCAGACTTGCGAAAAAATTCTGAAACATTATTTTCAGAATTGTGAAACCACAAGGATTTATTAAATGGATAATCAATTAGCAGAAAACATACAAAAATTTCAGCAGCGGCTCACTCAACTGCGGAGCTATCTTTGACCTGGACGCCAAGGAAAAAGAAGTCCGGGAATTAGAGAAACAAACTCTATCAGACGATTTTTGGCAGGATAATGAAAAAGCGCAGGCTGTTTTACGGGAAATCACTCTGCGTAAGGATTGGATTACCAGCTGGAACAAATGCCGCGAATTGTTGGATGAATTGGAAGTTTTAGCTGAGCTGCAGGAAGACGACGCGGACGGCGAGTTAGTGCAGGAGCTAAAAAAACAAACCGTCCTGGTTGAGCATAAAATACGTGATTTGGAATTCCGCCGTATGTTGGGCGGCAAGGACGATTCCAAAAACGCCATTCTAACCATTCATCCGGGGGCGGGCGGAACCGAAAGCCAGGACTGGGCGGAAATGCTCATGCGCATGTATCTGCGTTTTGCCGAACTGCGCGGTTTTAAGTCGGAAGTCATGGACTTGCAGTCCGGCGACGAAGCCGGCATAAAAAGTGTAACCATCGAGATAACCGGACCGTATGCCTACGGCTATTTAAAAGCCGAAGCCGGCGTGCATCGTTTGGTGCGTATTTCGCCCTTCGATTCCAACAGCCGGCGGCACACCTCGTTTGCTTCTGTTTTTGTGCTGCCGGAAATCGACGACAGCATCGAAGTGGAAGTTAATCCGGCGGATATTCGCATCGACACCTTCCGTGCCAGCGGCGCCGGCGGGCAGCACGTTAACAAAACCGATTCGGCTATTCGCATCACGCATATTCCCACGGGCATCGTGGTTTCCTGCCAGAATGAACGCTCGCAGCACAAGAACAAAGCTAATGCCCTAAAAATTTTAAAAGCCCGTCTGTACCAAAAAGAATTGGAAGAACAGCGGGCCAAGATGAAGGAATACGAGAGCAGCAAGCGCGATATTGCCTGGGGCAGCCAAATCCGCTCGTATGTATTCCATCCGTACAATATGGTTAAAGACCACAGAACTAATGTGGAAACAAGCAACATACAACAGGTCATGGACGGCGATTTAAATATGTTTATCGAGCGCTACCTGGCCGAGTTCGGCGGCGCCGAGTAAAGCAAGGAGATAGATTTGGAAGAGTATAATCAGCTGATGCGGATTCGCAGAGAAAAACTGCAAAAGATACGCGAAATGGGTTTTAATCCCTATCCTTATGAGTTTGTGCAGACACATAAATCTGCTGACATAAAGGAGCATTTTGACGATCTTGAAGAGAAAGAAGTGTCCATTGCCGGGCGTCTGATGTCTGTGCGCCTGATGGGCAAGGCGGCCTTCTGTCATATTCAGGATGAGCAGGGGCGCATTCAGGCCTACGTCCGCAAAAACGAAGTGGGCGACGAGGTTTTCGAGTTGTTTAAAATTTTGGATATCGGCGATCATGTGGGCATTACTGGGCTGGTTTTCAAAACGCGAACCGGAGAAATCTCCGTGTTTGCCAAAGAGCTGACTTTACTGTCCAAATCGCTGCGTCCTCTGCCTATTGTCAAGGAAAAGGAAGAAGACGGCCAGAAGGTAGTTTACGATCAGTTCGCCGATAAGGAGCTTCGTTACCGTCAGCGTTATGTGGACCTTGTAGTAAATCCGGAAGTAAAAGAGGTGTTCATTAAGCGTTCGCGCATCATCTCGGCCATTCGTGATTTTTTAGACAGCCATGATTTTTTGGAAGTGGAAACGCCAATCCTGCAGCCCATTTACGGCGGCGCCGCGGCCCGGCCTTTTGTTACGCATCATAACGCGCTGGATATTAAACTGTACCTGCGCATCGCCGACGAGTTGTATTTAAAACGCCTCATCGCCGGCGGATTCGATCGCGTATATGAGATTTCCAAGGACTTCCGTAACGAGGGCATGGATCGCTTTCATAATCCCGAATTTACCATGCTGGAACTTTATGCGGCCTACAAAGATTACAAATGGATGATGGAGTTTGTGGAACAGTTGTTCGGTCATGTGGCGCAAAAAGTGTCGGGCAGTACTAAACTGCAATTCGGCGAGCACGAAATTGACCTGCAGCCCCCGTGGCGCCGTTTAACCATGTACGACGCCATTAAAGAATTCACCGGCGTGGACATCAGCGCTATGGATGAAAAATCTCTGCGCGCCACAGCTGACAAATTACACATTGAGCTGTCTCCGGAAATGGGGTCTGGAAAAATCATCGATGAAATTTTTGGCGAATTAGTGGAGCCGAAATTGATTCAGCCTACGTTTATTATGGACTATCCGCTGGAAATGTCGCCCTTAGCCAAAAAGCATCGTGAAAATCCGCGCATTGTGGAACGCTTCGAACCGATCATCGGCGGTAAGGAAGTGGCCAACGCCTTTAGCGAGCTGAACGATCCCATCGATCAAAAGGAACGCTTTGAAGATCAGCTTAAGCTGAAAGCCCGCGGCGATCTGGAAGCGCAGGAAATGGATGAAGATTACATCCGCGCGCTGGAAATCGGCATGCCGCCCACCGCCGGTCTGGGCATCGGTATCGACCGGCTGATCATGTTATTTACCGGCCAAAGCAGCATCCGCGATGTAATCCTATTCCCGCAAATGAGACCGGAAAGTAAATAATGAAAAAATTCGAATTTTTTATCGCCCGCCGTTATTTTAAGGCCAAACGACGCACAGGGTTCATTTCCATCATCACCTATGTGTCCATCGGCGGCGTAACCATCGGTGTGACGGCGCTGATTTTAGTGTTGTCGGTGATGAACGGTTTCGAGCAGGAAGTGCGCTCCCGCCTGTTAGGCGCCGACGCCCATGTGCGTCTGCGTAAGTACTATGTAGAGCCGATTACGCGCACCGATTCATTAATAGCCCTGGCAAAAAAAATTGATCATGTCATCGGCGTTTCGCCGGCTATTGTGGATAAGGGCATGATTTCCGGCGAAGACAAACAGTTTGCCACCATTATTAAAGCCATCGATTCCCAAACTGCCGGCGATGTTACCGATATTAAACAAAAGGTGGTGCTGGGCAGCCTGGATTTTTCCGAGAAGATGATTGGCGGGCACAAGATGCCGGGCATTGTTTTGGGGCGCTATCTGGCGGATGCTCTGCGCTCCACGCATATCGGCGATATCGTTACGCTGTGGACCATGCCCAAAAAAGGCGGCGTATTTTCGCAGCCGCGCATCATGCGTTTTTATGTGGCCGGACTGGTGGAGATGGGCTACTATGAATATGATAAGACGCTCTCCTATATTTCCATTAAAGAAGCGCAGCAGTTTTTTAATATGCCCGGAGAGGTCAGTTGGATCGAAATTAAACTGGATGACTACGAAAAAGCCGGGCAGGTGGCCGAAACGCTGGAGAATGAACTGGGCTATCCCTATCTGGCCGAAACCTGGTTCCAGCTCAACCGTTCGCTCTACTCCTGGATGGAAATCGAAAAATGGGGTTCGTTTGTCATTCTCAGCCTGATCATCATGGTGGCCGCTTTTAACATCATCAGCTCGCTGATTATGGTGGTCATGGAGAAAACGCGCGAAATCGGCATTCTCAAATCCATGGGCGCCTCATCCAAAAGCATCATGAAAATCTTTATGTACGAAGGCCTGTTAGTGGGTGTGATTGGTACCTTGTTAGGCTGCATTCTGGGATACTCGGCCGGTTTTATTCAGTTGTATTATCACGTCATCAAATTACCGGGAGATGTGTACTTAATTAGCGCCCTGCCGGTGGTCATGCGCTGGGTGGATTTTATCGCTATTTCAACAGTCTCTATTTTATTGAGTCTGTTAGCCTCGCTTTATCCGGCGTACCGTGCCTCGAAGCTGCTGCCGGTGGAAGCGATTCGCTACGAGTAGAAGCAATTTTAATTAAGAATTATGAATTAAGAATTAGGAAGCGATGAAAGAACCAATTCTGCAAGTAAAAGATGTTCATAAAATTTATGACAGCGGACCGCAAAAGGTGGAGGTGCTCAAGGGTATTTCGCTAAGCATTACCCCCGGAGAAATTGTGGTCATTATGGGGCCTTCGGGCGTGGGCAAGAGCACGTTGCTGCATGTGATGGGCGGACTGGATTTGCCCACCTCCGGCGAAGTGTGGGTGCGCGGACAGAATCTGAATGCCCTGCAAAATGATCATCTGGCGCAATTTCGCAATCAGGCGATCGGTTTTGTATTTCAGTTTCACCATCTGCTGCCGGAATTTACTGCTTACGAAAACGTACTGATTCCCACTTTTATGCACGAGCGTTTAACAAAAGAAAAAGAAGAGTACGCTCAGTACATCCTAAAAGAAGTGGGTCTGGAAGACCGTTTGCAGCATCGTCCTAATCAGCTCTCCGGCGGTGAGCAGCAGCGCGTGGCCGTGGCGCGGGCGCTGGTCAATCAACCGGATTTGCTGTTAGCGGACGAACCAACCGGTAATCTGGACAGCAGGAACAGCCAGATGCTGTATGAACTGCTGCTTAACCTGAACAGCAAATTCGACCAGACCTTGGTCATCGTTACGCATGCCACCGATATGACCGACCGTGCGAATCGGGTGATTCATCTAAGCGACGGCCGCATAGACAAAGAAATCAAAAACGCCTGATATTCCTCAAGTGTGATCTCATGCCTCAGACAAATAACTCACCGAAAGAATTGCAGTATATCAAAGGCATTGGTCCCAAACGGGCGGAAGTGCTGGCTAAATTCGGTTTGGGCAGTCTGCCGGAACTGCTTGATTTTTTCCCGCGGCGGTACATGGATCGCAGTAATATCGTAAATTTGGATCAGCTGATGCCGGATCAGGAAGTCACGGTTGTGGGACGCATCGAAGCCGCCGGTATGCGCTATTTGCGCAAACCGATCTTTTACATCGTTATTAGTGATGACCACGGCGCCATGGAAGCGGTGTGGTTTAACGCCGCCAACTATTTTAAGAACCTGTTTAAAGTGGGCGAGTGGGTGGCGCTTTCCGGCAAGGTGAACTTTTACCGCGGTTTTCAGATGAGCCATCCGGATTTCGATCGCATCGGCGACGGCGATATTCAGCATCTGATGCATACCGGCAAAATTTTAGCCATTTACCCGGGCAACGAAGCCTTTAAAAAAGCAGGTTTAAACTCTTACACGTTCCGGCGTATTTTTTCTCATCTGTTTGAAGATAATAAAGTGAAACAGCCGGAAATATTTCCGGCGCAGTTCCTGCAGCGCCGGGCATTGTTAGAACGGCAGGAAGCTTACCGCCAGGCGCATCTGCCGCAAAGCAACGAAGCTTTGCAGCAAGCGCTTTATCGTTTAAAATATGAGGAATTCTTTTACATTCAGCTCATGCTGGCTTTGCAGTACAAGCATGTTAAAGAGCAGCCCATCGGCATCGCCTTCACGAAAAAGAGCGAAAGGCTAACACAATTGTACCAGCAGCTGCCCTTCAAAATGACCGCGGCGCAGAAACGGGTGGTAAAGGAAATCCGCCAGGATATGGCCAACCGCTCGCCCATGAATCGTTTGCTGCAAGGCGATGTGGGCTCGGGTAAAACACTGGTAGCCGTGATGGCCATGCTCATTGCCGTGGATAACGGCTATCAGGCCTCGTTGATGGCGCCCACGGAAATTCTGGCCGAACAGCACTATTTAACCATCTCCCGCTGGCTGGATCCTTTGGGAGTAAATGTGCATATGCTAACCGGCAGCAGCACGGCAAAAGAGCGCCGGCAATTAGCCGAAGAATTGCAAAGCCAGCAGCCCCATGTGGTTGTCGGGACGCACGCTCTGATTCAGGATGCGGTAAAGTTCAAACAATTAGGATTGGTGGTTATCGATGAACAGCATCGTTTTGGCGTGATGCAGCGCGCTCGTCTGCAGAAAAAGGGACAGAATACCGATGTGCTGGTCATGACGGCCACGCCCATTCCGCGCACACTGGCCTTAACCGTTTACGGCAGTCTGGATGTTTCGCTAATCGATGAGATGCCGGCCGGGCGGCAGAGCATCACTACCGTCTGGCGTTTTGACGACAAGGCGCAGCAGATTAACGAGTTTATCGCGAAAAATCTGCGTCAGGGGCGGCAGGCCTATATGGTATATCCGCTGGTCGAAGAAAGTGAAAAACTGGATTTAAAAGCGGCCACGGAAGGATTTGATTTTTTATCTAAAGGACCGTTTAAAGATTTTAAAGTGGGTTTGCTGCACGGCCGTATGAAAAGTGCGGAAAAAGAGCAGATCATGCGCGCTTTTGCCGCTAACGAAATTCAACTGTTAATTTCTACTACGGTTATCGAAGTGGGTGTGGATGTGCCTAACGCGGTCATTATGGTCATCGAACATGCCGAGCGTTTTGGCCTTTCGCAGTTGCACCAGTTACGCGGCCGTGTGGGCCGCGGCGCGCATAAATCGTACTGCATTTTAAAAACGCCCTTTAATATCGGCGCCGTGGCTCAGCAGCGTATGAAAATCATGACCGAAACACAGGACGGTTTTGTCATTGCCGAAAAGGATTTGGAATTGCGCGGCTGGGGCGATTTTTTCGGCACTAAACAGAGCGGTCTGCCCGATTTTAAGCTGGCCAATCCCATTGTGGATCGTCCTATCTTAGAGGAAGCCCGGCGCGACGCTTTTGAATTAGTAAACGATGATCCCTTTCTTCGTAAAGAAGAACACCGCGCGCTTAACCGGCTGTTGCGTACGCGTCTGGCCGGGCGCTGGAAGATGATTGACATCAGCTAAAGTAATTATGAATTACTAATTAAGAATTAAAATATGGCTGAGAGAGGGTAAAGATTAGGTTTTTTATCCGGAAGAAAGTATCAGGTAGCAGGAAGCAAGAAAAGAGGAATCAGAAAACAGGAAAGCGTTAATTGTCCTTTTACCTATTTAACACATAATGAATAACGATTTATACTTAACGAAATAAGAATCCATCAACGGTAAAAGAAAAATATGAATATGAAAAACCAAAAGACCATCACAGTAGTAATTCCTCATTATAACGGTATCGAAATTTTAGACGATTGTTTAAAATCCCTTTATGCCAATACGTTTAAGGATTTTGAAACATTGCTGATCGACAACGGCTCGACGGACGGCAGCCAGGATATGGTTCGGCAAAAATATCCGCAGGTAACGCTGGTGCAGAACGAAGAGAATCTGGGCTATGCCGGCGGCTGCAACCAGGGCATTCGTTTGGCCCGGACGGAATATGTTTTGCTGTTGAATAACGATACGGTGATGCCCGCCAATTTTTTACAGGAAATGTTAGCGACTTTGCGGGAAAATGAGAAGGCTGCCATGGCGCAGCCTAAAATTTTATCCATTCAGGATCATCATTATTATGATTATTCGGGCGCCGCCGGCGGCGAGATGGATATTTTGGGCTATCCCTTTGCCCGCGGCCGTATTTTCGATACGGTGGAACAGGACAGCGGCCAGTATGATGAAATGGAAGAACAGGTGTTCTGGACTTCCGGCTGCGCGTTGCTGCTGAAAAAAAGTGTAACGGAAGAGATCGGCCTGTTGGATGAAGATTTCTTTGCCCATCAGGAAGAGATCGATTTAAACTGGCGGGCGCAGTTGGCCGGTTACGAAAATTTGGTGACCACTACAACACATATTTACCACTATACTGGTTATACGCTGGGGCACGACAACCAGCGCAAGATGTATTTGAATCACCGTAATAATCTGATCATGATGCTGAAGAATTATTCGTGGAGTTCCTTACTGCTGCTTTTCCCGCTGCGTCTGGCGCTGGAACTGGTGACCGTAGCCGTGGACCCGATCCTGTGGGGCGGTAAACGAGCGCGCGCCGTTCTGAAAGCGCTGTTCTTTATTTTTACGCATCCTGTAATGATTCTGAAAAAGCGACGGTCGGTGCAAAAGTTGCGTAAAGTAGGAGATGGTAGGATTAAACAAAACATGTACCGCGGCAGCATCGTAGTCGATCATTTTTTACGCAAGCAAACCCCGCAGCGCTGTGTGGCAAAATTCCGCAAACCTCAGCGGCGCAATTTTTCCGAATAATAGAGACTATCGCGGTAAAAACAGTTAAACAGATAATGTTCTTTATTTAATCCGCTGACATTGGCAAATATACGGTAAGTGCAGATGCAATCACATAAATCGGCCGCCGTGTCCTGTATGGCCAAGTTAATAGTATCGTTTGAAAGCCCTAATGTAAAGTCGAAACGGTTGGAATCGGGGCAGCAATTGGCCGGCAGGCAAAAGATTACTTTTAAGGTATCTTTGAAACTGTAATCAAAACATGTTTCGGAAGATGTTTTATCCGCTAAAGGCCCGTGGTAGCAGCCTGCAGCCTGAACCGCCGAAAAATGCGGCTGGCCGGCTTTGGCGGTAAGAGGAATGTTATCTTGTTTACACGACCAGAGTATGGCCAGCAGCAAAGTAAATAAAATGAACCGCATTACGCCTCCCTGAAAAATGAATAACCAACTGCCGCTAAACTACAAAAATTTACCCGGAGATCAAGTTGTTACTCGTGTGAGATAATATAGAAGCAATTATCTTTTTTCTTTTAATAATATGAATGACCAGTTGAAATTATTTTGGGCTATCACTTACGTGATAGCCCAATATTTCTAAAATTTTATTTTAACTGGTCATTCATATTTAATAATTGTCCGATATACGTTTCAATTCCGGC
Organism: uncultured Calditrichaceae bacterium; assembly: GCA_964536685.1. Taxonomy (GTDB): domain Bacteria; phylum Calditrichota; class Calditrichia; order Calditrichales; family Calditrichaceae; genus CAZIBE01. The sequence goes on along the minus strand of CAZIBE010000029.1, from coordinate 11,391 downwards.
CATAGTAAAACGTTGCCCGTTCACGGTTCGTGTGGAAACGAGCGAAACATCCGCCGGGCGCGGATAATCGCTTAAAACGGATTGCTTAACGGGACGCAACTGCTTGTGGCCAAATCCCAGATGTTCACACAGCATTTTGCCTAATTGGTAGCGGGAGAGGGGCTGCGCGCTGCACAGATGAAAAACGCCCTGCTCCGCAGAAAGCGCCAGCAGCCACAGCTGCCTGACCAGCTCGCCGACAGGCGTAGGCGTTCGGATTTCATCTGTAAAAAGAGGGACGGTTTCGCCGTTTTTCAGCTTCCGTAAAAACAAGTCCAGAAAATTCTTTCGTATACCCAGTCCTTTTCCTAAACTGAGAGCGATGCGGGCAACGGCAAAGTCCGTTGTTTCTTTCTGAACCGCCAGTTCACCCAAACGTTTGGTTTGACCATACACATTCACCGGCTCCGTTACACTATGCTCATTGTACGGGGCATGCCGGCCGTCAAAGACGATGTCGGTAGAAAGATAGATCAGACGGCAGTGGCGCTGGCTGCACCAGGCCGCTAACTCAGCAGTGGCTTCGGCGTTAATGCGCTGCGCTTTAGCGGGATGCTCCTGGCATTCCGCTAAACCGGCCATGGCCGCCGTGTGAATGACAATGTCGGCCTGTATGTCTTTTAATTGTGGTGCAAGGGGTGATTCCAAATTGAGAGGCAAAGCTTGGATGGAAGAATAAAACGGTGATTTTCCCCAGGCTTGCGGCGCATGATAGCTGCCTTTAAGTGAAACGCCATCAGGCGAAAACTTAATTATGTATTGTCCGATAAATCCGCTGACGCCGGTGATAAGTATCTGTTTCATTAGACCCCTTTGCGAATCCTTTCCCCAAAGGGGCAGGCAGGATTCGTAAAGATTAACATGAATGAAAAGAAAAATCCTTACGAACCTTAAAAAAGGGTCGCAAGGATTCAATATTCCTTTGCGAGTCTTTAAAGGATTCGTAAAGATAAACTTTTACCTAAAAACAAAAAACCTTACGAACCTTAAAAAGGTTTGCAAGGATCAAAAAGTGCGAAACAAGCGGATACCGTAAAATCCGCTTTCGGTATGATACGGCGGCGTTTCTAACTTTAGATGCCAGGCGGAACTTTTAGCCAGTCGTTTATTGTGCTGCCGCGCCAGACGCAGAGCGTTGATGCCGCTAACCAGGTGGTTCAGAACCACCGCTAATTGAAAATACACCGTATTGGCCTCGATGGCATTAGCGTGCAGACGTTTAGTATCGTAGGTCAGGCGGTTGTTGTGGCTGTCCCATTGCCAGAAATAAAAACTGCTTTCCTCATACATGGCGGCAAAATTACGGTCGCGTTCCCGTTGATCGTTATAGGCATAAATATCGTCGTACTTGCCGATGGCGCTCCAGTAGGCTACATTCTTACCGCTGCGATTAACGCCGGCATGCTGCACGGCATAAACTTTATATTCCTTCTCTAAGCGCGCGGCGTACCATTCGTTGCCCAGCCAGCCGGAAAGGGCGGCTATTTCCGTGCCCACAAAAAACATGGCCCAGCCTTTGGCGCCCACGTAGTATTCGCCCAAACCGGGTAGTAAAAAACTGAGCAAGGCCGCTTTACCTGGCGATTTCTTTTGTCCTGTGTTGTCAGCCGCTAAGCGCGGCTGCGCCAGTTGATTCTGATTTTGGGGGCCATAACTCAGCATGAAGCTATTCAGATTATTATAGGTCAGCGGTAATTTTTTACCTTCGCCGGCAAAGCTGAGCGCCGCGGTCAGTACTATGATAAACACTGTTTGTACAGCTGTTTTTATTGAAGACGCATTCATGTAAAATCCTAACTCAAAGTTTTCTGAAAATTAACCTGGAACCGGGCCTTAAAATGACAGATTTACCCCATATAAATTAATCCATTGCCAACCGATTAAATCGCGATGGCCTCGAAAAGAGAGATGATAGCTGTTATTCTGATGCTTCCTCGACCAGGCCGCCTCTAATGCGCTGGCCAGGTGGTTGACCATAACTAAAATAACCATTGTGTTGGCGGTGTCGTAATAGCTGTTGCTGCGGTCGCGCATATCGCGGTAATAGGCAATGTGCGGCGTCAGGTCGGTCAGGGAATGGGATTCGTAATAATCCAGCGCCGGCACATCGTCCCAGCCGGCGCCAAACTGACCCAAATATTTGTAGATCATTTCATAGTACTGCTGCGTCTTGGTGGTTGGCAGGGTATGCGTGCCAACCTGCGATTCCACCTGGCGCATTTGATCAATCCATGCTTGGTTGTAATAATCGTCCAGCACCACGTCGTATTCGTCAAATTGGGCGTCAGGCACACTTATCCCCTTATCCACTGCCTGGTGGTAGATGGAAGACCAGTAGCGCTGTTCTCTCCAGTGAACGTCGCCGTAGGAGCGCATATTTTTGTCTTCTCTGTCGCCTTTTTGGTTATAGATGATATTGGCCGACCAAAAGGCCACTTCCAGTCCGATAAAGGCGGCCGCTTTCCAGTAGGATTTGTTGTACACCTGACCGGCTCCGGGCACTGCCGCGGAAAACAGCGCGGCTTTCAGGGTGGTATTGTGCTGATTTTCCTGCTGCAGCAAGCGGGATGATTCATTGTGCGACTTGGCCAGCAGTTGAAATTTTTGATTGTTATAAGACAGCGGCAATTGCGTAGATACGCTTTGAGCGAAGCCGCTGAAACTTAATATCAAAAGGATAATTAAACTGCGCATGATGAACCTCTAATTTATTTGGTAGTCAAAACCTGTTATTATCCGAGCATATCTGTTGTTTCAATTCATTGCTATCCTATTATTCCGGAAATATTAAATACGTTCGTTTTATGACCCCCAGCCCGCTAAAGCGGGATTGTCCCTTTTGAATGCCAGAGGGGACTAAAGGGGGATAAACTTATCCGCGAAATAAATTATTTTGGGCAGCTATGGTTTTTTAATATTTATTTACCCGCCTTACCGTTTCTTAATTCAACTTTACCTGCTACTTGATACCGGCTGCTTACAATGAAATGCTTAACTATTTTCTGTTTCCTGATTTCTGTTTTCTTTCTTTCTGCCACTTATCACTTAACACTTAATACTTACAAACCGCCCCCCAATTCATAATTATTAATTATTTTTCATCCCCTGCCACAGCGTGTTCATGCGCTCCCGCAGATCAAATTCGTACAGCAGGCCAAAATAAAAACGCCATTCTTTGGGATAGCTGATCATCTTCCGGAGCGAGCCGTCGTAATTAACGGCCGTATCCAGCGGATAGACCGCTTCGGCAAAAAAGCGCGTGGGGAAGAGCGAATAGGAAAAAGCGTCCAGGCGCAACTGCAAACCGACGTCCCGTTTAAAATCATTCAGCTTTAACAGATTGTTCTTGTGCCAGGCGTGACCGTAATCGTAGAACAGGGCAAAATATAATTTATTGAAATACATGTGCAGCAGGCGCCAGTCCAGATGTTGCAGCAGCGGAAAACGATAGGTCAGCGTGCTAATCAGCTTATAGCGTCCTTCGATGCTAAAATAGGAGTAGCCTTTCATGCCAATCAGCCCGCCGGCGTACAGATCGAAAAAGCTGTCCACCGGGCGGTCGATGTACCCGGCGCGCAGCCTTGCGCTGAATGTGTGATCCTTTAAAAACGGATTGTTAAAATACTCTTCCCAGTCCAGATCGAACTCATTGAACGTGTAATTTTTATAGATCTCTTTTAAGCCGACGGCGCTGATGGCAAAATCGTTCAGAAAGTCATTGGACTGGTAACTGTGGGCAAAGCGCACGTAACGCCCGCTGGAGGGATTGATGGCGCTGTTGCGGTTGGCGTGCACCATATCGGCGATGACCTGCCATTCGAAGGCCTGTCCTTTTAAATAGGTGTAATGAAAACTGAACGGCGGTTCGGTGTGCGGAGCGGGATAGGGCACGAAGTTGCTTTTTTGATCGATTTTAGCGTTGTATTTGCGCCACACGTAAGCCGCTTTGTAATCCAATAAATGAAATAAACGGCCGCTCAGCCCTAAGCGCGCTTCCGTTAAATCAAAATTGATATCGCGGTGATAGGTCAATGTATAGTCGCCGGGGGAATAGTTGAGTGTATCGTTCTTGATGTTGGCCGAAAGATTGTACACTTCCAAAAAAATGGTCGGTTTGAATTCGCGGATTTCAAAATAACCGTACAAATCGTAGTCTTTATCCTTATTAATAGCGGCGCTGGCAATGAAATTGTATTTGTTGAGCACATCGGAGGAAAGTAAAAAAAAGCCGGGTTTAACCGTGCCGTAATCGATCCACAGACGCGGCAGAATGTGTACCGGCGTAAAATTTTGTTTGTACGGATGAATGTCCGGTTTTTGCGTGACGCTATTGTCAAAATTCTTTTTAGGTACGTTCGCCGGATAGCGCGGATCGTAAGCCGCCCCTGCAGGATTGACGCCCTGCGCATGGTCTATTTCGTAAATGTGGTAGCCCAGGCTGTCGTAACAGGCGTAAACCAGATCGCCTTTAGCGTTCACAGAGGGCATCATGGCGCCGCCGGTAACATTGGTTAATAATTCGGATTGACCGCTTTGCAGGTTTTGCCGGTAAATGTTGTAAATGCCCGTGCTGCTGGCGGCATAGTACAGATAGCTTCCGTCCGGGCTGTAAACGGGATAGCGCAATTCTTCTTCGGCTTTTTTAAAAAAGGTGAAGCGCCCGCTGTTAATGTGGTACATGCCCAAATTGCGTCCGTATTCCACCGCCGTGTCAAAAATAACCGCCGTATCGCCCGGCGCCCAGCGCGGATGAAACATCTGCCGGCCGTCTTCAAAGACCAGTATCTGCGAAATCTGCCCGCCTTTGTAATGCACTTTGCGGAATGTGGTGGGGTCGTCTTTGCCCTTGGGTGCCACTTGGCCGTTTTCGATATCAAAATAGAGCACACGGTTCATCTTAACCTGTAGATCAGCAGGCAGACGGTAAATATTGAGTTGATTCAATCCGTCCGTGGCTGTGACAAAAACCAGTTTGCCGCCGTCGTGGCTGAAATCGGGATTGGTGCCGCGCAGGTTTTTTGTTAAGCGGATTTCTTTATCTTTCTGCGTATCGTACAAAAATAAATCATTGTAATCGGAAGCGTAAGCGTTGCGCTTTTGCCGCGCGTAAGCGATGTAGCGTCCGTCCGGCGACCAGCTCAAAGAAGAAGTGATTTTGCCGATTTCGGTTGTCTTTTTGTCGCCGCTTTTTCGATCATAAATAATTAACTTATTGTAGCTGAAATAATCCTCGCCCTTATTGGAAAGGTAAGCGATTTTGCTGCCGTCCGGCGACCAGACCGGAAACAGATTGGCCGAACCGTTTGTTTCCAGCGCCGCGCCCATCTTTAAATTGTTTCTGATGATCTTGGTCCGCCGGCCGTAAACGGTTTGCAAAGAGTCTTTCCAATCGCTGTAGAGTTGTTCCGCGGAAATGCCCAGCGCTTTTTGCAGGGCGCCTTCAAAGGTGAGGTGTTTCCAGCGGGAAGATTCCCCGGCTATTTGCTCCAGACTGTGTTCGCCAAAACGGCGGGCAATGTAATTTACCAGCGAAAAGCCCTGGTTGTAGGCCGATTCGTTGCCGTTGCTGTTCTTGCCGAATACGGTCATATCGTTGTAACTGAGCAGTTTGTTGTGTAATACGCGGTCGCGCAGGATCATTTCGCGGTGCGGATCGCGGTAATCGTAGCGGCTGCCCGGCGCCTGATGCTGGGCCGTGCCCTCGGCAAACCACACCGGCAGGACAATGGAACTAATGGGGTAAACCATCAGCGTGTTGGGAAAGCCGCGCACCACATCTTTGCGCTTTTCCTTTTCGTAGCCGATGACCTGTAAAAAACCGAAAGGAAAGGTCAAATTGGATTTCATCATCTTTTGGATGGAAATCATGTGCGTAAATTCATGAGTAACCACATTACGCAGCCAGTTGGTGGCGCCGCGCATGATGTAATCCAGATTGGAAGACCAGATTTCCACTTTATTATCTAAAAAGAAAGCGCCGCCGTTGGAGTAGTCGTCCACATCGCGAATCACAAAATGGATTTTTCCCTCCGGCTGGTAATCGTACAGCGCGGTTACATGCGGGTAGATTTCCTCCGCGATTTTGTCCACTACCAGCGCGGTGCGCTCCGTGCCCCTGGCAAAATGCACATAAAAATGCTCGCTTTCAAAGGACTGCCATTTAAGCTCGGCATGGTTGTACTCAACGAGCTGAGCGAAAGAGAAGCGAACCAACAGCAGTGTGAAAAGTAAAAATAAAAACCGTGTTCCGAGTGTTCTGTTCATTAGTGCACAACCATAATTTTAATGATTTTTCTGACGGTTTGCGTAGCGCCTTTGGCTTCTACCTGGCATAAATACACGCCGGAGGCTACATCGGCTACGTTCCAGCGGATTTCGTTATAAGCCTGTCCGGAGCCCGGTGCGCCAAAACGCGTTACCGGCGTGCCGGCCGCATCAAAAATACGGATGGTTACGCTGGCCGCCTCATTTAAATAGTAACGGATAGTAGTGAAGTCGCCCTGATTGGGATTGGGGTAGTTGTACACTTTGCTCTCCGGCATTAAGGAAGAAGACGGCGGCCGGTAGGTTAGCGCGTTGGGCAGCAGGGCGTTGTTGCCGGGATTGTAATCGGTCAAAGGCCAGATTACAGCGCTGCCGGCGCCGGCCTCAAGCTGCCAGGCGTACACCGTGCCTTCATCGGTAATACCGGTTAATTCGGCGGAACCGTCGTCGTCTAATTGTACAATCTGCGGCGTGTGGTGCAGAGCGCCGCCGGTGCTCAGCGGAAAGCCCTCGATAGAGCGGCCGTCCTGCGCAAAAGCCAGCAGCAGCCCCGAAGCCGAGGCGGCCAGTAGGTCGGTTTGGCCGTCGCCGTTCAAGTCGGCAATGAGCGGCGTGCCAATCAGCGAATCGTCTTCAGCCAATTGCGGCCGGATGGGGAAGCCGCTGAGCAGACTGCCGTTTAAATCGTAAGCGTAAATGTTTTGAGCGTCGTTAAAAACCAAATCGTAAGTGCCATTGCCGTCCATATCGGCCACAGCGAACTGCCCGCTGAGCGTTTTGTTTAAATTTATCGTCCGGGTTTCTGTGGGCGCGGAAACAGGAAATGTAATAAAGTCAGCGGTCTGAGCATTGTAGGAAATTACAGATAGCTGATTATCCTGTACAGCGGCCAGCGCAGCATATTTCGTATGCGCCGGTAAATCCACTATGGAGCCGTCGGCTGCGACGACAATATCGAACACCTTAGGATTTTGCATCTGACGGGAAATAATCTGTCCGTTACACTTGAAAGCGTACAGGGAATCATTGGCGCAGGCCACGTAAATCTGTTCTCCCTGGACCACGGGCGGCGCGCTAAAAGGAGCCGGAAGCGGTTGGCTGATCAGGCGGTAGCCCAGAGAATCTAAAAAAACCTGCGAAATATTTACCAGATGTAAATAGTCGTCCGCAGCGACCGCCAACATATTGAACCCGCCGTCTGCAGATTGCCGGGCCAGAGCCAAAGCGGCTCGCCGCGGCGCTGGGGTGATTTCTGCAATCGTGCGCACAGTGCCGGAAAACAGACCGCCGGCGCCCGAGCCTACGGCGTAGATTTTACCGGCGTCGCTGACGCTGAACTGGAAGTCTCTGTTTAAATCGGCGGCCCGCCCGGCGGTGGCGGCCAGGATGCGCTCGTTTTGGGCGGTAATTTTTATGGGGAATCCCTGCTCCGCAAAATCACGCGTAAAATCAAAAGTCATCACATCGGACGTGTTGGCGCTGAAGTTTTTTAAGGTGATATGCGATTTGGCCTGACCGCGATTGGAACGCGTATTGGGCGTGGTGCGGTCGGAAAATTCGTTTTTGTACAGCTCAAAACCGGATAAGTACGAAGGACGGTTGCTAAACCAAAAATCCGCCAGCCAGCCCAGTTCTTTTTGATAGCCGGCGTCCAATAACGTGTAAGTGTGGCCCAAATCCTGCGAGCCGTCCGCTTCCTCGACGTCAACGGCGCGGTAGCCGGGATCGTCGTTGATGCGGTTTTGCGGGCCTTTTTCGGCGATGATGCGCTCGTCCACATGCCAGATTAAAATACCCGCGCCGGGCAGGCCCCAGTCGTAATCGGGCACGGAAAGCAGCACGCCGCTGGGCGCAATTTCGATTTGATCGGCAAAATAGGTTTTCAGCACTTTCATATAACTGGGCGCTTCGCCGTCCTGATCGTACAACTCGGCATAGAGCGAGTCGATGTTCACCTTCGGCGTGCCCCGCTGTTCGATTAAAAAATATTCGTTTTCATTTAAAGGGATTTTTACCAGCGTAGGATGCGCGTCGGCGGCCGCGCTGCCTAACCGAGCGATGGAAACATTTTGCAGGGGGGCGTTTAGCGCCACAGGTTCGTCCCAGCCTAACAACATGCGCGAAAACGCGCCGGGCGGCGAAGGAATCAAACCGTTTAAATTCATCAGACCGGCGTCCATTAAACCGAAACGGCCCACGCCGGCACGCTTGGTGGTCGGGCTGAATAAATCGTACAGGCCTAAATAACTGCCGATGTTGGAAACAAACATGCCGGTAAGCGCGATTTGGTAACCTTCCTGGTTTTCGGTTTCCGGCAGAAGAATGCCGAAGCGGATTTTAGCGGCGCCGTTGTTCACGCTTACGCCGTCAAAGCCGTCTCCCAGAGAGGTTGCTAAAAAGTTCTCTGAAAGAAACAGCGATGAAATATCCTGCGGTGTGGGATCGTAGCCCAGTTCCACGTCGCGTCCCACGCCGGCATGAAAGATCACGACCAAATCGAATTGGCTAAAATCGATGTTTTCAGCGGAGGCGTCGGCTTGTTGCACCGCATCCACAAACAGCCGGCTGAGCCCCTGATTGATGGCCGCTTCTGTGGTATTGGGATTATAATACCCCATGGGATGGTTCAGCGTAAAGGCTGCGCTGTCCGCCGCCGGGAATACCTGCCCGCTAATGTGCAGCCGGCCGCCGGAGACTTTGTTGTAATAATTAGCCGCCGCCTGAATTTGATCTCTGAAATACTGTTTGTCGTGCGGGGCGGGATCGATAGCGTAGGGATCGGTAGTGACCGAATCGATCATAAAACGGCCGTCGCCGCTGGTTAATTTGTTGGCGTCCTGCTGGAACTGTACACGTAACGCGCAAATACGTAAGGTGTCGGCAGGCGCGGCAAAAGCCTGAGCGCCTGAAAAAAAAACAAACAAAACGAGCAACAAACGACTAAGTGCCTGTATATCCTTCATTTTAAATTTTTCCGGAGTGAGTAATGGAAATGTTTTTCAAAGTTACGAGACCACCGGATGCCGGCAGACTGCGTTTATGCTAATTTAATTCCGGGTGTATTTAAAAAAAAGGGGAATCTTGCGATTCCCCTTTTTTAAAATCAGAATTTAACCGCAACGGAAAAACGCATGGTGTCGGACAGAGGATGATCCTGCGCGGCGGAAATATAGCTGAAATCTATGGCAAACATATTAAAGCCGATACCCGCGCCAAAGGTGGCGAATTTACGGGCGCCAAATTTTGCGTCTTCATAAAAATAGCCGGCGCGCAGGGCGATCAGCGTTCCGTATTTATATTCCAGCCCTACAGAATGCGTGAATTTTCTAAGGCGATCGTTAATGTCGCCCTTGACCCAACTGGAATAGAAAACGGACTTAAATACATTGTCCGAGGAGCCGTCGGCATATTTAACTACCAACAGACGATTGATGTCGTAGACTACGGTGATTTTATTAAAACCGTCGTCATAGGCGTTATAGGCCAAACCCATACGCAGATTGGTGGGCATGGGGTCGGCCTGGGCGCGGTCGATATAGGTGACTTTAGGCCCGAAGTTGGAAAGATTGGCTCCAAGGCTGAGTTTGTTGTCCAAAAAGTCATAAGCCGGCCTCCACAGCACGCCCACATCCACGCCAAAAGTGGTGGCCTTGCCCTGGCGGTCTTCGGAACCGACGCTGACGTTAGAAAGGTTACTCTGCACAATTTTAGCGTTGACGCCGATGCCCAAATTTTCTTTGAGCTTGGTGGCGTAAGAAAGGGTCAGGGCGTACTCAAAAGAATCGAAGGTGCCTAATTCATTGCCTCTCTCGTCCGTCCAAACATTTTTTCCTAAATTCAAAAAAGTGATGCTGGCGCCGATCATGCCCACGTCTTCAACGTACATGCGTCCGGCCATAAAATCATAAAAGAGATCGCTAAAATTGAACTGGGGCAGCCATTTGGAATGCATGAACGAAATTTCATACGGTTTGTCCGTTTCCGGATCTTCGTACTGAAAAGCCAGACCGGCCGGATTCCAGAAAATAGCCGTGGCGTCGTTAACTAAAGCGGCGCCGGATTCTCCCATACCGCCGTTACGGGCGCCGGGGGTGATTAATAAAAATGGCACGGCCGCCTCGCCCTGTGCAAAAACTTTGTGCACAGGAATGAGAAATAAAACCGCTAACGCTAAAATTGCCGTGAAACGCTTCATTTGATTTTCCTCCAAAAAAAAAACCGGTTATCTGGATTATCTACCTTTTCCAAATTAACCGGTTATATATTATAATAACCTCATAGAACGTCTGTTAAAGGTAGACCGATCCAGCCTGTTTACGATGTGTACTTATGTAAAAAATAACAACCTTTAACAAACGTCCTATAGGCAAATCCTTTTTATCTTATCTAAGATGCTGTGAAATATAAAAGTTGCAAATCTCCATGTCAAGTGATTTTTGCACACATTGCCCGGTTTCGAATGATTTTTGTGCTATTAGCACAAAAAAATTGGTTGAGTGTCAGAAAGGACGGAGTTGGGGAACGGGTAAAATTCCAAATCCACACCCGTCCGTCATAAGACGGGGGAGGGAAAATCTGAACCTGACAAAACTATTGAAGCTCTGCAAGGCGTTTGTAACTGATTACCGATTACTAAAAACTAGCCAAAAATATTTGAAATTTTAAAAATACCCACACTTGCCTTTAAAATAGGATATCAGCCAGGGCTCAGGGGAAGAGCACGCTTAAAACACTTTTAAAATTCAAATAAATAGGACGCGTGCTCGTTCCCTTGCAGCCCATTGTTATACGCGATTTTCTTAACAAACTACTTAAGTTCAACGGTTTGGCTATGAAGCGTTGGGCGTTTCGAAGCACTCCATTTTCAATTTACCGTTAATTTTCGTTACTTTCATTAACTTCATTATAACTACTTGCTGCCCAATGATTTATAGCCTTTGTTAGCTGCTGGGCTTTCTACATACAAGTCTTTTTAAATGTTTGCTAATTCCTTTTTCTGCGTTGGCATTACAAGCTCTTTTGCAATTATTGGTCTGAGCGTTGGCTCGTGTGAATTGCAAATGTGCTTGGAATTAGGGTTGGCTTTTT
>CAZIBE010000028.1:0-41523 GCA_964536685.1 uncultured Calditrichaceae bacterium | reverse complement strand
CTTTAATTCCCCCTCCCTGATGCATCAGGGAGGGGGCTAGGGGGAGGGTTATGAGGCCAGCTCATAACAATCGCAGCTTAAAATGTTAGAGACAAATTCTCAGATTTAGATACTAAGATCTAAAAATTTAGGAACACAATATGAGCACCATTACCAGTGACGTTATCGAAAACATTATTTCGCAGGTAATCGCAGAAAAAAATATCGCCGCACGGCCGTTTTCTTACGATGCAGCCAACGAGCTGCTCTCGTTCGGCGCCAGCCGCGTGGGGGCGGAAGGCCCCACCTGCCCGCCTAAGTACGAGCTGGCCAAGTGGATTGATCATACTTTGCTTAAACCGGAGGCTACGCAGGCGGATATTGAAAAAATTTGCAAGGAAGCCAACGAACATCATTTTGCTTCCGTGTGCATTAATCCCACATGGGTGCCGTTGGCCTACAAAATGATGCGCGGCGGACCTTCAAAAGTGTGTACGGTGATCGGCTTCCCCTTGGGCGCCACCTTTCCGGAAGTGAAAGCACGCGAAACCGAGCGGGCTATCGAAGAGGGCGCCGACGAAGTGGACATGGTCGTCAACATCGGCGCGCTGAAATCAGGCGATTACGATTTAGTCGAACGGGATATCCGCGCCGTAGTACGCGCCGCCGGTCGCCGCGTGGTTAAAGTAATCTTAGAAACCTGTCTGTTGACGGACGAAGAAAAAGTAAAAGCCTGCGCCATTGCCCAGCATGCCGGAGCCAATTTCGTGAAAACTTCCACCGGTTTCAGCAAGGGCGGCGCCACCGTAACAGACGTAGCGCTGATGCGTAAAGTAGTAGGCGCCAGTATGGGCGTAAAAGCCAGCGGCGGCGTTCATTCCTACGAAGAGGCCTGCAAAATGGTGGAAGCCGGCGCCACGCGTATCGGCGCCAGCGCCAGCGTGGCTATTATAGCCAATGGCCAACCGGCAGAAGGAGCTTACTAATCCTTTGCGTACCCTCCAATGGGTTCGTAAAGATATATCTGTAAAATGGCAACAACTCGTTTCGAAGCTCAAAAAGCTGCGCAACGGAGACCGGAAGCTTTTGCAAACCTTCCTAAGGTCGTAAGGATTTATACCGATCAGTAAATGGTTACCCTGAAGGGGCGCCGGTGGCGCAACTGAGGTAATCGGTATCATCCCGATAAATTGGGATTTCGTACAAAACACGCAACTCTCAGGACGAAATGGGTTGTATTCGAACCATTTCTATTCGAGTATAACAACAAACAAGGTTTATCTTCTGCGAAACCTAAAAGGTTTCGCAGAAGAATTATGAAAGGGAAACATGACCGCTTACGAAATAATCAGTAAAAAACGCGACGGCTTTGAGTTAAGCGAAGAGGAAATAAAATTTATGGTGCTGGGATTTGCCGGCGGCAATATTCCCGATTATCAGATGTCCGCTTTGTTAATGGCCGTCTTCTTGCGCGGCATGACGCAGCAGGAAACTATGGCCCTGACCAACACCATGCTGCATTCCGGCGAAGTGGTCGACCTCAGCCATATTCCAGGCACTAAAGTAGATAAGCACAGCACGGGCGGCGTAGGCGACAAGGTTTCCATTATTCTGGCGCCGGTAGTGGCGGCGGCCGGCGTACCGGTACCTATGATTTCCGGACGCGGTTTGGGACACACCGGCGGTACGCTGGATAAGTTAGAAAGCATTCCCGGTTTTAACGTAAATTATACCATCGACGAATACGCTCGTAAGATTGAAAAAATCGGCGCCTGCCTAATCGGCCAGACGCCGGAAATTTGTCCCGCTGACAAAAAGATGTACGCTCTGCGCGACGTTACGGCAACTATCCAGTCCATTCCTCTAATCACCGGCAGCATCATGAGCAAAAAATTGGCCGAAGGCATTGACGCCTTAGTGTTGGATGTAAAAACCGGCAAAGGCGCCTTTATGCAAAAATATGAAGACTCCGTAGCGCTGGCTAAACAATTAATCGCCGTGGGCGAACAGTTCGGCAAGCCCACCGTAGCTTATATTACTGACATGAACGAACCTTTGGGCAAAGCCGTGGGCAACTGGCTGGAAATCAAAGAATGCATCGACGGCCTGCAGGGCAACGGACCGGCCGACCTAATGGAAGTAACACACCAACTTTGCGGAGCCATGATTTACCTGGGACAAAAAGCCGCCTCCATTGAAGAAGGCGTGGCTAAGTCCAAAGAGATGATTTCTTCCGGCAAAGCCTGGCAAAAATTCGTTGAAATCGTGGCCGGGCAGGAAGGCGACGTCAACATGGCGCAGCATCCGGAAAACTATCCGCCGGCCAAATTCAGCGCGAATGTGCCGGCCGCAGAGAGCGGATACATTGCCGAAATCGATTCGCTGGAGGTGGGTCTGACCGCCGTGGGACTGGGCGCCGGACGCAGCAAAGCGGACGACGTTATCGATCCCAAGGCCGGCATTGTTCTTCACAAAAAGAGCGGCGATGCTGTTTCCGCCAATGAGCCGCTAATGACCTTGTACACCGACCGTCGGGAGGCTATCGAAGAAGCAAAACGGCGCTTGGCCAAAGCGGTGCAGATTTCTGCCGATGCGCCGCCCGCGCGTACGTTAATCCATGAATTTTTAGATAAAAACAGCTTGTAATCCGTCAATGGGACGCCTGACCAAAAGACAACAAAAGCAGATTCACTACTTTCTGCGGCAAAAATCGCAGATCGACCGCAAACAAAAAATGCTGCACGAAGACGGCGTTCCCAAATTCCTCGAAAAACACATGCCTTACATCCGCAAGCTGGCCCGCAATCTGGACCAGATTCTGATTGTCGGCTCCTTTATCTCGCCGCCCTTGAAAACCGGTCTGTTGGATCGCTTTTTAGTGCTCAGCGAAATCGAAGGCATAGAACCTATCGTCTGTTTAAATAAAATTGATTTGCTGGAAGATGGTAAAGAGGGCACAGATATTTTTAGCATATATCAAAAGATCGGTTACCAAACAGTATTGACGTCGGCTAAAACAGGTCAGGGAGTTCAGGAACTGGCAGCCATGATGCGCGGTAAACGCTCGGCCCTGGCCGGCCACTCCGGCGTGGGTAAAAGTAGTTTGCTGAACGCTATCGATCCCAATTTGCAGATTGAAGTCAACGAAGTGAGCGATGTGAGCAAGCGCGGGCGGCACACAACCTCGCAGGTTAAAATCTACCATTTAACCGAAGCCACCGAGGTCATCGATTTGCCCGGTATTAAGGAAATTGATTTTATCGATATTCATCCGCGTGAAGCGCGTTACTATTTCAGGGAATTCGATGAATTTGCCCCCTACTGCAAGTTCAGCAATTGCCTGCACATCAGCGAACGCGACTGCGCCGTGAAAGAGGCGTTAAAGGAAGGACAGATTCATCCCGGCCGTTATGAATCCTATTTAAACTTTGTTAAAAGCCTCGAACATTAGGCCGTTTGTTTTAGCGGCGCCAACAGCAGATAAAACACCCAGGCGAACCACGATATAAAAAATATGGCTAAAATCCAGGATATCTTTTCACCGCCCTGTGTTTTGCCGGATTTGGCGATTAAAATGATCGGCGCCCACCAAATCAGCAAAAATACAATGATTACCATAAGTCCCAGAACGTTCATTTTTTCCTCTGTTTAATTAAATAATATCCATTATAATCAGTACATGATTTTTTATTCAACTATTGCCGTTGCCGTTTTTCTAAGATGAAATCTATTTCAGCCCAGTTCGTCCCCCATCTTTCCCCGCAGCAAATTATATTGGCGCTGCACCTTGCGATGATGGGCGCCTTCTTCTTTGGCCAGATTTTCAAACAGGGTAATCAGTTCAGGGTCGTCAACAGCTTTGGCCGCCGCTTCGTAGCGTTTCTGGGCGTTGAATTCACGTTTTAAAGCTACCTCCAGAATTTGCTCCACGGTCCAGTCTTCTGCAAAATTCACGTCCTCGCTGCCGTGCGATCTGCGCGCCGTTTCGAACAGACTGTCGTCGGGAATCTCTACTTCTAAATCGTACATGCCGGTCTCGCGGATATTGAACAGCATGTTTTCGTGACGCACTTCTTCCAGCACCAACTGTTCTAAAAATTGTTTGGTCTCCCTATCGCCGGCTACCTGCGCGCCGCGGCGATACAGCTTTTGGGCGTTTACTTCGGCTTCAATGGCAATATCCAAAAGTTCTTTTAACGTATTCATCTACGTATCCCTTCGTTTATTTGTTTCAATGATTGAATTGACTACCAAAACCGATGCTATCACTACCGAAAATGATGGCGCCGATAGATAGACTCATGATTAATTTGCCGCTTCTCAGTACGGGCATAAATTACTAAGTGAGGACAATTGAAGGCAATAAAAGAAAAAACTATTTTCCGCTAATCACATGGCCCACGCCAATACGAAATCCGGGCGCCAGCTCCGGATAAGACAGAATTCCCTGCGCTTTTAATATCCATTGCTTGTTTAGCATATAATTACCCTTAAAGGCATAAAAATTATCTTTATCGTTCAGATGCATCATACCCACCCACAGGTTAGTGGCTTTACGATCAAAAATATATTGCAGGCCCACGGAAAATGGCAGAATGTACTCACTAAACAAATCTGCGGTAACATAGAACTTTTTCATCCAGCCCACCTTCAAACCGGCATTGGGCAGAATAAAATATTTATATCCTTCGCTGCAGTAGTTCCGGTCATTATATGCGGCCGTCATACCAATGGTAAAACCCATAAAATCCGTCATCATTTGCAGGCGGGCTCCGGCATACATCATTAAACTGACATGGTGATATGCTTGCGGTTCAGCTTCAGGAGGCAAAGCGCAATCACAACAACCGGAACCATCTTCCACATGGCGGATAATACCGATGCGGCCGATGATACCGCTTTCTTTTTCTACCGGCGACGCTTCAACCATCGCCTCCTGATAGTAGCTGCTTTCATTGGTGTACTCATCCTGCTTCTCTTTAAGTCCTCCTAAAAATAGAGCCACCTGATACTCTTGCTCAGGCGCCGGAACAGGATAATTCGGATTCCATACGCCGCGGTGTTTTTTTTGCGCGGTCTCTTCCGCTTTGCGGTATTCCGCTATATGCAGGCTGTCGGCGTTATTTACAAACCAGCCAAAGCCTTTTTCCAGAAAGACGGCTTTCATGTTGCGTTTTTCCAGAGGATAGATTTGATAGACATGCGCAAGTACAAAACCGGAATCGTCGCGAAATTCACTGAAGTCGATTTTCACTGTTTGATCGGTTAGCTGCATCTGCGCAAAACGGACTACTACTTTGGCCAGCGCGGCCATGTTTGCATCCTTCGATTTCAGCGATGGTGTGCGCACATTGGCCAGGCGGATTTTCTGACCGGTGTTCAGTTCAAACAGATTGCCGTCCAGCACACGCACAATCGACGTATTGCCGGCAAACAAAAAGGAAACACCACACAGGATGGTAACATACAAAAATCGTTTCATAAAAGGCGCTTTCTATAGCATGAATTTTTAAGAAAATATATGGCAGCATTAATTTACATTCCACATGCCATTTAGTCAAAGGTAAAAATCTGCCACTCTCATCTGTCTTTGCGCCTCTTTATCCTTGCTTTTTGTCTGAAATATTCCAATCTTATGTCACAGACGGAAATAATGATGAAGCAACGTACATGGCAACGAAAAAAATCTGGAAAATTATTGATCTCATAAATACAACGGCCCAGTATTTTAAAGAAAAAAAAATCGAAAACCCCCGTTTAAACGCTGAACAGCTTCTGGCCAAAATTCTTAATATGAAACGCGTCGATTTGTATGTTGCTTTCGATCAACTCGTCGCGCCGCCGGAGTTGGAAGAATACCGCAGGCTGGTACGCCGCCGCGCCGCCGGAGAGCCCCTGCAGTACATCCTGCAGCAAACGGAATTCATGGGACTGCCCTTCAAAGTTTCACCGGCAGCGCTGATTCCACGCCCCGAAACGGAAATACTGGTGGAACAGGTGCTGGAACTAAAAGAGGAAACGGCGGTTGAAAATCCCGTTATTGTCGATATCGGCACCGGCAGCGGCTGCATCGCCGTTAGCCTGGCCAGATTATGGTCTAAAAGCCGTATCTGGGCCGGCGATATCTCTGCCGAGGCTCTTCGTTTAGCCGAAGAAAACGCCCGCCTTAACGGCGTAAACGAACAGATTCGCTTTGAGCCATACGATATTTTTCAACCGTGGCCGCCGGATTTCCCCGGCCAGCCGGACATCATCGTATCCAATCCGCCTTACATCACTCGGGAGGAGTTAGCCGGCCTGAGCGCCGAAGTGCGCGACTTTGAACCGAGGTTCGCTCTGACCGACAACGCCGACGGTTTGAGCTTTTACCGCCGTCTGTTTCAGTTAACTGCGGAGAACGACGCGCCCAAGTGCCGTTATCTTTTTCTGGAAATGAGCGGATCGCAGCCAGATAAAATAGCCGCCCTGGCACAAAAGCAGTCCTTTGCCCAAGTTAACATCATAAATGATATAAATAACATTGCAAGAGTTCTAAAAATAAAGGTATCAAATGAGTAAAAAACCCTTAAACGCCATGCAAAAATCCATATTGGATTTGCTGAAGGAGACGCCCGGCGTACCTTTCCCGCGCAAGGCCATCAGCAAAACGCTGAACATTCACAAAAACAACTACCATACGTTTCTGAACAACTTAGAACGGCTGGTTAAGGACGGGCGCATCATGCAGATAAAAAATCAGCAATACACTTATGCGCCTAAAGTGGCCACACTGATCGGTGAATTGCGCACCACACGCGCCGGCTACGGCTTTGTGATGGTGGAAGACCAGGAGATGGACATCTTCGTGGCCCAACCCAATCTGAACACAGCCTTTGACCGCGACACCGTGGAAGTGCAATTGTACGCCTCGCAGCGCGGCAAACGTTTGGAGGGATTTGTCAAACGCGTAGTGCAGCGTTTCCGCCAGTACATTGTGGGCACTTACCACAAAACCGATTATTATAGCTACGTTACGCCGGACGATCCCAAAATTTACCGCGATATTCTCGTTTCCGATGAAACCGCCGCCAACGCCCGCGACGGCCAAAAGGTGGTGGTGGAATTTTTACGCTGGGAGAAAAACCAGCACAATCCCGAAGGACGCATCAGCGAAGTGCTGGGCATGCCCGACGATCCCGGCGTGGACGTGGCCTCCATCGCCTATTCCTTTAATCTGCCGGTAAAATTTACGGATTCGCTGGAACAAAGCGCCCGGAAAATCTCGCCTGAATTGAAAGCGCAGGATTTGCAAGAGCGGCTGGATTTGCGCGAACTGGTTTGCTTTACCATCGATCCCGCAGACGCCAAAGATTTTGACGACGCCGTTTCTCTGCGCAAACTGGACAACGGCAACTATGAGCTGGGTGTGCACATCGCCGATGTGAGCCACTACGTTTCCACCGACTCGCCAGTGGAAAAAGAGGCCTACAAACGGGGCACCAGCGTTTATCTGGTAGACCGCGTGATTCCCATGCTGCCGGAATATCTCTCCAACGAGCTGTGCAGCTTAAAGCCGCAGGTGGACCGCCTGACCTTTTCCTGCCTGATGGAAGTGGATGAACACAATGAAGTGGTCGACTATCAGATTGCGCCCAGCGTTATCCACAGCAAACGGCGCTTTACTTACGAAGAGGTACAGGACATCGTCGACGGCAAAGCGCCGGACGAACTGGCGCCCGTTCTGAAAGAGATGGACCGGCTGCGCGCCCGTTTAACGGCCAAACGCTTCGAAGAAGGCGGCATCGATTTTGAAACGCCCGAGGTTAGTTTTGTGCTGGATGAAAAAGGCAAGCCGGTAGAAGTCATCCCTAAAAAGCGGCTGAACAGCCACCGCCTGGTGGAAGAATTTATGCTGTTAGCCAACCAGACCGTGGCACGCCATATTTACCGCATCAGCCCGTCTAAAAACAAACCGCTGCCTTTTATTTACCGCGTGCACGAAAAGCCCAACGACGAAAAGATGAAACGTTTTTTCGATTTTTTATCGGCCATGAACGTGCCTTTTAAACCGGTTAAACGAATTACTTCGCGCTACATGCAGGATTTGCTTAAATCCATCAAAGGCACCAAGGAAGAGTTCATTATCGAAGAGGTCGCCCTGCGCTCCATGATGAAAGCAGTCTACTCGGAAAAGAACATTGGTCATTTCGGTCTGGGCTTTAAGGATTACACCCATTTCACCTCGCCTATCCGGCGCTATCCCGATTTAACCGTGCACCGACTGTTAAAATCATACGATAAATCTTTACAACCAGCCAAGGGGCTGCGCGATCGCCTTAAAAAAATCGCTTTTCAATCCACCAAAATGGAACGGCTGGCCGTGGAAGCCGAGCGCGAATCCATTAAGCTTAAACAGGTGGAATATATTCATGATTATGTAGGTGAAACCTTTAAGGGGCTGGTCTCCGGCGTAACTTCGTTTGGCGTTTTTGTGGAGTTGGAAGACAATTATGTGGAAGGCATGATTCATTTGACCAATTTAACCGATGATTTTTACATTTACGACGAAAAGACCTATTCGCTGGTAGGCCGTCACGAAGACCACACCATCCGTCTGGGCGACGAAGTGATGGTGCGTGTGGAAAATGTGGATTTGGAACGGCGCAGCATCGACTTCAGCCTGATCGAAAACTTAAGCGACGAGCCGGGGCGCAGTAATTCTTTTATGGAAAATAGCGCTCTGAAAAAAAACAAAACGCAAAAGACGCCGTAAAAGATAACATGATAAAATTTGCCGCCGTTTTCTGGATTTTATTTTCTACAGCCGCACTTTTTGCGCAGGACACCACGCGCGTGGCGGCATCCGCTGATTCGCTGCCCGGGCAGTCAAAGCCTTCCGGCGAACTACAGGGGCCCATCAAATACTGGGCAGATCATATTTACCTGAGCGACGGCGGCAATTTCATCTACCTGCGCGGCAGCGCCAAACTGATTTATCAGGATATGACGCTAACCGCGGCTGACATCATGATCGACCAGCGTAAAAAAACACTGTATGCCACCGGCAATTTAGATTCTATCGACGCCGAGGGTCATGCGGCGCTGCGTGGTACGCCGGTTTTTACGGAAGCGGGCCAGGAACCGCTGAAGGGCGATTCCATCGAGTATAATTTCGATACACAGCGCGGACGCATCCAGATGGGCACGACCAAAATGGAACCCGGATTTTACCGCGGCAAATACATCCACCGAATTGCCGACAGCACCTTGTTGGTGCAGGACGGTATTTTTACTTCCTGCGAGTACATCGATCATCCCCATTATTATTTTAAGAGCAGCCGCATCCGCTTGAAAGTAAAAGACAAAGTCATCGCCAGGCCCATTGTGTTTTATATTGCCGATGTGCCGCTGGCCTGGCTGCCTTTCGGAGTTTTCCCCAACAAACGCGGACGCCATTCCGGCATCGTTATTCCTAAATACGGCGAAAGCACCGTGGGCGGAAGATTCCTGCGGGGCATGGGTTACTACTGGGCGCCGAACGACTATTTTGACGCTTCCTTTTTAATGGATTACTACGACAAGCTGGATTTTGCCTATCGCATACGCGCCCGCTACATTGTGCGTTACAAACTAAACGGCGCTTTTTCCGCCGAGTATTTTCCGCGGGATCTAAGCACCGGGCAAAAAACGGAACGCTGGCGGCTGACCTTTTCGCACCGCCAGACTATTGATCCTACTATGAGTATTTCCGGGCAGGGCAGTTTTATGAGCGACCGCAATTTTGTCCGCCAGCTTTCGCCCAATTTGGAAGATCGTTTAAATCAGAACATCACCTCCAATATTTCTATCAGCAAGCGCTGGCCGGGCACCAAAAACAGTTTGAGCTTCAGCGCCAGCCATAACCAGAATTTGCAGACCGGACGCATCAGCTACACGCTGCCCAGCCTGAGCTTTAACCGCGCCCAAAGCACGCTGTACGAAACCGTAACCGGCAAAAAATTAGGCGGCAGGCGCAACTGGTATCAGAATATCTATTTTTCCTATAACAGCCAGTTGGTGCACCGCGGGGACAAAGTACCAACCTCAGACAGCACCTTTCAGGCAACACAAACCCAGGGTGTGCAGCACCGTTTTTCCTTTTCCGCGCCCAACAAAGTGTTTAAATATCTCAACCTGAGTCCGTCGCTCTCTTTACAGGAAGTGTGGGTGGACGAAATCACCGAGGCCAAACTCAATGCCGACTCCAATTCTATCGAGGAGTTTCAGAAAAAGCAGTTTGCCGCGCGGCACACCTTCAGCGCCAGCCTGGCCGCTAAAACCACCTTGTACGGTCTATTTGAACCCAACATCGGCAAACTGAAATACATCCGACATAAAATTGATCCCTCGATCAGCTACACCTACCGGCCAAATTTTTCCAGCCCTTTTTACGGCTACTTTAACGAGATCACCGATACCAACGGCGTGGTGCACAAGATCGACCGTTTCAAAAATAATCCTTTCGGCGGCACCGGCTCCAGCGAATCACAAAGCATAAACATCCGCCTAGGCAATGTGTTTGAGGGTAAACTGATTGATGAAAACAACAAAGAGAAAAAAATCAGCCTGTTAACCATGAACTTCGGCACCTCATATAATTTCACCAAAGACAGCCTGCGCTGGAATCAGTTAAGCACCAACCTGCGCTCCAATATTCTGGGTAAAAATATCAGTGTGCGCATGACGCACTCTTTTTACAAGCGCAATCATGCCAACACGGGTTACATCAATCAGTTTAATTCGTTTCCGCAACTGGTCAGTCTGAGCACCTCCTACAGCTTTTCTATCAGCGACAAGACCTTTGCCAAAAAGAAGAAGAAAAAAACGCCATCTGAAAAAGCGACCGCCGACAGCCTGCAAAACGAAGGCATTCTGAAAAATCCCACTTACCGTTCTCCCTACATCAACTACCGCGACCAGACGCGCAAAATCTCCTCACCCTGGTCCACCTCGTTCAGCCTAAGTTATTCCTACAACCGCTGGCGGACCGATCCGCACCGCTTGGATTTATCCGCGCGGGCAAATTTTAAATTGTCCAAAAACTGGAAGATAGGCTGGAACGCCTATTTTGATTTGGTTAACAAGCGCATCACTACGCAGCGCTTTAACATTTACCGCGATTTGCATTGCTGGGAGATGTCCTTTGGCTGGCAGCCCTCCATCGGCTACTATGATTTTCAGATCAACATCAAAGCCAGCGCCCTGCAGGATATTAAATTGACCAAACATCCTACCGGCAGCGGTAGAGTGTATTATTAAACATTTTTAGGGCCGAGTATATTTATGACTCTCCTATTACGAATATAAACGTAAAAGCGGTTTGGGGAAACCGCCGAAGGAGAGGGGGTATAGAAACGCTAATGTTAAATTTTGAATTGCAAATGTGAATAACGTTGTAGGGATTCAATGCATTGAATCCCTACACATTGCCTATTTTGTTCATGTGGGTAAAAAAAACCGTCCCGCAGGGGCGGTACGTTCATAGCCCACAAATTCAGAGACTGTGTGAAAACACCTTGTCAAGTGTCATTCCCGCGGCGCAAAGCGCTCCCTTTGGGAAAAGCGGGAATCCATAACCCATTGTTTTTATGGAACCCTCAGAGGGGCGCCTTTGGCGCCAATCAAGTTGGGAATGACATTTTGAGTTTGATTTTAAATTTTCACACAACCTCTTCAGCGTGGGGAAAACAATGTAAACGACCTGGCTAACAATTTTGTTTTTCAGAGTGCGGCGGCTGTGTAAACGCTTTGCAGCGACAGCGATGAGAATCCCCCTGTCTTGGGACGTCAAGGATATGGAAAGCCGATATTTAAAATAACTGGGTCAATGAAGAAAATTCTACGACCAAGTCCGCAAACCGCTTTAAAAACGGTTCTTTAATCGCAGGACTTACAACAAAATTCTTACCTTTGGGATAGATTTTACGGAATTCCTGTAAATTCTTCGGACTAAAACTATCGGGGTTTATTTTGCATTCGTATGCGTTCACAGTGCCGGCTGGCCCTTTAACGATAAAATCGATTTCCCTTTTGGATTTATCGCGCCAATAGAATACCGGCCGGTTTAAAGTTGATTTTAGGGTATCCAAAACAAGATGTTCCCACAAATAACCGCGGTCTTCCGGACGCAAATTATCCCATCCACGGAAAAAAGCGATAAACCCGGTATCGAAGCCGTAAATCTTGGGCCGCTGGGTTAGTTCTTTACGGCCGCCGCCATGAAACGGGGGAAGGATATGAATGGCATGGGCGATATACAGCGCTTCCAAATGGGCCATCACCGTGGGCCGGCTCAATCCGCTTAATTTGGCCAATTGCGTATAATCCGCCAGACTGCCGCTTTGCCTGAGCAACAGCTTGAATAAATTCAGAAAACCGGTGCGGTTACGAATCCCAAATAATTCCTGGATATCGCGGGCGTAAAAGCTGTCTAACCATTCACTATAATATTCCGCCATCGGTTCATCCGCTAACAGCATTTCCGGCATTCCGCCTCTGAGCAGTCTCGCATCCAGATTGTTTATTTTGAATTGTTCGCCGGTTTCGTGCCATAGTACCGGCATGAGATGAATCATTGTCTTACGACCGGTTAAGCTGTCTTTAAATTTTTTGGTAGCCGCTAAAGTGGAAGAACCTGTAGCAATGATTTTTAGTCGGGGAAATTCATCTGCAGCAATCTTAAGCAGCATACTAGGGTTTTGCAAACGGTGTATTTCATCGAATACGATGGTATTATTTTCACTGAGATTGCTAAGATAGAATTCAGGATCTTCTAACAACCGTTGCATGGAGGGCAAATCGCAATTAAAGTAAACATCGGGGTTAAGCATCTTTGTCAAAGTGGTTTTCCCCACGCGGCGCACACCGGAAAGCCAGACAACAGGGCGTAATTTCCAGGCGGCGTGAATTTTCTTCAGCCAAAAGGGTCTTCTAATCATCGTAATCCTATCTTACAAATGGTCTGACTAAATGTAAAATACGGTTGCGGTAAAGTCAAGGGGTGTTTGTCAAACAAAAAATTAATCATTCAATTAGAACGGACTAAAGTATGCGCATATATAGCATGCGTTAACCCTATCTTTCAGAAGTTAGCTCCATTCTTCAGGACGGTGAATCAGGAAAAACAAAAAAATACGGGCGCTCTCCCCCGTCAAAAATAACATGCGTTTTTGGAATGGAAAGAATCACAAAACAACAGGAAGAGCGCTTCATACAGTGTATCTTTAACCGCCTTGTAAAAGCCAACGGTTAATTTCTCATATGAATGACCAGTTAAATAAAATTTTAGAAATATTGGGCTATCACGTAAGTGATAGCCCAAAATAATTTCAACTGGTCATTCATATTTCTCATTATCATCTTTGTTTTATCTTGCCGCTTGTATTGTTTAAAATTGCGCTTGTAAAAATTTTGAATTACCTTTAGCGCCACAAACTAATACAGGATGTTTTTATGCGACAGACGATTATTTTACTCTTTTTAATAGTAACCGCACTGACCGCAGGTAAGGCGCCCTTTAGCATCGAAGCCCTATATAAAATTAAAAACGTGGGAGACCCGCAGATTTCTCCGGACGGCCTCAAAATAGCCTTTGTGGTTACCGCTTACCAATTGGCAGACGGCGCATCCAATTCGGAAATCTGGCTGATGGACGCCAACAGTAAACAGCAGCGGCAAATGACCAATAATCCGGCGGCCGATTTTCATCCCCGCTGGTCAAAAGACGGCAAAAGCTTGCTGTTTATTTCCACCCGCAACGAAGGCGCCCAGGCCTGGCTGATGCCTGCCAACGGCGGCGAGCCGCGGCAACTGACGCATTTTTACAGCGGCGTATCCGACGCCGAGTGGATCCCCGGTAAACAACAAATCGTTTTTAGCAGCGATGTATTCCCCGAATGCGGCGCCGATAACGGCTGCAACAAGGAAATTCTGGAAGACATGCAAAACGGTCCGTTGCAAGCGCACATGGCCGATCATCTGCTCTACCGGCACTGGACTTCTTACAAAGACGGACGGCATACGCATCTGATTTTTTATGATATAACCACGAATGCCTATCGCGATTTGACGCCGGACGACTATGATTTTCCTGCTTTCGGCGGAACGTTCGCTGTTTCGCCCGACGGCCGGTGGATATGCGTTGAATCCAAGCACGATGATTTTGCCGCGGAAAGCACCAACAATGATCTGTTTCTGATTCGTCTGAGCGATTTGGCGACCACCAATCTAACCCAAGCTAATGAAGCCTTTGACGGCCAGCCGGCGTTCTCTCCCGACGGCCGTTACATCGCCTATCAGCAGCAAAAAATAGCCGGCTACGAAGCGGATTTAAAACGGCTGGCTGTTTATGATTTAAAAACAAAACAAAGCCGCACCTTAACTGAAAATTTTGATCACTGGACGGAACAATACCACTGGTCGCCCGATTCCCGCTTTATCTATTTCCGCGCCCACGAAAAAGGCCATTTCCCTTTTTACCGCTACGATTTAAAGCGCGGCAAAATTCAGCGCATCGCCGACGTTAAAACCCCGGATGCGTTTGACCTTTCGGCTGACGGCCGCTGGCTGGCCGCCAGCAGGCGCACCATCGAACATCCATCGGAAATCGTTCGTGTGCAGATAAATAACGGACAAACCCGGCGGCTGACCTTCTTTAACAAAGCGCTGGAAGATTCGGTGGACATTCGTCCGGCGGAAGAGTTGTGGATCGCCAGTCCTAAGACCGGCAAAAAAATTCACACTTTTGTCATCAAACCCCATGATTTTGATCCGGCAAAAAAATATCCGCTGATTTTGAACGTGCACGGCGGCCCGCAGTATCAATGGTACAACGGCTTTCGCGGAGACTGGCAGGTCTATCCCGGTTACGGTTACATTGTGGCCTTCCCCAACCCCCATGGTTCCACCGGTTACGGGCAGGATTTCACGGCTGAAATCTCCGGAGACTGGGCCGGCAAGGTGTACCAGGATGTAATGGCCGTAGCCGACTCTTTGAGTAAATTAGCATATGTGGATGACCGGCGTATGGGCGCTATGGGCTGGTCTTACGGCGGCTATATGATGATGTGGCTGGAAGGACACAGCAAGCGTTTTAAAGCCATCGTCTCCATGATGGGCGTATACGATTTAACGGCCATGTACGGCGCCACGGAAGAGCTGTGGTTCCCCAATTGGGATTTAAAAGGCGCGCCCTGGGAAAATCCGAAACTATACCGGGAGCTTTCTCCGAATAATTACGTTAAAAACTTCAGTACGCCCTGTTTGGTAATAACCGGAGAAAAGGATTACCGCGTGCCTTATACACAAAGTCTGGAGTTCTTCACCGGCTTGCAGAAGATGCGCGTACCGTCCCGCTTAATCGTATTTAAAAATGACGGACACTGGCCAAATTATGTTAAGTCGATGCCCTTTTACTACAACGCGCATCTGGACTGGTTTCACAAATATTTGGGCGGAGGCGCAGCGCCCTATGATATGACTAAAATGCTGCGCAATAAGGCTCTAAAAAAATAATTTAAAGAAAGGAGCGAGTTCCTCTCTTATAAAAGAGGGTATCGTTTTTAATATATGCATTCAGATTTCAATCCACAGGCCATTAGTCTGGCCTTTCGCTTTTACGCACGCACGCTGGTTTACCCGTACGACGAACTGACCCATGAATTACACTATCTTTTCCGGGAATTGGAAAAATCCATCGAAACCAGCGTGGATAATACTGTTGCCGCCCGCATTTTAGACGTAATTAATTTTTATCAGGGCGAAGAAATGCAGGATTTGCAGGCCGAATTCACCCGTATGTTCACGCCCATCGGCGACGAACCGCCGGCCATTTCGCTGCAACTGGCCGATATCGCTCCGGGCATCGACAGCACTGCTTTGTTCGACCTCATTATGGAAAGCCCGCTGTTTATCCAGGCCGAAGAATATCCCGACGCCATACCGCAAATACTCGATTTTTTTTCGTCTCTTTTGCTGGATGATCCGCAGCAGGCCGGGTTGTTTTTTGAAACTTATCTGCAAAAGAGTCTGCCCGCGCTCAACGAACAAATCTTTCGCAGCGCCGGCGTTAATTTTTATAAAGAAGCCGCTAAAGGGCTGAATGAGTTGGTTTATCTCCTGGGAGATGATTAAAACGCTGTTATAATTCTGTGATGATTTCTCTTCTTTTTAATAGTACATTACGGCAGGAAATAATGACCTTTATCAATTCGTTTGCCTTTAAGAAGGCCTATTTTAAACAAAAGTCATTAACACAGGAAATCCGCGATGCTGAAGAAGATTCTTTTTTGGAGCCTGATAGCAGGCGCACCATTCTTATTTTCCCAGACATACCACATCACGCATCATATAGAATCGCTGGAAATTAAACACAGCGGCTCCTACGATGTACTGGATTACAAAGAGGCCTTGAATGTCTCTGCCCTCAATCCGCAAAGCGGCGCGCCGGACGTTCCCGTGTATTTGTACAAAATCCCTTTGCAACCCGGCCAGACGGTGCAGAATTTTACCATCGATGATTTTCAGGAAAAAGCTGTTGAAGGGCAATTTTTAGTGCAGCCGCGCCAACCATTGTGGAATCAATTCAGCGACGGACATTTTGTAGAACCCGATAAAGAATACTACGCCTCCGGCCGCTCTTTTCCTGAGCAACCCGTCAAATTTTTGGGCGTCGGTCATTTTAACGGCATTCCCATCGCTCAATTTGCCGTCTCTCCCGTGCGTTATATACCTGCGCAGTCCAAACTATACTTTATTAAACAAATTGATTTTTCCATACAAACGACTGCTGAGAGTCAGCCCTCTGTGCAACCATTTCTACAGCAGGATGAAACCATCGCCCGGCAGCAATTAAGCAAAATGATGCAGCCTCAAGCAGCCGCCCTGATGAACAGTATCTCCGCCGTGGAAATCCCGGCCGACAAATTAAGCTCCGGCCTCATCGACCGTTATGTAATTATTACTACAGACGAATTAAAGGAAGCCTTTCAGCCGTTGGCCGACTGGAAAACGCAAAAGGGCGTACCTACCGTGATTCGTACGTTAAGTTCCATCCTGCAGGAATATCCGGGCGTTGACAATGCCGAGAAAATGCGCAATTTCATTCGCTGGACCTACCAGAAACGGGGCACAAAATACGTCCTCTTAGGCGGCGACACGGATATCATTCCCACGCGCTCCATTCACACCGGCGGCTATACCTTTGCCGCAGATTACTATTTTTCCGATTTGGACGGAAACTGGAACGCCAACGGAAATGATGTATTCGGTGAAGCGGCTGACAAGGTTGACGCTTACCCCGAGATGTACGTTTCCCGCGTGCCTGTGAGCACGACGCAGGACGTGCAACGTTTTATCACCAAACTTTTTCAATATGAAAAGCTGAAAAAACTCCCTGCCGATGAGCAATACCCGGCAAATGTTTTATATATGGCCAGCAATCTCAGCAATGAAAACGACGGCCGTGATTTAATCATGAACAATATTGACCCGCAAATCAATCCGGCTTTTCCGCGTCGCCTGATTACAGAAAGCGGCGAAATCGGCAGCAGCCCGGATGTGCCCTTGGCGGAACTCAATAAAAACTATGGTTTAATTTTCAGCGAAAGCCATGGCTCATACTTCGATATTCGTCCCGGCGCCAGAGGCTCTGAAATTTACAGTTACCAAATGGATGATTTATCCAACAGTTTGCCGCCGGTTTGGTACATCGCCAGTTGCTACACCAACGATATTTTAAAGCGTTCTTTTTCCGAAGTGTACATGCTCAGCAAAAACGGCGGCGGCGTGGCCTATATCGGCAACAGTGGATTTGAATATCCGTTTAGCGGCGTGCGCTTGCAAAAAGAATTCTTTAATCTGGCCTTTAACGAAAAATACCCCCATTTAGCCGAGGCACATTTCTTATCGCGTTATCCGTATCTCGGTTACTTGTCTTGGGAGGGACCCACACGAATCATCGTCTTTGCAACCGTTGTCTTGGGCGACGCTGAAATGCCTTTGTGGACGGCCAAACCCCAAAAGCTCACTATCGCTTATCAGGATACTTTAATTGACAATGCCTGGCAGTATTCAGTCTTTGTAAAGGATTCTGCCGGAAATCCGCTGCCTGACGCTGTGGTTACACTGTACCGGAAAGATACGCTCTATGAAGCAGCCTACAGCGACGATAGCGGTAAGGCCGTACTTCCTTACGGCACTGCCGATACAGATTTTGCCACCCTCACCGTGACCAGCCACAATTATATTCCTTTTGAAAAGGAAGTAACCATCCATGGGGATGATAACAAAGTAAGCGTCACCGGAATGGATATTAAGGAGATTGAGGGCAACGGCAATAATAAATGCGAACCAGGCGAACGCATTACCATGAATGTTCAGCTACAATTAAAAAATCCAAATCCCCTGCCCGAGATACGCCAGCTGCATGTGCTTGCCGATCTTCCTAATCCAAATGTAACGCTGGATACTTCGGGCGCTGATCTCAATATAGAAGTTCCTCATGGTACCAGTGAATACACCGTTCCCTTTGACGCCTCCGTTAACAGTAACTTTCCTGCGGATACCGCCGTATTTCTGAATATTAAGGTCTTCTCGGAAAATGTGTTGGTAGAAAACGCCAAATTATCTTTCCCTGTGTATCTACCGGATGTGCGCTTCTACGGACAAACGTTGATCACCGTTGTTAACGACAGTAATTATGTATCCGAATTTACTCCGCAGCTGATTAATACCGGCAAAGGTATGGCCAGCGGTGTGACCCTACATGTGGAGGCCGTTGACAGTAGTGTGACCATAGAAAACGGTGACATATCTATGGGCAATCTGGATGCAAGAGAAATTGCCAAAGCCAATAATCCGGTCATAATCAACCACCATATTGTTCCGGACAGCCTGCGCTTACGCATTATTATTAGCGATATGTATGGCAAAACACAGCGACAAACCATCGATTTTACCCGGCCGTATTTGTACCATGCTTTGCAGTTTAAACCTTTCGACGGGCACTCGGTCGAACTCAACTGGTGGCCTTCCTCTGATGCGGACCTGCAAGGCTACTATATCTTTCGCAGAGAAGCAGGGGCGCCGGATTTCATCCAATTGAATACCATGCCGGTCACATCAGCGGGATATTTTGTGGATACGGACGTCGACGACGAAAAACAATATGAATATTTCATCCAGGCGGTGGACTCTTCCGAAAACTTCAGTCCGGCTACCGATACCATTATGGCCTGGTCTGCCGCGCCCTATCAAACCAACTTTCCCTCGGCCATTAATCCGCGGGCTACCGGTTCATCGGCCAACGGATTGATCACTTATGATTTTGACGGCGACGGCCGTTGTGAAATCGCCGCTTCCGGCGGTCACGGCGTGCTGGATATTTACAATTATGACGGCAGCCTGATTCAACAGTTTACTTCTTTGGGGGAATTCTTAACCGTACCTGCTGTTGGAAACGTGTACGGCGGAGCGGAAAAAGAGATAGTCGTCAGCGGCTTGCTGGAACGTGCCGATTTGAATAATGTGTCCATTGTTAATCCTTTAAACGGTCAGGTTTACGGTTCCTTTCCTTTAGGATACAACGCACCGACGTCCGTAGTGTTAAAAGATGTGGACGGCGACGGGCTGGAAGATATTATTGTATTGACCCATGGCGGCAACTCTCCGGTGGCTCCTAAAAACAGCCGGCTCTTTATTTGGCGATCTACCGGCAGTTCGTGGGAAACCTTTCCCGGCTGGCCGGAAGACGGATATGCCTTTACGGACAATTGGTCTTTAGGCGTACCTGCTGCCGGCGACATCGACAACTCCGGCAAAATCAGTGTTATTGTACCCACACAGGGCTCGCATCTCTATCGTTTTGTACCGGCCGATTCAGCAAAACCCGTGTGGTCAAAAAGCTTTTCTACGTTTCTCAATACACCAGTCAGTTTAGCCGATATGGACGGCGACGGCAAGCTGGATATTATTTTTGCCTCCCGCTCAGCAAAAAAACTCTACGTCATTAATTATCTTGGAGAAGCGCTCCCCGGCTGGGAGGACGGCATTGAATTGGAAACCACTGATCAGTGGGGTTATTGCTCGCCGGCCGTGGCTGGTAATCTGGATGACGATGCTGAGCCGGAACTTGTTTACGTGGGCGAACATCATGTCTATATTTTTAACCATGACGGCAGCATGCCACAGGGCTGGCCTGTTCCGGTAAATAACGGCGGGACGTCGGAAAAGAAAAGTCCCTTTTCCAGCCCGGTGCTGGCAGATTTGAACCATGACGGAACGCCTGAAATTATTTTCATCACCGCCTTCGGCATTCTACATGCCCTTGATAGTCGCACAGGCATGGATATTCAAGGCTTCCCCATCGATACCGGCAGCGATATGGTGCAAGGTCAATCGCCTGTAGTGGACGACATTGACCGCGACGGCGATCTGGAAGTGCTGTTCATCGCCCATGAGGGCAAATTATTTATCTGGGATATCCCACAAAAATACAATCAAAAAATGACGCTTTCATGGAACCAGCCGTACGGCAATGTACAGCACACCGGCGAATTAACCAGCTTCCAGATTGAAGCCATCAGCGCTATTCCGGCCGATGACCGGCCAGGCGTACCGAATAGTTTTTATTTAAAGCAAAACTATCCCAATCCCTTCAATCCGCAAACGACCATTGCCTTTGGGCTCAAAACTTCAGCGCGCGTTGAACTGGCAATCTACAATATTTTAGGGCAAAAAGTCGCCGAATTATTATCCGCTAAAATGGCGGCCGGGGCGCACACAGTTTTGTGGAACGGTAGAAATAAACAAGGCGTGCCGATAAATTCAGGTATTTATTTTTATAGATTAAAAGTAACTGAGGCTACTAATGGCCGTCAGCTCTACAGTAAAACCGCCAAGATGATTTTTATTAAATAGAGAGCCGGGGCGCCACGTCCCCGGTTTTCTTTATTTGTAGTTGATTAATCTCGCAGGACTTTCAGCCCCGTTTCGCCTTCGCTGCGGGCGATGATCGCTGTGCCGCAACTATCGCTCCATACATTCACCGAAGTGCGCATCATATCTAAAATACGATCTACCGCCAAAATCAGACC
The DNA here is from genome assembly GCA_964536685.1 of uncultured Calditrichaceae bacterium. Lineage (GTDB taxonomy): Bacteria > Calditrichota > Calditrichia > Calditrichales > Calditrichaceae > CAZIBE01. The sequence continues at coordinate 20,434 of CAZIBE010000028.1, read as the reverse complement.
CACCCCCTCCAGGGGCAAGCCCACAGCGCGTAAAATAATGGCCATCATCACCAAACCGGCCATGGGGATACCAGCGGCGCCGATACTGGCCAGCAAGGCGGTAATTACCACAATAAACTGCTGTAAAAAGGACAAATCAATGCCATAAACCTGGGCAATAAAAATAGCTGCCACACATTCGTACAAAGCGGTGCCGTCCATGTTGATGGTGGCGCCTAAGGGCAATACAAAGCTGCTAACACGATTGGAGGCGCCGGCATTCTGTTCGATGGATTCGATGGTCAGCGGCAGGGTCGCCGATGAAGAGGAAGTGGAAAAAGCCGTTAGTAAAGCGGCGGACATAGCCTGAAAAAATTTTATCGGAGACACGCCGGCGATAAAATACAACAGCAAGGGCAAGGTAATCGCCGCGTGAATCGTCAACCCGGAAATTACAGTTAGCATATATCCGCCCAGCGGCAAAAACACATCCGCTCCGGTCTGAGCAACTATTTTGGCAATCAGCGCAAAAACGCCGATGGGCGTAAACAGAATGATAAAATGCGTCAATTTCATCATCACTTCAAAAACACCCTGGAAAAAATCGGTTAGTTGTTTGTTGTACGGTTTAGGAGCGCGCGTGATAAAAAATCCGAACAAAAGAGAAAAAAAGATAGTCGGCAATATCTTGCCCTGAACCATCGCGGCAAGTGGATTAGTGGGAATAATTCCCATCAGGGTATCGCCCAATTTTTGGGCGTTGGCTTGCAGGCCTTGCACCGGCGCCTCATGCAGACCCAATTGCACACCCACACCGGGATGGATAAGATTGACCAGCAACAGCCCGGTTAATATGGCCAACAGACTGGTCACAATGTAATATGTAAATGTTTTAAGGCTCATGCGTCCAAAACTCTCGGCGCTGCCAATACTGGTTACGCCGGAGATAATCGAAGAGACAATCAGCGGAACAATCACCATGCGCAGACCCCTTAAAAAGATAGTTCCTAAAACAGCTACTTTGTTAACAATAAAACTTTCGAAGCCGGCCATTCGGCCGATAAAGGCGAATAAAATCCCCAAAATCAAAGCAATAAAGATTTGCCAGTGCAGTTTCAATTTCATGTTATCTCCCGCGGCTACTATTAAACGCAAGATCGTGCGCTATAAAAAGAAATGACCATTGCAGGTAATTTAGGAAAGATGTGTGTAACAGGCAATTACAGGGTAAGAAAGGTTTAGAATGAATATGTTTTTATTCGGAAGCACGCTCCATGATTTCCAATCCCTGAATGGAACGCAAGTATTCCCAGTCCTTCATGGAATTGTATTCATTGCTGGAACCAAACGGAGCAAACTGTACGCCAATACGAAAAGTGTCCTCATGATCTTCTTCCTCCTGCCAGCGGATGCGTCCCCGCAGCTTCAAATGCCGTCCGTCAGGAAATCTCACTTTCATATAAATTTGCTCGCCCGAGTGAAGGCTCTCCAACGTATAAAAGGACAAACCGCTTTTAGAAATATCCTTCACATCCATTGGCTTTGAAAGGACGGATATAAATTTGCGCATATTCGCCAATTTATACTGAATCTTAGTTCCCTCTATTTGGACACGTGTAAATATACGTCTATCCAAATGAACCCCCAGAATAGTCAAAAAAAATAGAAAAATAGATTTGAGTTTAAGTCTGATTTTATAATGAATAATAGCAGCTTTTAGATAATTTGTATGTGACCATCATCAATTTGAAATTTTACTTATTTAAGCAATATCTGCCAGTTTTTTATGCAGAGAACTATTATCGAAAAAAAACGTTAAAAAATACACATTCAGGCATATTACTTAACAGGAGGGCTTTAAGATGATCATTCTCTCGAAAAATCCGTCACCAACCAATCGTCGATACCTCTTTTTTAATCGTTCTATAAAACCATTTCGATCCTTCTATAACTGGAGAGAAATCCAACAAAGAGCCTTACAATTTTGCGGACGGGGAGGGAAAGGACATCTGAGGCAAGCCAGCGACCATACATGGAACCGCAAAGGCCGCTGGTAACGGCAGCGCCATCCGGCGTTGGCCGTACTATCTTTTTACTAAAAACGGCTGCGGCTGCGAAACACTTTTAGCGCAACGAAATCCTAAAAATTCAAATTTACACCCCGGCACATACCAGGTTCGGTAGGTGACGCGCAGATATTTTCCGCTTCGGTTCCAGGCGCCGCCACGGATCACCTTATAATAGCCCTTGGCAGGACCTTGGGGGTTTTCGCTTTCCGACATGGCGTAGCTGTCTTCTTTGTACCAGTCCTGGCACCACTCCAAAACATTCCCTTCCATATCCAGTAAGCCGAAGGGGTTGGGGGCATAGGAACCAACGGGCGCTGTGTAAACATAGCCGTCGTCATAGCCATCACGAATGGGAAAGCGCGATTTCACCGATAAAATCGATTCATCGGCAATATTGCCAAAATTTTTTGTGTACATATTTTGCCCGGCAAAGGCATATTCATATGAACTGCTACCGCCGGCGCGGGCCGCATATTCCCACTCGGCTTCCGTTGGCAGGCGTTTACCGGCCCAGCGGGCATAAGCCATGGCGTCATGCCAGCTCACATTAACCACCGGATGGTCGTCTTCATTCCATACCGGCTGCTTGGGCATACGGCGACGCGTGTCCTGACAAAAGCGACGGAATTCGGCAACCGTTACTTCGGTTTTATCCATAAAGAACGCATCCACATACACGCGGTGAACCGGCTGTTCGTCTGCCTTGTAAGGGCTGCCCATACGAAACCAGCCTCCTGGAATAAACACCATACCTTCTTCATGGGGCAGTGTGGCAATAGCGGCTTTATCCTGCGGTGAATTTGTTTTAGTTATAAAAATTGATTTAATATTACATGATTGAAAGGTGACGCTTAAAAATAGTATAATTAACAGCCATTGAATTTTTTTTGTCATTTTTTCCGCGCCCGGTTTATATTTATTATTCATACAAATGACCGGTTGAAATTATTTTGGGGGATCACTTACGTGATAGCCCAATATTTCTAAAATTTTATTTAACTGGTCATTCATATTATTCCTGATTTTATATTCGTTTGCTCAACCGCTTTCTTAAATAATCGAGGCCGAAACAGACAGAAATTAACCGGATAAAAATAGCGCGAAAATAAAAAAGGCCGCCCCTTGCGAAGCGACCTTTAGCTCAAAAAGTTACTACTAATTAGCGCATCGGTCTCATACCACGACGCCCATGCATTCCGCCTCTGCAGCCCATTTTATTCATTTTGGGCCCGGTCAGAAAATGCTGATCAAACTTAACCTTTTGTTCATCAGTAAGCAAAGAACGAATCTGGCGCTGATGCTCGGCGCGTTTTAAAGCCATCTTTTCGCGCAGAGAACTAATTTTGCTTAACTGCTTCTGCAAAGCCGCTTTGCTGGCTTTGCTATCGAGCACCATTAAACGATACTGTGTTTGCAGGCTATGTACCTGATCACGCAAGGGCAGCATTTCCTTTTGAAAAGTAAGGCGCAGTTGATCGATCTGCGACTGTTGTTTGTCGGTCAGTTGTAGTTGCGCCATGGCCATACCTGCAGAAGGCATTCCCGGTGCATTCCCTTTAAACTGACGCATTGGGGGTTGAGCCATAAGGCTGGCTGCCAAAAACAACCCGGTTAACATTAGAGCAAAAAACTTTGTGGTCTTCATAAGAACCTCCGATTTGGTTGGTTAAACGTCGTTTGATTCTTATTAGTACAATTTGTGTGCCAGAAATTAAACGGCGGATTTTTAAGACTTAAAGAAGAATACAGGCATAAAATTCGACAAAAATGTCGCGTACGTTCGACATTTTTATCACGTTTTTCATTTAATTTTCATGATTCAATCTGCCTGTCCCATACCCATGCGTCATTCCCCCGGCAGGCAGCGCTCCCTCCGGGGAAGGCGGCACCAAAGGCGTCCCTTCGGGAGAACCCATAACCTGTTGTTCCTTCTGGATGCCTAATCAAGTTGGGTATGACGTGGAAGGCTGTCGTACTTAGTGTCTAAGTAACGAATTAAGCAAGACTTACATCTACTTCAAACCATATTTGTGCATTTTATAGCGCAGATTGCGTTCGTTCAAACCCAAAGCCTTGGCGGCGCGCGTCTGGTTAAAATTATTTTCCTGCAAAGCGCGGGTGATCAAATCCTTTTCAAAAGCCTGAATGCGCATTTTAAAATCGCCCTGATAATAATCAAGCGGCGGTTGACCGGCAACTGAATCGTTATTCCCGGAAATAAGCGTGATCGGCAAATCCTCGCGCGTAACGACCCGATCGCGGCATAAAACGACCGCCCGCTCGATAATGTTCTCCAACTCGCGCACATTGCCGGGATAATCGTATTTAATCAGCGTATCCATGGCCTCGCGGGAAAGCTGTTTGATTTCTTTACCGTTTTCTTCAGCGTATTTTTTTACAAACAAATCGATCAGCAGCGGGATATCTTCTTTACGGGCGCGTAACGGCGGCAAATGAATATTGATGACGTTTAAGCGGTAATAAAAATCTTCACGAAATTTATTTTGCCGGATCAGCTCCGTCAAATCGCGGTTAGTGGCGGCAATCAGGCGCACATCCACATGCTGTACTACGTTCCCGCCCACGCGCTGGAATTCCCCGAATTGCAGAAAGCGCAGCAGCTTTACCTGCACCGGCAACGGAATATCACCCACTTCATCTAAAAAGAGCGAACCGCCGTGCGCGTCTTCCACCAGCCCTTTTTTCTGCTGTATGGCGCCGGTAAAGGAACCTTTTTCATGTCCAAACAATTCGCTTTCCAACAGGCTCTGGGAAATAGCCGCACAATTAACCGTAATCAGCGGTTTATCGGCGCGGGGACCGGCATAGTGAATAGCGCGGGCAATCAGCTCTTTGCCGGTGCCGCTCTCACCTTGAATTAAAACCGCCGCTTTGCTGGCGGCGGCACGCGCGGCCAGGCTCAGCGTTTCCTGCATCAAGCGGCTGTTGGTCACGATATTGGCAAAACGATTTTTATCGCGCAGCCGCTCCTTTAAAGCTTTATTCTCGCTGGTCAGGTGTTTTAATTCAAGCGCCCGCCTGATGATTACTTCCACTTCGTCTAAATCAATGGGCTTGGTCAGGTAGTCAAAGGCGCCGTCCTTCATGGCCTGTACCGCTTCCTCGATGCGGCCAAAGGCCGTCATGATAATCACCGCAATTTCCGGGTTGTAGGATTTTATTTCTCTTAATAATTCATAACCGGAAGCGCCGCTCATCTTCACATCGCTAAAGACGATATCCACGGTATATTGACGCACCAGCTTCATGGCGCCGGCGGCATCGGACGCGGTGAAAGTCTGATAACCGCTTTTTTCCAGAAACCCGGCCAGCGAATCGCGTTGAATTTTTTCGTCATCCACCACTAAAATCGTATGCGTATTCACGCTATTTCCTCCTCCTGCGCCGCCAAGGGTAGTTCAATGATAAAGCGCGCTCCGAGTGGCGCTGCGGACTGCAGGCCGTAAATATTTTCGCACATAACCTTGCCTCCGTGTGAAGAAATGATCTTTTCCACAATACTCAATCCCAGGCCGTTGCCATCTTCTTTGGTAGTAAAATACAAATCAAAAATGTTATCCATGATATCCTCGCCAATCCCGCCGCCGGCATCCTCCACTAAAATTAGAGCTTTATGCGCCCGGCAGCGCAGTTTTAGATGGATCGACTCGCCCCGCGGCGTAACATCCATGGCATTCTTAATCAGATTAAGCAAGGCCTGTGTAATTTGTTCCGCGTCCGCCAGCACATAGCAGGACGGCTCTAAATCATACTCAAGCCCTGCCTGTCCGGCGGCATTAAAAACCGGACGGTTGTCTTCAATCAATTTGTTAAGATCTATGTTTTTCAGATTCAACCGCGGCTGCCGGGCATACGCCAAAAAAGTCTCGATAATGCGATTAATACGCTTGCTTTCCTGACGAATAGCCTCGGTCATTTGCAGATATTCGTCCGAGTCTTTTTCAGGTTTAAACTCCCGCGCCAAACGTTGCGCCAGTACGCCGATGCCGTTTAAGGGATTGCGGATTTCGTGGGCTACGCGCGAGGCCAGCTCGCCCATGGCCTGCAGTTTGCTTTTGCGACGACGGTAAGCGGCCAGTTCTTTTTGGTTTGTATTATCGCGTAATAAAATAATGTACATTTGCTCTTGCACATCCGATTTTTGTTCATTTTTAAAAGAAAGTGGTTGCGTGTTGATTAAAAAGCTGCGTATTTGGTTGTTTATTGTTAAATCCGCCTCCGCATCCTTTAAGACCTCATAGCTTAATATGCGCGATATTAATTCCGGCGGCAGCTTAAATCCCGCTTGCAACAGACCTTTGCCGACAATGTTATCGAAAGGAGACACGAACAACGGCTCTGCTGTGCGGTTTATCATGGCAATTGTCCGGTTATGATCTAAAACGATGATGCCCTCATCCATGTTCTCCAGAATTGCCGAGGTTGAAGTTTGCAGCCGTTCATACTTTCTGCTGAGCAGGGCAAAGTTCTGCCGCTTTAATATGTAAACACTTAGTACGCCTCCGACAAACAACAGTAAAAGTGAATTCAAAATTAACCGTCGCATCAAGCTGCGCCGTAAATCATCGTACGGCTTAGTAGACAGACCGATGGCGATAGCCAGACCATTTGGCTCTGCGCGTCGAAATTCGAAGGCGGTTATATTTTTAAACCTGCGTAAACGGCTTTGCGGCGGACCGATATTCGGAGGGAACATATTCTCGGTTTTAGGCAAAGCGCCGCTATGAGCAACCATCTTTGATCCTTGCCACAGGATGATATATTCAATGCCCGGATTTTGTGCAATATGATTAAGCCAGCCGACGATCCTTCTGGCGGCGATTGGACGGTTCATAAAAAAGGGCCGCGGCAGTAAAGCGATATATCCCTTAGTTTGTACGCGGCGTATAAGAACACCTACTGCTACCGGCGCGCCCGGCTCATCAGATTTTAACGGACAAATATTTCCCCCGCCGGCCGGCCTGTCTTTAACAGCAGCCACGTTTTCTTTTAATAAGCGTTCCAGCAGTTCATCTGTATGCCGATGCATGGGCATCAGAATATTTCCTTCTTCATCCAAATAGAACGTCATTGCCCGAAGCTGGGAGCGGATATAGCGCATCACCGGCCGGTGATTCGGATAGTGTAAACTATCCAGCTGCCTGATATACTGCGCCAAATCCATGAGCCGTTCATCGCGTGAATGCTGAACTTCTTTGTCAAATACGGCAATTTTATCCGCCGTGCGCAACACCGTTTCCGAAAGTAACGCCGCTTGACTATGCCACATTTTAAGCAGATCGGCACGCGCGGTGCGGTTTTCATTGATAGCCGGTAAAAAAATGATAGCGGCAAGAACCACGATTAATAGAACACTCCAGGTGGTAAAGGCGCTAACTGACGATGTATTTGTTTTCTTCATAAATGGTAATCCGTAATAATCTTTCGGCAGGAATCATTCTATTTCATGCACCTGCCAATTTTCATTGACCCATAGTTTTATCACGGGAATGTCGGGATACTTTTCCTTAATTACGTTTGCCGATTGGTGTAATTGCTCATGCTGTTTTGTTTTACTGACCGGATTCCCGGCGCAATCATGATGCCCGACAATGGCAATGCCTGATGAATTATGTTTATTTACAGAGATATTAATCCTATCAAAAATTGACTGAATAACTGTATCATCCACCCCTTCCGCCAGAATGCCGTTTGGTCCTGGTTCGGTAATCATATCCGTATATTTTACTTTAAACCGATTTTTGAGATACTCCTGCACGGGTAGCTGTACGCGACCGTCCATACAATTAATAGCGGTACAGAATGTCATTTGTTACCTTTCTGGTGTTTGTGCGTCAAACCAATAAATAATATGCAAATTTAATGCCTGCTTTAATGTATGCCGATCAGTAAATGGTTTACCCTGAAGGGGCGCCTGTGGCGCAAATAAGGTAATCGGTATCATCCCGATAAATCGGGATTTCCTACCAAACACTCAACTCTCAGGACGAAATGGTTTGTATGCAAACCATTTCTATTCGAGTATAGCGCCCTTTCGTTCATAATATCCGTGTTATACGGCATAAATGCAAATGATCGGCTCTCATTCTTTGAACCGCAATTCCGGGAAATTATCTTTTAGTATGAGCTGGGAACCGGGGATCAGGAACTTGAAAAACGAACTTTTAATTTGTAATTATCATACTTCCTAATTCCAGGTTATATTCCGTTGTTCCGGGAATAAAAAATCAGTAAAAGTAATTATATAGCATAACATGTAAATTTACCAAAAAACGGCAAACGGAGTTAGATAAAATGAGCGACCATATAAATAAACATACACATCTTGATGAACAGGAACTGGAGACCAAAGAGTGGCTGGAATCCATCGATTATGTAATAGAAAACGGCGGGCCGGAGCGTGTACGTAATTTACTGCATGAAATCCAAAAACGCGTGTATCAGGCCGGTATTAAGCTACCCTTCAGCGCCAACACGCCTTACATCAACACCATTCCTGCAGAGGAACAGCCGGTTTATCCCGGCAGCCGCGAAATCGAACGGCGCATTAAAAGCATCATTCGCTGGAACGCCATGGCTATGGTGGTACGCGCCAACCGCAAAGAAAACGGTATTGGCGGACACATCTCCACTTATGCCTCGGCGGCCACACTGTACGAAGTGGGTTTTAACCATTTTTTCCACGCGCCTTCGGATAATTTTAGCGGGGATTTGATTTACTTTCAGGGACACGCCTCTCCCGGCATCTATGCCCGCGCTTTTTTAGAAGGACGTATTTCCGCTGAGGAACTGCTGCGCTTCCGTCATGAACATCATAAGGACGGTCAGGGGCTGCCTTCTTACCCTCACCCATGGTTAAAGCCGGATTTTTGGCAGTTTGCCACCGTATCCATGGGACTGGGTCCTATTCAGGCCATCTATCAGGCGCGTTTTATGCGTTATATGGAAGATCGCGGTTTGAAAGCGCCTTCCGGTGAACGCGTTTGGGCCTTTTTAGGCGACGGTGAAACAGACGAGCCGGAAACGCTGGGCGCCATCTCTCTGGCCGCACGGGAAAATCTGGATAATTTAACTTTTGTCATCAATTGCAACCTGCAACGTTTGGACGGCCCGGTACGCGGCAACGGTAAGATCATTCAGGAGCTGGAAACGGTTTTCCGCGGCGCCGGCTGGAACGTTATTAAGGTCATTTGGGGCAGCGATTGGGACCCCATCATTGCTCAGGATCAAGACGGCTTATTACTCAAACGTATGGCCGAGGTGGTCGACGGCGAATATCAGAAATATTCCGTAGAAGGCGGGGCTTACCTGCGCAAACATTTTTGGGGTAAATATCCGCAGTTGCTAAAACTGGTCGAGCATCTCTCCGACGAACAACTGGCCAAACTGCGTCTGGGCGGACACGATCCGCAAAAGGTCTACGCCGCCTATCATGCAGCCGTTAACCACAAAGGCGCGCCCACGGTGATTTTAGCGCGCACCGTTAAGGGCTATGGCATGGGCGAAGCGGGCGAAGGCAAAAACATCACCCATTCGCAGAAAAAAATGAACGAAGAGGAGCTGCGGTCCTTCCGTTCCCGTTTTGGCATTCCCATTTCCGACGAAGAGATCGACACGCTGCCTTTTTACAAGCCGCAGCCCAACAGTCCCGAAATGCAATATCTGTTGGAACGACGGCGCGCTCTGGGCGGATTTGTTCCGCAGCGCCGTCCAATGGCTCAAAGTCTGTCCGTGCCCGGAAAATCTTTTTTTGAAGAATTTTACGCCGGCACCGGCGAGCGTGAAATTTCCACCACCATGGCTTTTGTACGTATGCTATCCAAGCTGTTAAAAGATAAAAAACTGGGCAAACAGGTCGTGCCTATCGTGCCGGATGAGGCCCGCACCTTTGGCATGGAATCGCTGTTCCGGCAGGTGGGCATTTACGCGCACCGCGGCCAGTTGTATGAACCGGTAGACAGAGAAAGTCTGCTCTACTACAAAGAGGCTAAGGATGGCCAAATTCTGGAAGAAGGCATCACCGAAACCGGCTCCATGTCTTCCTTTGTGGCCAGCGGCACCTCTTACGCTAATTATGGAATCAGTACCATTCCGTTTTTCATCTTCTATTCCATGTTTGGTCTGCAGCGCATCGGCGATTTAGCCTGGGCCGGCGGCGATATGCGTACGCGCGGCTTTTTAATCGGCGGTACCGCCGGAAGAACCACGCTGGCCGGCGAAGGCTTGCAGCACACGGACGGCCACAGCCACCTGCTGGCCTACCCGCTGCCCAATCTTAAAGCGTACGATCCGGCCTACGCATATGAGCTGGCCGTGATCATCGAAGACGGCCTAAAGCGCATGTATGACGAGCAACAGGACATTTTTTACTACATCACCGTGATGAATGAAAATTACGCCCAGCCGCAACGTAAAATGACCGCCAAACTCAAAGAAGGCATCATCCGCGGCATGTACCAGCTGGCTTCTTCCCAGATGAAAAACGCTAAACTGCACGCCCAGCTTTTAGCCAGCGGCGCGCTGGTAAATAAAGCGCTGGCCGCACAAAAAATTCTACAGGAATCCTATGGCGTGGCCGCTAACGTGTGGAGCGTAACCAGTTACAAAGAGCTGCACCGCGACGCCCTTCTCACGGAGCGGGAGAATCTGTTTAATCCGGAAAATAAAACCAACGAGCCTTATCTCAGCAAAACATTAAAAGGACAAAAAGGCGTGTTTGTGGCTGTATCCGACTACATGAAGGCTTTACCGGAATCAATCAGTAAATGGCTTCCCGGTCCGCTGTTTTCCCTGGGCACCGACGGTTTTGGACGCAGCGACGGCCGCCGCCATTTGCGCGATTTCTTTGAAGTGGACGAGCGCTACATCGTGCTGGCAACGCTCTATTCCCTGCTGCAGCAAAAACACATCAAGGCGGAAATCGTGCGCCGGGCGATTAAGGATTTAGATATTGATCCGCAAAAAGCCAACCCGATGGTTAGTTAACAAAACGCTTTTTGCAGAAAGAAAATTTAAAAGAGGATTACAAGAAGATGGCAACTGAAATCAAAATCCCCGAAGTGGGCGAAAATATAACCAGCGGTCGCGTAGCCGCTGTGCTGGTGCAAGTGGGCGACGAACTGACAGCCGAACAGGCTATTCTGGAATTAGAAACCGATAAAGCCGTGATCGAAGTGCCCAGCCCGCTGGCCGGTACAGTTAGCGAGATAAAAATCAGCGAAGGCGACGATGTGGCTATCGGTCAGGTGGTAATGCTGGTGGAAGAATCCAAAGCCGCACAAAAGACTGACAAGACAGAGGCCGAAACGACGGAAGAGTCGCAGGAAATCATTCCGTCCGAAGAAGATCCGTTAAAACCCGTAGCAGTGGAAAGCGTGCCCCCTCCGCCCGCGGTTGCTCAAACATCAGCGCCTGCCGTTGAAAAAAATGCGGCGGCTCCGGCAGCGCCTTCCGTGCGGCGTTTTGCCCGTGAAATCGGCATCGATATTCACGCGGCGCCGGGAAGCGGCCCGGGCGGAAGAATTTCCGTTGAAGACGTAAAACACTTTGCCAAACAGCTCAACCGCCGGATGGCCGGCGGCATGGCGCCGGCTGCCGGTATGGCCGCGGAATCTTTGCCTGATTTCACGCAGTGGGGCGACATTGAAAAACAGGCTATGAGTAAAGTACGCGAAACTACCGCCCGTCATCTGAGCTACGCCTGGAGCGCTATCCCGCATGTTACACAATTTGACAAAGCCGATATTACCGAGTTGGAAACGCTGCGCAAACAATACGCCGCGCGGGCGGAAAAGGCCGGCGGCAAATTAACCGTTACGGCCATTCTGCTGAAAGTGGTAGAAAAAGCGCTGAAAAAGTTTCCGCAATTCAATAGTAGCATCGATATGAACGGCAAGGAAATTATCTTTAAAAAATATTTTAATATCGGCGTAGCCGCCGATACGGATCGCGGGCTGTTAGTGCCGGTGATACGCAATGTAGATCAAAAAAATATTCTTGCGCTGGCGCAGGAGCTAACGGCGCTGTCGCAAAAAGCGCGTGACCGCACGTTAAGTTTAGAGGACATGCAGGGCGGTAACTTTACTATCTCCAATTTAGGCGGCGTCGGCGGTACGGGCTTCACGCCCATTGTCAATGCTCCGGAGGTGGCTATTTTAGGCGTCTCCCGCTCGGAAATGCAGCCTGTTTACCGTGACGGCTCTTTTGTGCCGAGGCTGATCATGCCGCTGTCCCTTTCTTATGATCACCGCATCATCGACGGCGCCGACGCCGCCCGTTTTTTGAGATGGATTTGTCAGGCGCTTGAACAACCCTTTTTGCTTTCGCTGGAAGGCTGATTTTTAATTTTTAAGAGGAAACAACATGTCTGAAAAACAACATACACATTTGGTGGTCATCGGCGGCGGGCCGGGCGGTTATGCCGCCGCTTTTCTGGCGGCTGACCTGGGATTGGAAGTCACTCTGATTGATCCTGCAGAAAATCCCGGCGGCGTTTGCCTGTATCGCGGCTGCATTCCGTCCAAAGCGCTTCTGCATGTGGCCAAGCTACTTAACGAAGCCAAAGAGGCGGAACGCTGGGGCGTAAAGTTTGCCAAACCGCAAATTGATTTGGTTAAATTACGTTCATGGAAAGAAGAAGTGGTACAGAAGCTCACTGGCGGTCTGGGGCAGCTTTCTAAACAACGTAAAATTAAGCGCCTGCGCGGCCGGGCTGTTTTTCTGGATTCGCAAACGCTGGAAATCACCTTAGTAGAGGGCGGCAAGCAATTACTGATCTTTGACTATGCCGTAGTGGCAACCGGTTCGCGGCCGGCGGAAATTCCGGCGCTGTCGGTGGACAGTCCGCGTATCATGAATTCCACAGCGGCTCTGCAACTGGAAGACATTCCAGAATCGTTGTTAGTGGTGGGCGGCGGCTACATCGGTCTGGAATTGGGCACAGTTTACGCTGCGCTGGGCAGCAAGGTGAGCGTGGTAGAAATGCTGCCGCATATTTTGCCCGGCGCGGATCGCGATTTGGCGCGCGTCTTACAAAAAAATCTGGAACAAAAATTTGAACATATCTGGACCGACACGCGCGTAAACGCCATGCGCGTTTTAAAGAACGGCGTGCGTGTGGAATTCGATAAAACAGAAGCGCAAAAATTCGACAAAGTGCTGATTTCCGTGGGCCGCACGCCCAACTCCAGAGGTCTGGGACTGGAACACACGCAAGTGAAATTGGATAATCGCGGCTTTATTATTACGGATGAACAGCGTCGAACGAACGATCCCGCCATTTACGCCATCGGCGATATTGCCGGCGAGCCCATGCTGGCGCATAAAGCTTCGCACGAAGGCCGTGTGGCGGTGGAAGTTATCGCCGGACAGCGCAGCGCTTTTGAACCGGCGGCCATCCCGGCTGTGGTGTTCACCGATCCGGAAATTGCCTGGGCCGGTTTGACCGAGCAAGAGGCCAAAGCGCAAAAGCGTAAGGTGGAAATCATGCGTTTTCCCTGGGCCGCTTCCGGTCGTGCGCTGACTATGGATCGCATCGACGGCCTGACCAAGATGATCGTAGACGGCAAAACGCAGCAAGTTTTAGGGATGGGCATCGCCGGCGCAGGCGCAGGCGAACTCATCGCCGAAGGCGTATTGGCTATTGAGATGGCCGCCAATGTTACCGATTTAAAGCTGACCATTCATCCCCACCCCACTCTTTCCGAAACCGTCATGGAAAGCGCCGAGATGTTCTTCGGCCAGAGCACCCATGTGTACCGGCCAAAGCGCTTGGCGAGGCCTTAATGGCTTCGTCAAGTTTAACGCTTGCTCGGGGGCGGGTTTTTAGCCGACGGAGGGCGCAGAGAGCATAGAGGACTTTGTAGATTTTTTCTTTATTGAGTTTTGCAAGGATTTTATCATCAAAGTGGGTTTATCTTTATGAAATCTGCAAGGGTTCGCAACGGCATATTAGTTATTTGATTTTCAGTTCCTGATAATAGCGACAGTAGTTTTTTAACGGGCACTCTGCACACAGCGGATTACGCGCTTTACAGATCTTTCGTCCGTGCCAAATGAGCCAATGATGCGCCTCCGACCATTTCTCTTCAGGAATATTTTTCATCAGCTGCTTTTCGGTTTCCAGCACGTTATCGGCATTAGCCAGTCCCAAGCGATTGCTGACGCGGAACACATGCGTATCCACGGCAATGGCCGGCATGCCTTTGGCGATGCTTAAAACCACATTGGCCGTCTTGCGCCCTACGCCGGGTAGTTTCATCAATTCTTCGCGAGTGGAAGGAATATCGCCGTCATACGACTGAGCTAATATTTTACTGGCGGCAATGATGTTTTTAGCTTTGGTGTGATACAATCCAACTGTTTTAATATAGGCCTCTAATTGCGGCACGCTGAGATCAGCCACGCTTTGCGCCGTGGGATGACGGGCAAACAAATCCTTGGTAACAATGTTCACGCGAATATCCGTACTTTGGGCGGCCAGCATAGTGGCCACCAAAAGCTGAAAAGGCGTTTGATAGGTTAGCGCGGTTTCAGCGCCGCCGTAAATTTTTCCTAAGTTGGCCAGAATGGCCTTGATGTTTACGTTCAAAACAAATCTCTGGAAAATGAGTTGACTTAAATCCCGCATCGGTTATACTACAGAAAAACACGATTTTAAATTTTCCCTGCAAAGAAAACTTTGATCCTAAAAACGTTCATATTAAATTTATAAATTCCGAATCAAGTTACACAATCCCTGAATAACAGATCAAGAAATAACGTCCGGCTGAATACGAATCGCCGGAAGGATAGTGAGGAAGCTTTTATGAATGAGAAGGCAGAAAAATTGACGCGTCCGGTGAGCGCCGCACTGGATGAAATACTGGGACAACCGCTTCCCGTTTTAGATGACGGTTTTATCCGCGTGGTGGATTATATGGGCACGGATGAATCCATAGTACAGGCAGCGCGCGTATCCTATGGCCGGGGGACCAAAAAACGCCACGAAGATCGCGGCCTGATCCGCTATCTTATTCGTCACAATCACACCACACCCTTTGAAATGTGCGAAATCAAACTGCATGTGCGCGTGCCTATGGATACCTGGCGGCAATGGATTCGGCACCGCACAGCCAATGTAAACGAATATTCCACGCGCTATTCCGTAGCCATCGACGCCGCTCTGGAAACGGCGCCCGACCAATGGCGTTTGCAGGCCTCGAGTAACCGGCAGGGCAGCGAAGGCTTTTTAGATGCGAAGCGCGGCCAGCAGTTCAGCGAACAGGAAAAAGAGCTGCACCGCCTTAGTCGGGAGATATACAACAAACGGCTGGAAGCCGGCGTTGCCCGTGAACAGGCGCGTAAAGACCTGCCCTTGTGCACTTATACCGAAGCCTACTGGAAAATCGACCTGCATAATTTGCTGCATTTTTTAGCGCTGCGCATGGAAGCACATGCCCAGCATGAAATCCGTATGTACGCCAAAACCATTGGCGAGCAGATTGTCAGCCGTTGGGTGCCTTTAACATGGGAAGCCTTCAGCGATTACAACTTGCAAGGGGCGTACTATTCCGCCGCTGAAAAAGCGATTCTTAGCGCCATGCTAAGCGCTGATAGCCAAAATGTTTTAGCTGTGGCCGAAGAAGTTGGTTTTTTGGGATATAAAGACGGTAAGTTGAAATTCAATCTGGAACGGATGGAGTTTGAGGAAAAACTACGCCGTTTAGGTATTCAGCCGCCCTGGTTGTAACAATCAGGTTCTTTGCCTGAAATTCAAAGGGCTTCTCCCAAAGAGTGCGAGCTAAACAACCAATATCCGGCCGATGAACAACCGATAATCAAATAAACAACACACTAACATTGGCCGTTGGATATTGGATAGTGAATGTTACGCCGTGTGCGCTTAACCATCCAATGATTGACAGAGGGTGCTATAGAGCTGGTTTAAATCCAGCGGTTTGGTCATTAAAGCGCAGACCTTCAAACGATCCACGTCAAGGTTTTTGTACTTTTTTACAAATCCGGTAATCAGAATGATTGGAAAATCCGGTTGTTTCTGATGTACTCGTTCAGTGAACTCGATACCGTTCATCACCGGCATCTGCACATCCACAATGGCAGCCCGCGGCGCAGACTGAGCATACTTTTCAAGTCCTTCCTGGCCGTTTTCCGCTTCGATTACTTCAAACCCCTTCATGGTAAAAAACTCATTCAGGATTTCACGCACTTCGGCGCCGTCGTCTACAATCAGAATTCTTTTCATTCGTGCTTTTCTTCTTACGAAATGTTCACAACATTTTTAAATTCATTTAATCATCGGAAAAGATGTTCGATCCTTTAATTGAATTTTGCTTCTTGTGAATATCTTTTAGAGCTAATCAACTAACCCGTATTTTATAAATTTACTGAACCGGATAGATGATTTTTTGCTTTATGGCCAATATTTTTTAATATTCAGTCAGTCACGAAACTTAACGGATACAGCACATGCGGATCTATATTATTTCCGATATCCACATAGATTTTTCGGCGAACCATGACTGGCTCAAGAAGCTCTCGTCGCTCGAATATCAGGATGACGCCCTTATTTTGGCCGGCGACGTATCCCACAACTTTGATCAGTTTCGCCGCACGCTTAGTGAATTACGCATAAAGTTTAAGCACTTGTTCTTTGTCCCCGGCAACCACGATTTATGGATACGTTCGGAATCGTGGCAAGATTCGTTGCATAAATTTCAGGAAATCCTGCAGTTTTGCGACCAAAATGAGATCATCTATCGTCCCCACCCATTAAATGCAGCCGGGAGCAATGCGCCGTTGATTGTTCCGCTCTTTTCCTGGTACACTCAGCCGGACGAAGGAGAGGAATCACTCTATCTCGAAAAACCCGGCGAGGACGCCGGCAACCGCATGTGGAGCGATAATTACTTTGTTAAATGGCCCAATCACAGCCCTAATATATTCCGTGCCGACAAATATTTCACAGGCTTAAACGCCATCGGCCATATCACTAAAAGCGAACTGCCGGTTATTAGCTTTAGCCATTTTTTACCCCGGCAGGAAATGATGTTCAGCGCCGACCGCCATTACGATTTGCAACGCATGAAAAAATACGATCGCAACCCGCCCTTTAATTTCAGCCGGGTGGCCGGCAGCACATTGATCGAAAAACAAATCCGCCAAATTAAATCACGTATTCATATTTACGGGCACCAGCACATTAACCGCGACCGTGTAATCGACGGCGTGCGTTACGTGGCACACTGTCTGGGCTATCCCAATGAACGCAGCCGGGGAAGCGTAAAGGGCCTCGAGCAGGGTTTAAAATTAATTTGGGATACCAACCGCGGCGAAAACGACCGTCCGGCGGAGGACCATCAAACCTAAAGAAAAAGGAATTCCTATTAATGAATAAAGGAAAAGCTACTGATTCCCGCTTTCTTCTGTACCTGTCATTAGCGCTAACGATTTTATGCGGATTTATTCTAATGGTTTTAGTAGACCCGGCGCTGGTTAAAATGACCGGCCAAGGCATTATGGATTTGCAGTTTAGCCCAAGTCCGGCAAAAACGTTTTTTGTTCTGCAAAGCTGGGGAGAAGCGGGAAGAGCCTTCCAATTGCACTGGATGTGGCTGGACTATATTTATCCCGCTGGTTACGGCGTCTTTTTATTTTTAGCTATCCGCCGCAGCCTGGACTATATTTATCCCACTGCATCCCGGCTTAAGATGGCAGCCTGGCTGCCGTTGTTTGCCGGTGCGCTGGACTGGGCCGAGAACAGCGCCGAAATCTATATGATTTTGCACTTACAGGCAGTGAACCGTTTATTTACTTTGCACCGTTTTTTTGTCTATATGAAATGGAGCGCTATCGCGGTTTCGGTGATTCTTTTAACAGGATTGCTTCTGGCAGGCCTTTATTTTCGCAGAAAACCGCCTCTATCCCCGTAAGGAAAGAATGATCTCTTTTATTTGATTAATAGTGAAGGGCTTCTTTAGAAATTTATTTCCATCGCCGATGATATTGGCGGTTTTAGGATGTTGCTGATCATAACCGGACATGAAAACAACTGGTTTATCGGGGATGATTTCCTTCAACTTATGATACGTTTCCTCACCGGACATGCGGGGCATAAATAAATCCAGAAAGACCACATCAATGGCCTGGCCATGCTCGCGGGCGATGCCGATAGCCTGCTCGCCATCTCGCGCCTCTATCGATTTGATCCCTAAAATTTCCAATACCTCTACGATGATCTCGCGCAAGGATTCTTCATCATCTACAACCAGCGCTTTGCTTATTTCGACACCCATTTAAAATTTCCTTTTTTAACTATAAGATGAGTTTACCCTAAAGACCGAAAGCTATCATTTCCGGTGAACTCATAAATACTGTTCGTCAAAATGTACAATTTCTTAAGAAACATTTTAATTCTTATACTATGTTTATTCTCATTGTAAAGCAAAACCACATTTCTTTGTGCCATCTTATTTATGGGTCTGTTCAAAAAAGGTCATACCCACTAATTCCACAAATTGTCGCTGATTAGTTTTATTGAAATTTGTGGTTTTTGGAGTGGGCTTATTTATACAATAATTTTAGACCCGCTAACTAAAATAAAATTATTCTGCCGTGATAAACTAATAAACATAAGTCTCATAATCAAGGCTTCTCGTCTGGCCTTGCTACGACCAATGTATCATTCAAATTAATTTGTAATTAATGCAAATTTCAATAATTTAAAGCGGATTCATAAATCAATCACAGTTTGATTAGGATGCGTTATAACAACACAAGCGGGAGTTTGTATGGGAATTACACTGATTGACACTCTGATCATCGTCGGCTATCTGATAATCGTTGCCCTGATTGGATCGCTTTCCGGCGGCAAGCAGCGCTCCACCACCGATTATTTTATGGGCGGGAAAAGCGTGCCCTGGTGGGCTGTGGCTTTTTCCATCGTAGCCGCCGAAACCAGCAGCCTGACCTTCATCAGCGTGCCGGGACTGGCTTACCTCGGCAATTTAAATTTCCTGCAGCTTACGCTGGGCTATCTGACCGCGCGCATCTTAATCGCCTTTTTCTTTTTACCGGCCTATAAAAGCGGTAAACTGAACACCGCCTACGCTTTTCTGGAGAACCGCTTCGGCATCCGCACGAGGCGTTATGCTTCCACTATTTTTCTGTTCACGCGCGTGGCCGCAGACGGCGTACGTCTGTTTGCCACAGCTATTCCCTTGGCGCTGATTTTTAAAACCATGCCCGCTTTTACTCATTGGTCGAATCCCGCCATCTACATTTTGTCCATCATTATCATTGCCATCGTATCGCTCATTTACACTTACACCGGCGGCGTTAAGGGCGTTATCTGGGCCGACGTACTGCAAATGACCATTTATGTGGGCGGGGCGCTGATTGCCCTGATCATTTTATTAGGCCACATGCCGCACAATTTTTACTGGGCTTCCTTAGGCGATAAGCTGCAAATATTTAATTTCGACTTCGGCACGTCGGTAGCCGACTTTTTCCGCAAGCCTTACACATTTTTAGGCGCCTTTGTCGGCGGCACCTTTTTATCACTGGCCTCCCACGGCACCGACCAGCTCATCGTGCAACGTTTGTTAACCACACGCACCCTGCGCGACAGCCAAAAAGCCATCATTACCAGCGGCCTGGTGATTATGTTTCAGTTTGCCTTGTTTATGGCGGTCGGGTTGCTGCTGTACGTCTTTTTCAACGGCCAGTCGTTAAGCGCCGCCGGCTCGCCTTTCCATAAAGCCGATGAAATCTTCCCCTATTTTATCATTCATTACCTGCCTGTGGGCATCAAAGGATTGATTGTGGCGGGCTTGTTTGCTGCGGCCATGTCTACTCTGGCCGGTTCCATGAGTTCGCTTTCCAGCTCGGCCATGTTTGATCTATACAAATCCATAAAGAAAAACGCCGCTTCTTCATCAAAAGATTTAGCAATTTCCCGCATCTTTACCATTATTGCAGCTGTTGTTTTAACCTTTGTGGCTTTTATCTTTATCGCCATGAAGCAGTCGGTCGTAGAGATCGCCCTGGGCATCGCCTCCATCACCTACGGCGGTTTGTTAGGCACTTTTTTACTGGGTCTGTTTTTTAAGAAGGTCTCCGAAAAAGGCGCCATAATCGGATTTAGCGCCGGCATTCTGGCCATGTTAATGGTTAGCCTGCCGCCGGTTATTTTCGGCACACAGGCTTTGGTGCACTGGACCTGGTATGTGGCTCTGGGAACGACAATAACCATTATAACCGGAATGTTTTTCAAAAAACAATAAGTGTAGAAAAGAGGCTGCTGCCTGAGATTAGCTCGGTTTGCAGGGAGGCGCTGCAAACGGATTTGGTGTTTGTTTCTATAGATT
>CAZIBE010000027.1:0-41854 GCA_964536685.1 uncultured Calditrichaceae bacterium | reverse complement strand
ACCACGAAGTGGTTCCTTTCCCGTAGGGATCACTCCGTGGCGGAAAACGGGACGGGGGAGAGGGGAAACAAAACTTAATTTTTCAAAGGTTTCTGAAGATTAATCCGGATAATTTCTTGTGTTCAATTTACCTTAGAGATTAACTAAACGTGCAATGTTTTTGACTCTCCCCAATCCCGATGCTTTCTGCTTCGGGATTTCCTCCTCCCTAATCGGATTAGGGAGAGGGCAGGAGTGGGTTAAAAATCGCTGCAAATCGGTGGCTTACGGCTTGTACTGCAAAAAAAACTTCTCACAAAACAAAGAGTCGGAAAAGACTGTGCCGTTTCGCTGAACCCAAATCAAATTTTTAATTCTTCATTAATCATTCTTAATTAATTCTGCCACCCGGCCTTAATCTGGCGGATTTCCTGCAAACAGCCGTCCAGCACCTGCAGCCAGCGCTCCTGCTCGGCAACCAACTTGCTCAGATGCTCCTCACTGCGGCTTTTCGTGGACAGATTGCGCTCAATCAAAAGCTCAATCCCCTGACGGATGCGCGCTAAGGCCTGATTAAACTCGAACACAAACTGCCGGTTGTTGTCTTTTAAGCGGTACAGCATATCCGCCCGCAAACGGCCGCACTGCCGCTGGAGCTTTTTTTGCGCTAACTGCGGCGTCTTCTTTTTCTGGCGCGCCATAAACAAGGGACGCGGCAGTAAGGTCAACATATTGTTTTCTAAAATATCCAGCGTCTTTTGCGTTTCGTCCGTACGGTAATGAAAATGGCTCTGGTAACGCCAGCTTTCCTGCGGCGAGGCCGACGTGTCTTTAAGTTCAAAAATATCCGCCGAGAACGTATAAATTTTATTTACGATCTCTGTAACCGTGCCGTTAATTTCTTGCAACTCGCGCTCGTATTGTTCCTTAACGCGCTTTTCCTGTTGCAGCCGGAACGGTTCGAAATGCTCTACTACCAAATCGTTGATTTTATCTTCCACTTCCCTGGCCAAAGCGGCATTACGCTTAGCGGCATTTTCAGCGATGGTCGCAAATACGGCTTTACCGATGGCCGCAACAGTAACGTCCGTAAACGCTCCCACCGCTTCGTCAAAGGCTTCCATCTGGCGCGCTGCCACGCCTTCCAATAAAAAGGAGATGTGTTTTTCATTTTGTCCGATGCGGTCCATGAAACGCTGAAATTGCTCTAAATTGGATTGTAACTGTTCTACGGAAAGCGACTGGGCGCGGCGCTCTAATTGCAGCAGGTTGCTGATTTCCTTCGTAATGCGTTCCAGCCGGTCGGCATTGGAAAGCAGCGTCAGGCGGCCCTGGTTTTCGATGATGAATTTTTCCAGCTCCGTTTGCAGATGTTTTATGCCGCTGTTTTCCAACAGTTGGGAATCATTTTTCTGTTTGGCGCGCAATCCCTGCAAGGCCGAAATCTGAAATAATTCCACTTGGTCATTTTCCGTAAGGCGGCGGATGATCCGGCGGTTAAACTCGGTTACGCGCCGCAAGGCCTCCGGCTCCAGATAATCCTTTTTGTTAAGCACATAAAAAACGCCCGGAATGAGCGGCAGGAACATCTGAATGAATTTTTGTTCCAATTCGGTCAGCGGGGGATCGGCCGAAAACAAAAAGATGGCCGCGTCGGCCTGCGGCAGATATTCATTAGTCAGATGTGTATTGTGGGCGTGCACCGAACCCACGCCTGGCGTATCCACCAAAATGATGCCCTCCGACAAAACATCGGCCGGATAGTACAAGCAAACCCTGTCAACCTGTTTTACATTTTGCGGATTTTCACTTTCGGAGACAAACCCGGCAAGGCGCTTGATCTCAATTTCCGTTTCGCGGCCGTCGCTAAAAATAATTTTAGCGCGCGGCGGCGTGCCGTGGCAAATTTCGGTGATCACCGACGTGGCCGGAATGACGTCTACCGGCAATATATCGCGGCCCAACAGAGCGTTCACAAATGTGGACTTGCCGCGTTTAAATTGCCCCAATACTACCAGGCGGAATTTTTCATCCTGTAAGGTTTGGCGGATGTATTTTAACCTCTCCCGGTAGGAATCTTCGGGATGCAGGGCGTCGATTTTTTCATTTAAAGCGATTAACTTAGCGCGGTCACGGTTGAAGCGGACGTCCGGCGGTAAGGAACTTTGTGTGGATTGATCCATAATTTACTCCCTGATTTTCAATCCATGAGTCCACTCTAAAAACTGAATATTGTCATTTCCCGCCCGCGGTGGGGAGAAATCTTTGAAGTTTGAAGGGAAAGATTTCTCACTCGCTCACTGTGCTCGCTCATTCGAAATGACACAAATGGGTCTTTTTAGAATAGACTCATCTTAAAATTGAAAACGTCAGGAGTCATCAGCCAGAGGCGGTTAAAGGCGAACTCCATCGCCGGATGTTAATGCGTTAGGATTTTTTATCGTTGAACAATCCCAACTGCATCTCATCTTCGGATTTCTTCTCCGCAGAAGCGGTCTTGTTTTCTGCGGTTTTTTCACCGTGCGCTTTGCTCTCAGCTTCCGCGGCATCTGGCGTTTGATTCTTATCGTCTTCCTTTGCCCTCAGCCCCACATAGGTTACGCGGTATGGGCTCAGACGATTGCCGCGCGCTTTCCAGCCTTTGATATCCACCAGTTCTGTCAAATCTACGGTTTCGCTGAATTTTTGTTTTCCGCGGCCCTTCAGATATTCCATTTCCGCCAGCGGTCTTTTCGAAGTGCTGGCCACAATCAGGCTGGAGCCTTTGGCGTCGCTGATAAAACTGAACGGTTTGCCCGTAGTCTGCGTTTCGATTTTAAAACGCTTCACGTAAAAATTCTTACTCTTGCCGTCGTAATGCACGGCAGAGATAACCGTTTCCGGATCAAACGCCTCAATGGAAATCAGCTTGCCGATATCGTAATGATTATTCATATCGTAATCTGTTAACTGGTAGGTGCCGTCTTTGTACAGAGCCAGAATTAAATCGCCGTTGTCGAAAGCGCCCAAAAGCAGGCCGCGGCCTTCGGTATTCAAACGGCCTATGGTTTCGTCGAACCACAACTCGCGGCTGCCCAGGGAGGATGCGCCCAGCGCCTTGCGCGTAATTTTGCGCACCGGCCATTTGGTAAGCACATTGCCTTGCGAGCCGCGGCCTTTGATAGCCAGTTCGCCAAAATCGAAATCGAACACCTTTTTACGCGCCCGGCAAACCGGCGTTAAATACACGGTAATCACTTCCGATTCGCTATTGGGATTAGCCGTAAAATAGAGTACTTTGGAGCCTTTGCCGCCGCGCGTTAAATCGTATGGCCGGTCGCGCGTGATGGATGTGACCGCAAAGCGCTTGGCGTAGCTGCGTCCGCTTTTGGAATCGTAATAGACCATGTTGTAGACCATGCGTTCGTCGTTCTTTTTCCACACCGCGGCATAAATTATGTCCTTGCCCACAAAGGCTTTGTCGGAAACACGCGTCACTAAAAAGGTGCCGTCGCGGCGAAAAATAATCACATCATCCACATCCGAGCACTCGCTGATGTATTCATCTTTTTTAAGACCGTAACCGATAAAACCCTCTTTGCGATTCACATACAGCTTGCGGTTGGCCAAGGCCACTTTGGCGGCCTGAATGCTATCGAAATTGCGGATTTCCGTTTTGCGCTCGCGCCCGGCGCCGTATTTTTTACGCAGATTTTCAAAATATTTCACGGCGTATTCGGTCAAATGCGCCAGATTATATTCCACCTGGGCGATCTCTTCCTGCAGGCTGCGAATCAGTTCATCCGCTTTAAAGGAATTGTATTTGGAGATGCGTTTGATTTTGATTTCGGTCAGCTTTATGATGTCATCTTCGGTCACGTCGCGCAGCAGTTGCGGTTTAAACTGCTCCAGTCCGCGATCAATGGTTTCTAAAACGGATTCCCACGTTTCGCACTCTTCGATGTCACGGTAAATGCGGTTCTCAATAAAAATCTTCTCCAAAGAAGAAAAAAACAGCTTTTCGCTCAGCTCAGCCTTTTTATTTTCCAGTTCCCATTCCAGCAGGCGCAACGTATTTTGTGTGGATTCCTTGAGCACATCGTTTACGCTCATAAAACGCGGTTTGCCCTGCACAATCACACAGCAGTTGGGCGAGATGGAATATTCGCAATCGGTAAAGGCGTACAGAGCGTCCAATGTTACATTGGGCGATACGCCGGACGGCAGTTCCACAATAATTTCCACATCTTCGGCCGTGTTGTCCACCACGTGCTTGATTTTAATTTTACCGCTTTCGCTTGTTTTGATGATAGAATCGATTAAAGCAGTAGTGGTCGTGCCGTAGGGCACGCTGCGGATGGCCAGTGTCTTTTTATCGACGATATCGATCTGACTGCGCAGCCGAATCTTACCGCCGCGCCGCCCCTCGTTGTAATTGGAAAAGTCGGCCAGCCCGCCGGCGGGAAAATCCGGCAGCAGGTTAATTTCCTTACCCAGCAAAACATCGATGGAGGCCTGTATCAGTTCATTAAAATTATGAGGCATGATTTTAGTGGCCAAACCCACGGCAATGCCTTCCGCGCCCTGAGCCAGCACCAGCGGAAATTTAGCCGGCAGGTAAACCGGTTCTTTTTGCCGCCCGTCGTAAGAAAGCTGCCACTCCGTAGTCTGCGGATTGAACAACACCTCCAGCGCAAACTTTGACAACCGCGCTTCGATATAACGCGGCGCCGCCGCCGAATCACCGGTGCGGATGTCGCCCCAATTACCCTGCGTTTCCACCAGCAGCTCTTTTTGCCCCAGATTTACCAGCGCGTCGCCGATGGCTGCATCGCCGTGGGGATGAAACTGCATGGTGTGGCCGATGATATTGGCTACTTTATGGAAGCGACCATCGTCCATGCGCTTCATGGAGTGCAGGATGCGCCGCTGCACCGGTTTCAGCCCGTCTTCCAGGGCCGGCACGGCGCGTTCTAAAATCACATAACTGGCATAGTCCAGAAACCAGTTCTGATACATGCCCTGAATATGCGTTGTTTCTTTTATATGTCCGTTGGAACCGTTTTGCTTTGCTTTTGAATTGTTTGTTTCTTGTTCAGATTTTGCCATATCGTGTTAAACTGCCTCTTCTTCTAAAATATTGTCCTCAAAACGTAAATTTTCTATAATGAACTCCTGACGCTGGGGCGTGTTTTTGCCCATGTAGTAGGACAGCGTTTTGGGAATGGACGTATTTTCATCCAGAACCAGCGGAGCCAGGCGGATATTTTCGTTAATAAAATTTTTGAATTCTCCCGGCGAGATTTCGCCCAATCCCTTAAAACGCGTGATTTCAGCCTGTTTGCCTAATTTTTCCAGCGCCGCCCGCTTTTCTTCCGGACTGTAACAGTAAAAAGTTTCCTTTTTGTTGCGCACGCGGAACAGCGGCGTTTCCAGGATGTACACATGCCCGTTCTTCACCAAATCCGGGAAGAACTGTAAAAAGAAGGTCATCAGCAGCAGGCGGATGTGCATGCCGTCTACGTCGGCGTCGGTGGCGATGACCACATTGTTGTAACGCAGATTCTCGATGCCGTCTTCAATATTCAGGGCGTGCTGCAGCAAATTGAATTCTTCATTCTGATAGACGATCTTCTTGCTCATTCCAAAGGAATTCAGCGGCTTGCCGCGCAAACTGAACACGGCCTGTGTCTGCACATCGCGCGCCTTGGTGATGGAACCGCTGGCCGAATCGCCTTCGGTGATAAACAAAGTGGATTCATAGCGCCGTTCATTTTTTATATCCGTAAAATGGATGCGGCAGTCGCGCAGTTTTTTATTGTGCAGGTTGGCCTTTTTGGCGCGCTGGTTGGCCAGTTTTTTGATGCCGGCCATATCCTTGCGTTCGCGCTCCGATTGCTGAATACGTTTAAGCATGGCTCCGGCCACATCGGGGTTTTTGTGTAAAAAATTATCTAATTGCCTTTTAATGAAATCAACGATGTAGTTACGCACCGTGGAGCCGCCGGGCGCCATATGCGCCGAGCCTAACTTGGTTTTGGTCTGCGATTCGAACACCGGCTCCTGAATGCGTACGCTGATAGCGCCTAAAATGGAAGCGCGGATGTCCGTGGCGTCAAAATCCTTTTTGTAGAATTCGCGCACCGTACGTACTATCGCCTCCCTGAAAGCCGAGAGATGCGTGCCACCCTGCGTGGTGTACTGGCCGTTGACAAAGGAGTAGTATTCTTCCCCGTAATGCACGCCGTGCGTCAGCGCTACTTCGATATCGTCCCCTTTAAAATGAATGATCGGGTAGCGCAGGGATTCCTGTTCGGCTTTGCGTTCCAGCAAATCCTTAAGACCGTTTTTGGAGAAAAAACGTTTTTTGTTAAAAAGAATAGTCAGGCCGCTGTTCAGATACACATAGTTCCAAAGCTGATTTTCGATGTATTCCGGCAGAAAACGGAAATTCTTAAAAATGGTTTCATCGGGCTTAAAGGTAATGATGGTGCCGTTCTTTTGATCGGTTTTACTGATGCGGTGGTCTTTAACCAGATTGCCGTATTCAAATTCCTGTATTTTGCATTTACCGTCGCGGATGGCTTCCACACGAAAGTATTTGGACAGGGCATTCACGGCCTTTGTGCCCACCCCGTTTAAACCAATCGATTTCTGAAAGGCTTCGGTGTCGTATTTGCCGCCGGTGTTGATCTGCGCCACGCATTCGTAAACTTTGCCCAGGGGAATACCGCGGCCATAGTCGCGTACCGTTACGGTATGCTCGCTGACCGTCAGTTCGATGGTTTTGCCGAAGCCCATCATAAATTCGTCGATGGAGTTATCGACCGTTTCCTTCAGCAGTACGTAAATACCGTCGTCCGGCGAAGAGCCATCGCCCAATTTACCGATGTACATGCCCGGGCGCATGCGGATATGTTCGCGCCAATCTAACGAGCGGATGGATTCTTCTGTGTATTTGATTTGTGTTTCAGCCATAAAAATGTCCCGCTTCCTGATTTTGTCAAAACGTGAATATACTAAAAAAATGACATTGATCTCAATTGTCCTTCCCCGGCAAGAAGTAGTACAAATGTACTATATTTTTAATCCGTGTTCAAGTGTTCGATGGGTAAACCCCGAATGACCTCCAATATTTGAAAACAACCGGGAAATTCACTACATCCTGTTGAAACCCCGCCCTCTAACCACAATACAAATAATACGCAATTTTTAGCTTCTCTCTCCCCTTTTCGAAAAGGGAGAAAGATTGAGAGGGCATTACGGATGAATATTAACTTTCTGATTACCCGGTAGTTACAGCGGTTACGATGTTTATTTTGGAGGGACATTCAATATTAAGTCTGCTCTAAAAACCAGTTTTTGTCATTTTCCCAACGGAACCACTTTCGTGGCGATCCCGATTCATCGGGATGAGAAATCTTATATCCTCAATAAAAACAATGGATTTCTCGTCGCCTTGCCCCTCGCGGCAAAGGCCGTCCCGTTTTCCGCCACGGAGTGATCCCTACGGGAAAGGAACCACTTCGTGGTGGGAAAATGACAGTGAGAGACCTTTTTAGAGTGACCTCAATATTAGAATAAAAAGTATGTACTCTTTGCCCCTTTTCTTAACCATTCCCCCGCCTTCGGCGGCGTCCTTCCCAGATTCAACAGGGAAGGAAAACTTATTTCTTGTGTGCAGCGCCCCAGATGGGTAAGAGACAGATCGAATAGGATGACTATGAGGGAGAACTTAGTTGGCGCTATTTCAATAAAAGGATTTTCTATTTTTCGACTATCCCCGATGCAGGCATACGGGGTGTTTCGCCGAAAAATTAATACTTCGTGTTACCGCAAACCCTAAAAACGAAAAAATTTTGGCCTACTCAAAATACGTGTTTGACAACGCCCTAATTTTTTCTTGATAATTATGCGAGAATTGGTATATATTACTTAAAAATTTTTCCTTCCGGTTTCATACTGTGAGAATTATGCGTTTAACCATATCATGTTTAATCTTACTGGGGGCGCTTTATACCGTTTTGGCAGCGGGAAATAGCGGTAATTTAGTCGGCGTTGTAACCGTTACCGATTCGCAACGCCCGCTGGCCGGTGTTATCGTAAAAATTCAGGGGAAAGACCTTTCCAGCAAAACAGACGACAGCGGTTACTTTGATTTTGGCGGACTGCCTGCCGGTAAATACTACTGCATTTTTCTTAAAAAAGGTTTCTATTCTTTAGTGCTCCCCGATATTACTATCGCGAAGGGCAAAACCACTAAATTACAAGTAACCCTGTTCCCCGGCGATGAAAAGGAATTCCTGTTTCTGGAAATCGGCGGTATCCAGGTTACCGCACAAAGGGACCTGCTGCCCGAAGAACCGGAAACCGTACGCCGCATTACCAGCGGCGAAATTGAGCATATGCAGGCCAATAGTTTGGCCGATGTTCTGGATATGATCCCCGGCAACGAAAAAACCAGTAATTTGGGTTTACAGCAAAAACAAAACATTAATTTGCGCAACGCCGGCGAACTTTCAGCCGCCTTTGCCACCAAGATTATTATCGACGACGTTCCGCTTTCCAACAACGTGAATTTACAGACAGGTATTGGCGTAAATTACGGTATACTCGTGCCCTCTACGGTTAATACGCAATACGATTTGCGTGAAGTCGTTGCAGAGAATCTTGAAAAAGTTGAGGTGGAAGCCGGCCTTTCATCCGTTGAATACGGCGACAATACTTCCGGCATAATTATCGCGCAAACAAAAACACATAATGTGCCCACGCGTTTGAAGGTTAAAAACAATCCCGACACCAAAGAAGCCAATATGATGGGCAGCTTTAGGGCCGGACAGACGAATTTCGTTTACAATCTAAATTACGGATACAGCGAGCGCAACATCCGCATTGACGGCGATGAATTTCAGCGCATTGCCGGCAGTCTTAAATTTCGCAATTCGTTCTGGAATGATAAATTATCTTTGGCCCATAATATCCGCTACAACCGCAAAATCGAAGAAAACAACGACGCTTCGGACCCCTATAGAACCAAAGCATACAACCGCGACCATCACATCACTTATTCACAGCGATACGATTACCGCTGGAATGCCGTTACCAATTTATACCTGCGCGCCTATGTGGATTATCAACGCCGCAATAGCTGGCGCCATAAATTAGAAAGCACCGATTTAAGCTACCGCACCGATTTAACCCACCCGGGCACACGTGAGGGAATTTTGTCTACGCCCTCCTATTTTTCCGACGTGCGTACCATCGGAGATGAATGGGCGCTGGGGCTAAAATTCAGAGCCAGCCGTAAATGGTTTTGGGGTAAAATACTGCATCGTTTTTTGGCCGGCGGTGAATACACGAACGAAACGAATAGCGGTCCGGGCAAACAATTTGATCTCTTAAAGCCGCCCGGCGGACGGGCTAAATCGCGTCCGCGCTCCTTCGATCAAATTCCCGGAGAAACACAGTTAGCAGTTTTTCTGGAAGACCGGCTGACCGGGATCTGGCTGCTTCCTTTTACCATGAATATGGGCATGCGCATCGATACCTACAACCCGCGCGCTTTTGATCTTAATCAATTACTAAAGGGACAGGATATATTCAAAGCGCCGCAGGGCACTTTTATAAATCCGCGGCTGGGATTAAAAATTAAGATTACGCCAAGCTTGCAGATGCGCTTTTCCTACGGTAAATCGTCTAAAATTCCTTCCTTATCTTCCATTTATCCGGAAAACTTTTATCTGGATGTTCTGGACGAAGGCATCAGCCACGCCACGCTGGCAGACGGCCGTGATACATCTTACACTGTACCGTTAATTACCACATATATTTTTGACCGCGCGGCAAAAAATCTTAAAGGCTACCAAAGCACAAAATTCGAAGTAGGTCTCGATAAAAAATTTACCGACGTGGCCTTCAGTTTGGTTGGCTATTATATTAAAACGGACGATATCCCTTTATCCATTCATTATCCTTACCAGTACGCCCGCTACCTGTGGCCGGACTGGCCCAATAATACGAATCGTGTAGTTATTGAAGAGGTATTGCAGTCGGGCACATCTTACGCCGTCGCCCGTAATTTAGGCTGGACAGAGAATACGGGGCTGGAATTCAGTATGATCAGCCACCGCATCCGCGCTTTGAATATGCGCTTCAGAATCAGCGCTTCTTTTAATTTTAATAAAGAAGGCAACCGCAATTACATGGATTATTCTTATTACCCGCTTACTTTCCATGCGGGCGAAATTTTAAGCAGCGGATGGCAGGCGCCGGAAGATATGACTATTATTCCTTACTATAAACTGCCGGGCAGTTGGCGCCAGCGCACCATCATTAATTATAAAGTAGATTACATTGCCAGGCCGTTGGGTATTTGGTTGACCGTTAAGGCACAGCAGGTCTTGTGGGATCAATCTTTATTAAAGGATCATCCCCCTGTATCAGCGCAAGGCTACTACCGCAACGGCGAAAATATCCCCATAAACGCGGAAACTTCCCGCCTTATGGGCTTAGACCGTACATTCAGTTCGCTGGATATAACGGTTGATAAAAGTAAGCCCAACGATAAATGGTTGTTTAGCGTCGTAGTGAGCAAATCGGTTTTTAAGGGCGCGGAAGTTTCCCTTTTTGTAAATAATATTTTAAATGATCTTGCTTATTATAAAAATCGGTACGGCTCCTATTGGCCACGTAATCCTCCAATGTTCTGGGGCATCGCCTTTAGTAGTAAATTAAACAATCTTTTTTAAGATCACAGAGGAGAAGCTATGTTCTTTTCTTTTTTTAAAAAAACACAGGGCCTTTGGGTTACAGGATTCCTTTTGTGTGGCGCTTTATGGTGGATAGCTTCTTGTGAACATGCTTCGCCTACACAAATAGACGGCACGCTGACGCTTAAAGTGCTGATCGCCGATAACAGCGGCCTCATTCAGCCGGATGCGCAGTTGGGCTATGCCCCGGTAGCCTCAGGCACCGTTACTTTGCGCTCCCAAAAGTATTTTTCATCCATATCTGCAGCGCGCTCTTACTCTGCCGTTACAGACAGTTTGGGCTGGGTCGAATTCAACGGACTGCCGGTATCTCCTTACCTGCTCACCGTTGAAAAGAAAATCCAGACAATTAATCCTGAAAACGGATTCACGGAAAAGATTGTATTACGCGGCAGCGCTGAGCTTGATCTTACAACATCGCTTACCGTCGATACCGTAAAAACGTTGGCCAATACGGAATCGCCCCTGGTTATTAATGAAATTTACTACGCCGGGCCCAAGAATAACGCTTTCTTTTTTTACGATCAGTTCGTTGAATTGTATAACCCGACCGACAGCACCGTATATTTGGACGGACTGATTGTCTGCCGAGGCCGGCCGGCCCACCCCCCTAATCTTGATTCTGTGGATTATGTTCAGGTTCTTTATATCTATCAGTTCCCCGGCGAGCCGCTGGCGGGAAGAGAATATCCGCTGCAAAGCCATCACTTTACGGTAATTGCCCAGGACGCCGTCAATCATTCCGCCTTCCTTAGCAACGCACTGGATTTAAGCGGCGCCGATTGGGAGTTTTACAATCCCTATGCCGGCGATATCGATACTTTAGCCCAAAATGTAGTTAACGTCGTACCGGAAAATTCAACCGATTTTATGATTAACATGGTGCATGATAATATAATTTTAGCAGACGGCTCGGAGTTTTATCCCGGCGAGGTTTCCTCCAAGGGATACCAATATTACCATGTCCCTATTTCCACCGTACTGGACGGCGTGGAGTACAGCGCCAACGGTTCCAAACAAAAGGAGCTGACAACCCGTGTTGACGTCGGTTTTGCCGGCGTAGGTCTTTCCAGGTACAGCGGTAAATCAATAGAACGACGTCTGCCGGGTTCGGATACCAATAACAGCAGTCTGGATTTTGTCAACATTAACCATCCAACGCCGGGGTTCCAACACGAATGAAATTTAAAGGTCTGCCGCTACTTTTTTTAAGCATGATTGTATTGCTGAACGCCCGCGCTTCGGATTTACGCATGCGGGCTATGGGCGGTTTACAAATTGTTCTGCCCGACGCCGACAATCAACTGAATCTGTACCGTTACGCCGGCAATATGGCCTGGCTGCAGGCTAACGATTCTACCAATTGGATGAAATTTCGTTTTGCCAACACGACGGCATGGGGAACGTTGCACCGGCTCTGGGACGCCGAACAGCCCAGCCTGACAGAATTGACTTTTATCGGGCAAAAACACATTTCGGAGAATCAGGTGTTTTATGGCAGCGTACAGTACGATATGAATGTGCTGAAAAAGGTAAACTATGCTATTGATCCGCAGCCTTATGATTTAGACCCTTTTGTTCTGGCCGATTCCACAACCGGTAATTTCACATACTCCGGCCCTCATGTATTTGTCGCCTTTAATCATCATTTATGGGAGAAACTCTGGTGGGGCGTTTCGCTGGACTATCAAATCAGCCGCGGTCTGAAAAATGTGTACACGCGGCCGGAAATTATCCGCCGGGCAATCCATTTCAGCATGGACCTGGCCTACATGGTAACCCCTGCATGGACGGCCGGACTCTCTTTCCGCCCTTATGACGACAGAGACCTTACTAAATTAGTAAGACAGCCCGACGGCCAGTCCCCCAGGGTACTTCGCTATCGCGGCGAGTACATATTCAGCGCCGTTTTAGGCACTGACGATCGCACCGCAAAATACAACGGTTACGAAGTGGCGCCGCAATTAGCGTTCGCTTCTCCGCGCTTGAAGGGCGTTATTTCCGCGGCTTACTACTACCGCTGGCTGGAACTGTTCGACGGAACTGCGGTTCAGAACTTTGACGGCTATTATCAGGGTAAACATTATTCCTTCGATACAGCCTGGCGCTATTATCCGTTTAACAAAAGCGCTGCGGCGCTGGCATTTAACTATAATTTTGTCTACATTTTTAATTGGGCGCGGGAACCTATCGCCGGCTTTGAAATTTACCGCGCCTTTTACCGTCAACATCGGATCATCGCCGGAGTATCTTATCCTTGGAAAAATCTGCCCTTGACAACAGCGGGAGAAATACAGTTTAAATATTTACTGCCAGACCGGCGTAATCATTTGGCGCACGTAATACGTCGCGGTGCAATAAGCGATACGCGTTTGCGGCTGGGTTTAGAATGGCGCAGTGCGCCGCATAAGTTTTTACAGGCCGGCTGTATTTTTCAACAATACACGGAAAACTCTGTTTGGCGCTATTTCGGGAACTATCGGGGGGCTGCTTTAACCTTTGGCACGGCCTACAGGAGCACGGCGATGGAAGTCGAATTATTCGGCTATTACGGACATTTGGCCGGACAAACTTATGGCAAACGCAGCAGAAACCAATTAGATTTTCTTCTACAAATCAAACGAAAAATTAATTAACTTAACAGGAAGAGGAAGTATGAAACGTTTAATACTGTTTATTGCTGTGATGGCTTTGTCCGTCGGAGCTTTTGGTCAAGACTGGTCCTTTGTAAAATTCGGAAATATGGAGTATTATCCAAATTCCTGCTATTTTTTCAATGCTGACAGCGGATTGTATGTTGGACAAAATGGCGCGGTGATGTATACGACTGACGGGGCCGAATCCGGTGAAATTGTCCGGGAACCGCAAACCAGTAGCGATCCCAGTTGGTATAGCGTAGATTTTGCTAACGATACTTTAGGGTATGCCTGTGGATCTAAAGGATTTATTTTTAAAACAACCGATGGCGGCTATACCTGGACGGAAGTGGGAGATACAACTAATTATACGATGACCCTGTATAAAATTGCCGTTGTAAACGAGAACCTGGTCTATGTGGCTGGCGCCAGCGGTACAATATTAAAGACAACCGACGGCGG
Organism: uncultured Calditrichaceae bacterium; assembly: GCA_964536685.1. Lineage (GTDB taxonomy): Bacteria > Calditrichota > Calditrichia > Calditrichales > Calditrichaceae > CAZIBE01. The sequence continues at coordinate 28,029 of CAZIBE010000027.1, read as the reverse complement.
CGCCACATGGGAAAAAAGTTCTTTTTCATTTGAAACCGACGGTACGGTAAGAAGCCTTGATGGTGGTTTAGCTTTTTGTAATGCCGATAACGGCGTTGTGGCGTCAAAATCCAGTAAATCAGCTGGCGCTACCTGGTACACGCATGACGGCGGCAATACATGGACATTAGTACAATTGGATTTTCCGGCCACCGTAGGGAGCAAAAAAAATTATGATGTGGCTGCCGTCGGCGATTCGACAATTGTCGTTTGTGGTTACGGCTACACGGTGTTTGTTTCCAGGAACGGCGGAGAAACTTATCAGCAAATCGGGGAAACCACCGGGAAAAACGTATATTTTCAGGATATTAGCGCCCTTGATGAAAATACTTTTGTTGCCGGTGGAATGATCGGCCACGTAGCCATTACAACTGATGGCGGCGCCACATGGACGGATATCGATATTCCGGTAGCGAACACTATAAAAACGATTGGCTTTGTTAACAGCCAAATCGGCTATGTTTTTGCCGGCGAAGGCCAATGGTTCAAAACAACCGACGGCGGTGCCAGCTGGACTAACATTTTAGACTGGCCCAACCTAAACTTAAAAGCGTTGGCCGTAAGTGAAGGCGGCAAACTGCTTGTGGGAGGACACAGAGGAAACACCTCTCTCAGTAATGACGGCGGCCAAACCTGGAGTTATCTTGACAATCATTTAACCGGTTTTATCGATTGGATTTATACGGCAGCTTTTGCCAATGAAACCATAGGTTTAATTGGCGGAAGAAGTGGTAAACTGTTCCGTACAGCCGATGGCGGCGCTACCTGGGCCTTACTTGATTCGGCTGATAATCCCATGCGAAGCGCGGGAAAGAGCATTTATGCCATTCGTTTCTTAGATGAGAACACGGTGCTGGCCGGAGGTTCCTCCGGAAAAATCATGAAATCTACAGACGGCGGAGCTACCTGGACGGAAATCCCAAATGGCGGCACCAATTCTGTATATGATTTCTGGAAAGTATCCAGCAAACAAGTAATTGCCTCGGCCTCAAGCGGGAAAATATACATTTCCAACGAAGCGCTGGACGCTTTTAGCGAAGCTCATGATTATGGAACCATGAATATGCGCGAAGTGGAATTCCATGGCGATAACGGCGTTGTAGTGGCCACCAAAGGCTATATTTACCATACCACCGTTGCCAAATGGGATACGCTGGAGCAGGTTTTTGTAGACCCCGACGGAGACGACTTACTGAGCGTTACCTTTGTCAACGATACCGTCGTTTACGCCGTGGGTGAACATGGCAAAATTTACACTTCCAATGACGGCGGCGTTACCTGGGAACGCGACCCAAGCCCGTACGAGGAACAATTAGAACGCGTGGCCTATGTAAACAATAAAATATGGGCCGTAGGATCCAATGGTTTGATTATCATGAAGAACTTGGGACAAACCACCGGCTTGTACATCAACGAATTTATGGCCAGTAATGACGCCGCAGTAGCCGATGAAAACGGCGATTTTGACGACTGGATTGAAATTTACAATGGCAACGGTTACTCCGTAAATATTGGCGGAATGTATATTACCGACGATTTAGCCGCTCCCCTTACCTGGCAAATACCGGATACAAACGCTGCAGCAACAACAATTATGCCGGGTGAATTTTTACTGTTGTGGGCGGATAAGGAACCTGAGCAGGGCATTCTGCATGTGAATATCAAATTGAGCAGCGGCGGCGAGCAGATCGGCCTGGCAGAAAATATGGGCGGCGACACCCATTTTATTGATTCGTTGAGCTTTGGCCCACAGATCGCCGACACGTCTTATGGCCGCATACCCGACGGCGGAAATACCTGGGTAAGTTTCTATGAACCCTCGCCGGGGTGGAGCAACGACACCATGGGCGTGGTTTCCGTTCGTGAACGCCACAATTCCGTGGTTACCAGCTACACTCTTAGTCAAAATTACCCCAATCCATTTAACCCCAGCACAACTATCAAGTTTGCGCTGGAAAAGGCGGGTAAAACCACTCTGACTATCTATTCAATAACCGGACAAAAAATTGCCACTTTGATCGACAAGCGCGTGAAAGCCGGTCAGGTTGAGGTACACTGGAATGCCAGTCATTTGGCCTCAGGCGTTTATTTTTACGAATTGAAAAGCGGCTCTTTTAAGGCGGTTAAAAAGATGCTATTGGTGAAATAGTCCCTCGCCGAGGTATGCTATTAATCGGCGCCGCCGTGAGGCGGCGCTTTTTACCTTTTGGCAATCTATTTTTGTATTAAACGAATTGCAATTCACTCTTTTTCAATAACCTTTTAACACTTTTAGCTGGGGTACGCATTCTATGGAATATGTTGTGGAATGTAATAATCTGACCCATTATTACGGCAAACGCCTGATTTATGAAAACATGAGTTTCAAAATCAAAAAAGGAAGTATCTTCGGTCTGTTAGGAAAAAACGGCACCGGTAAAACTACCACCATAAACATTCTTAACGGTTATTTAAAGCCCAAATCCGGGCAGTGCTTGATCTTTGGCGACGATTCGCAAAACTTACCGCCCAAAACAAAAGCGCGCATCGGCTTTTTAATGGAAGGACATATTCAATACAGTTTTATGAATATCACGCAAATCGAAAAGTTTTACGCCTCCTTCTTCCCAAACTGGCGCAAAGAGGCCTATTATGATCTGATGGAAAAATTGGAAGTGTTGCCGGAACAAAAGATTTCCACCATGTCCTGCGGCCAGCGCTCTCAGGTGGCTTTGGGATTAATATTGGCACAGAATCCGGACTTGCTTGTCCTTGACGACTATTCCATGGGATTGGATGCCGGTTATCGCCGCTTGTTTTTAGATTATCTGGACGAGTATGCCCATGCTGAAAACAAGACTATTTTTATCACTTCGCACATTATTCAGGATTTGGAAAATTTTGTGGAAGATATAGTCGTGCTCGATTACCGCGGCGTATTGCTTTCTTCTTCTGTAAAGGACTTCCGCGAATCGTTCAAACAGTATGATTTTGAGATGGAATCTTCCGCTGCGGTTAAAATACAAAAGAATGACGTAATTGTTAATTACGAAATTATGCGTAAAAAAGGCACGGTCTATTCTTTTAAACCGCTTCAGGAAGTACAGAACCATTTGCAAAAGCAAAATATAAAGTTTAAAAACTTACATCAAACACAGATGACGCTGGAAGATGCGTTCATTGGGCTTACTGGAAAATATTAGGAGTAGCCATGATAAAGGCGCTTTTTTACAAAGAATGGCTTAAAATACGTTGGTCTGCACTGATAATGCTGGCACTTTTTATTTTAACCTTGATTAAAATTGCTATGGATATCTCTTACAGCATCCGCTTTATGAACGCCAATCAGTACTGGTATTCGATTATCTTTTTGCGGGCGATATTCTATGCGGATTTAACATACCTCCCCGCATTAACCGGTCTGGTGGTGGGTATTACACAATTCGGACCGGAAATAAATTCCAACCGGCTCAAGCTGACGCTGCATCTGCCGTTAGCCGAAAACGCCATTTTACTTTCCATGTTATTCTTCGGCTCATTGGTTTTACTAATAATTTTTTTAGGGGTCGTTATCATACTCTCGGTTATTGTTTTATCGTTTATGCCCATAGAAGTATTACAAAGCGTTTTTAAAACTATTCCCGTCTGGTTTATTGCCGGTTTTGTAGTCTATTGGGCAGTGGCCGTCATTTTTGTAGAACCGATTTGGCTGAAGCGCATCTTTTTGATTTTATTCAGCCTCACTTTTGTTGATATCTATCTCTATAATTATGATTACAATTTATATGCCGTTTCCATTCCCTGGTTCATTCTACTGGCATTTCTTTGGTTATTGCCCGTGTTGTATACAGGTTACCGCTATAGGAAAGGAGTCATGCGATGATCATTAAAATCGGCCGCCTTTCCCTGATCCTGATGGTAATTTTTATTGCTTCAATTTATCTGCCGTATTACTATTGGACGGCAACCGAGCCAAGAATCATTCCACCGCGCATTTACTATAGCCCGGTTACCGATGATTTTCTAATCGGCCAATTTATACAAAATTCCTATTTTTATATTGACCATCAAGGCCGCAAATTCAATCGCTCCAGCGCGGATACGCTTATTCCTCTGTTAAATTATCGCATTCTCGCATCAAGAGGACGCATGCCGGATTCCATTGCCGGCGTTAAAATCGATTTGCAGAATGTCTATAAGAACAATATCATAGAACGAATACGACCAAAAGATTTTGAGCGGCCGACTATGGGCATTTATCCCCTGTTAGAAACCAAACCACCGCGTTTGCGCTTAACGCTGCCTAATACTTTTTTCAGGATTAAAAACCGTATGGAATTCATCAATGCCCGGACAAATACCGTTGACGAACAGGAAAGCATCCGTTATACCGCTGTGCTGAAAAAGGAAAGATTTGTCTTCCCGGCTACGATGATCTTCGGTAATCCTACCACACGTAAGGCCATCGATGAGGGCTATTTGGTTGTGGATGCGCATCATCAGTTATTCCATATTAAAAAAGTGCATGGAAAGCCCTATTGTAAAAATATTCCCCTTCCGCCCGGTCTGCAAATCAAATGGATATACATAAGCGAACGGGAATTGCAGGAATATTATGCGCTGATTATTTCCAAAAAAAATGAAATCTATCTCCTGCTGCACGACCATTACCGCTTCCAAAAACTTCCGGTTAACAATTACATTCCCGAACAGCACACGGTAATGTTCAGCGGCACTATGTTATATCGCCTGCTCACCATTCGCGGAAGCGGTTTTTCAAAAGCGTATTTGATGAATCGTCGCTATGAACTAAGAAAAACACATGAGGAGCGCTGGCAAACAGTCGACCAAACCTCTGCCGGAATCATCGCAAATTATCTTTTCCCCTTTAGTATAAATTTGCGTACCTCGAAACACTACTATCTCAATTTGTACTTTTCTTCTTATCATTTTCAGGCGCTTATTTTAAGCGTGGTTTTGGCGCTAATAACGCTGTTTATTCTAAAGCGGCGTGAAAAACATATCCTAAAATACTGGCCCGATTTATTGATTATATTGATCACCGGTTTATATGGTTTTATTGCCATTTTAATCTATGAAAACACGGATGTTTAAAAAAACAGGAAGTTTAGCAATGATTAAAAATAAAAGACTGAAAAATCTTTCGCGGAAATCTCTGCAATGGATCATTTTACTTCTGCTGGGATATATGGTAGTCCGTTTGTTTGTCGAGCCTAATTATATTGCCGACTTTGAAGCCTACTGCCCGTTTGGAGGCTTACAAGCCTTTACCAGTTTTTTTGTGAATAATTCTTTAGCCTGCAGCATGGCCGAAACACAGATTTTTATGGGCGTCCTGATGGCTGCGGGTATTTTAATCTTCAGCAAATTATTTTGCAGTTTTATTTGTCCGATTGGAACGGTAACCGAATGGCTGGCTAAATTAGGCGCCCGTTTCAAGGTACTGATTACGTTAAACGGCTTGAGCGATAAGCTGCTGCGTATTTTAAAATATGCTCTTTTGTTTGCAACCTTTTATTTCACGGTAACTTCCAGCGAACTGTTTTGCAAAGAATATGATCCTTTTTACGCAGTATTTACCGGCTTTGGCCATGACGTTTATTTGTGGTTTGCACTGCCTGCACTGCTACTTACCATTGTGGGCTCGATCTTTATTCGCCAGTTTTGGTGCAAATATCTTTGCCCCTTAGGCGCCCTGTCCAATATTTTTTCCAACGGCGTTATGGTTGCCGGCGTAGTTGGAATTTATTTTCTTTTACGCTGGTTTGGTGTGGAACTGAGCTGGATATGGCCGGCGGCCGTTATTTCTGTATTGGGATTTATCTTAGAATCATGGCGCTTAAAAGGCTGGATTTTTCCGGCGTTCAAAATTACACGTAACGAACAAAAATGTACCGATTGCGGCTTCTGCGATTTGTCTTGCCCAATGGGCCTGGATATTGCCACGGTAAAAACCGTAGAGCATATCGACTGTCATCTTTGCGGTGAGTGCTTAACTGCCTGCCCGATAAATGATACGCTCACTATTAACAAGCGCAATATGCCCTGGATGCCGGCGGCTGCCACAGTCCTGTTGATTGCAGTCGGACTGTATCTGGCCACTACAATCGAATTACCAACCATTAATCTGCGCTGGGGTAAGGAAAACAAACTGGCCAAAGCGGCGGTGTTTTCACAGTCGGGATTAAAAAATGTAAAGTGCTACGGCAGCTCCATGTCCTTTGCCAGCCAAATGCGCCGCGTAAAAGGTGTGTTGGGTGTGGAAACCTATGTGAAGTCTCATACGGTGAAAATTTTATATGATTCTACCATGCTAAACGCCCGAATGCTGAAACAAAAGATATTCAGTCCGGCGCGTACTTTATTGAGGAAACCGCCGAAAAACGCTCCGGGCGTAGCCACTATCAGAATGAAAATCGATAAATTATTTGATTCATACGATAATTTTTACTTAACCCAGTTACTGAAGCAAACCGATGGTATCTGGGGATTCAGCACGGAATTCGGTGAACCGGTATTAGCCCAGATATATTTTGATTCCGCTAAGGTTTCGCCGGCAGATATTAAAAGAGCCGTTGAGCAGCCAGAACTTACTTATGTCAGCCGGGGGAAAGCTCATACGGTGGGAGTAAATTTTAAAGTTAACTCTATGGATGATTCTCTTGGCGTATTGCCGGTTAAGGATTTTATATCGAGGATGTTCGCGCCGTATAATATGGCCTTTAACCATTACAAGTCGTACAAACCGGAAGAACTGGCTGTGTACGAGCTGCCCATGCCCCAAGCGGCTAGCCCCCGGTTCCGCCGGAGCTTACAGATGCTGGTCAGCCACTTATCCACGGATGATAATGTGGTGCGTTTTCAAACAGTCTATACAGATAAACCTTATGCACGCATCTACTATGTAACCGGAAAAATTTCGCCGGATAGTATTTATGCCGCTCTGCAAAAACCAACGCTAACCGTACACTACCGCAACGGCAAAACCGGTAAAGTTAAAAATCCTTTCAAATTCCCCGTACCCGGTAAAACGCTAACAGTAAAGGAATAAGGATGAAACTCCTGCTTATTTTTAATCCCCATGCCGCTAATGGCCGGGCGGCTAAATTATTGCCGGAAGTCGAGCGCTTATTCAATGATCACCTGATTGATATTGAAACAGCAACCACCAAAGCGCCGGGACACGCCCGCGAGTTAGCAACAAAAGCCGATTTTAATCGATACGACGGCATTGTAGCAGCCGGCGGCGACGGCACCTTGTTTGAAGTTGTAAACGGATACTATGCTAATCCGTCCCCAAAACGCCCTCCTTTAGGCGTTCTGCCCACCGGCACCGGCAACGCCTTCGCCCGCGATCTTGATCTGCGCTCCAACGACTGGCAAAAAGCCATCGCCATCATCGCTGCCAATCAACGACGTAAAATCGATGTGGGGCGCTTTAAAATGGCCGGGCAGAATTTTTATTTTTTGAACATTTTAGGGCTGGGATTTGTCGCCGATGTCAGCAACACCGCCCACAGCCTTAAAATATTCGGCAACACGGCTTACACCTTAGGCGTGTTTTATCAGCTTGCCTTCCTTAAGACGCACCGTTTAAAACTGGAAATCGACGGTCAAACGCTGGAGCGGGAAAACATCTTTGTAGAAATTTCCAACACGCGTTATACCGGCACCAGCTTCCTGATGGCGCCGGAGGCCGAATTGGACGACGGACTGCTAGACACAACACTGCTCAACAAAAAGTCGCGTCTGGGCATTTTAAAGATATTTCCCACCATTTTTGACGGCACGCATGTAAATAAAGACGGCGTGGAGGTGTTCAAGACGCAATCGTTGCGTATCGAAACCGAACCGCTTAAAGTGTTAACGCCCGACGGCGAGGTGATGGGACAAACGCCCATCGAGGTTAGCTGTTTGCAACAGGATGTGGAAATGTTCTGGCCGCGTTAAAAAACTTGTCTCTGTAGTAATATTTTGTTTATACTTGACATTTGTATACCTTTTTTTTATTATTGGTGTACTCTGGTACATTTAAAGGAGCTACAATGAAAGCACTCACCAAAAGGCAAAAAGAACTTTTGCAGCTCATTGCCCGCAACATTGAGGAAAAAGGCTATCCGCCTTCCTATCAGGAACTGGCCAATAAAATGAATATTCGTTCCAAATTCGCCATCCTCAAACATATCGACGCGCTGGTCAGTAAGGGCTATCTGGAAAAGGACTCTTCGGCGCGCGGCCTGCGCATCATTTCCGATGAATATGCCCCGGCCAATAAAAACGAAGTGACCATTCCGCTTATCGGGCGCGTAGCCGCCGGCTTTCCGATTTTGGCGCAGGAAAACGTGGAACGCTACGTTTCCATCCCCCGGGCGCTGATTAAATCCGAAGGCCGCTATTTTGCTCTTAAAGTCCGCGGCGACAGCATGGTCAACGCCGGTATTTACGAGGACGATTTAGTGGTCGTCAATTCCACCAACGTGGCTAACAACAAGGAAATCGTTGTAGCATTGATTAATGACGAAGTAACCGTAAAACGGTTAATGGTCCAGCAGGGACAGCCCTATCTTAAGGCCGAAAATCCTGCCTATGACGACATCCATCCGCAAGGCGAATGGTCCATTCAAGGTAAAGTAGTGGGACTAATTCGGGAGATTCATTAAGCCGATTTTTCGTAATCAAAAGCGCTTGTGGTGTTATTCGATATGAAAAAAAGCAAAAAAACGTCTTCTCTTTTTGAAAATACTCCGCCGTCCAATCCCGATTTTTACAACATCCCGCTCATCGGTGAGGTGCATGTGGAGGCGGATTGGGGCGACGCCGGTAATTACTCATTAGGCGAACTGATTCGCAACTTCCGCGTCAGTCAGACGCGCTATATCACCGTACGCACCACGGACGACGGGCTTTCCGCTGAAGGTATTTTTGAAGGCGATTATTTAACCATCGATCTTAAGCAAAAGGTCTCCGGAGGAGATATCTGCGCTGTTAAACTGGGCGATAAAGTATATATCCGCAAAGCCTTCTTTAAGGGAAATTTCATCCGCCTGGAAACCGCCGATACCGTTACCGCGCCGCTCATCTTCGATTCTCAAACTCCCGGCTTTGAACTATTAGGCAAAGTCGTTTCTGTTATTCGCGAATTATAATTTTTCTTCTATTTAAATCTTGCATCAAAGGATTTTTGCCTATATATTTGGTGTACTAACGTAACCCTTTACAACAATTCGGATTCGTTGCGGAGAACGCCATGACCTTCGAAGATATATTCGAACCCATCGAAGTAATCAGCCATTTCAGGGACGGACAACTACGGCCGCTGCGTTTTAAATGGAACGGACGCGTGTACAAGGTAAAACAGCTTAACGGCCATTGGGTGAGCCATCAGGGCTATACCCGCCAGCATCACTACTCCGTCATTTCCGACAGTTCCGATTATTTTGAACTGCTGTTCAACAGCGCCGATTTTGACTGGCAGGTGGCCCGTGTGTGTTTGGATGGGTAAGGACAGCGTCAACGAATTGATCAATGTTTCGAGTTAAGAAATCACAAAAGACAAAACAAAAATTACCAATAAATAGCATCGGCCAAACATAAAACGCAGAAATCGATGAAGTTTGAATTTTTGAAATGGCGATTCATTTGAGATTTGAATCTTGGAATTTATAAATTGTTGTACAACAAATTTAATATGTAATGCAAAAAATCATCATGCACATCGACGCCGACGCCTTTTTTGCCTCGGTGGAACAGGGTTTTAATCCGCTGCTGCGCGGCCGGCCGGTGGTGGTCGGCGGCAAAGAAGACCAGCGCGGCGTGGTGCACACGGCCAGTTACGAGGCGCGCGCCAGCGGCGTGCGTACCGGCATGCCGCTGTTTAAGGCCAAGGCCGTTTGCCCGCAGGCCGTTTTTTTGAAAGGCGATTACGAACATTACCGCGCCGTATCGCAGGTGTTTCAGGAAGTGTATTTAAAATACACGCCGCTGGTGGAGTTTACTTCGCTGGACGACGCCTATCTGGATGTGAGCGGCAGCGCCCATCTCTTTTCGTCTCCGGAGTGGATGGCGCGCGCCATTACGCAAGAGGTCAAACAACGCACCGGCGTGGGGCTTTCCGTGGGCATCGGTTCGGGTAAAGTCGTTGCCCGCATCGCCTCCGGAGTGAATAAACCGGCCGGGATCGTTTACGTTCCTCCCGGAGAAGAAAAACGTTTCTTAGCCGGACTGCCGGTGGATGTGCTGCCGGGAGTGGGGCGAATCGCCAAAGAACGCCTGACGGATTTACGTATCTTTAAAGTAGGGCAGTTGGCCGGCCTACCCTCGCTAACCGTGGAACAACTGTTCGGCAAAAACGGCCTGCACATCTGGCAATACGCCAACGGCATCGACCCCCGCGAGGTAAAACCGCGCATCATCCCCCGGCAGATCAGCCGCGAAACCAGTTTTGAAGAGGATACGGCCGATGTTTCTGCCGTGCTGAGTATTTTGCAGTACCTGACCGAACGCATCGGTAAAACCTTGCGCGAACAACGCTTGCTGTGCCGCACCGTGGCCGTAAAAATCGGTTACGCCGATTTTAAACGGCACACCGCCAGCCGCAGCCTTTTTTTTGCCACGCAGGACAGCGCGGAATTGTTCTCCGCCGCCCGCCGTCTTTTTGAAGAAATCCGCTTACGCCGTATTCGTATCCGCCATGTGGGAATTTCCGTAAACCATATCGTTCCGCTAAATCAACAGGGTTTCTTATTTAATGAACAGTCCCGCCACGAAGCCCTGAACGCGGCCATCGATGAGCTGCGCGCCCGCTTTGGTTTTATGACCCTGCTGCCGGCCGACACCTTGCAGCTTAAAGACAAATACCGCATGGACGCCCACGGTTACATTTTACATAATCCTGCGTTAACGCGCTGAAGCACGGCCTTCTTTTTGCAGTCCGGTATGTGATGCCCCCGAAAACGGGATTTTCCCACCACGAAGTGCTCCCTTTTGGAAAGAGATGCCTTTGGCGCCGCCTCGCTGACATAGTTCGTATTTTTTTTACGGCTATCTTTTAAAGACCAGAGAGAGCACAGGACCCGCGGAGGGAATTACTTTTTTCTTTCCGAATCAATTTTGTTAGCCGCCCGCAGGGAAATTAGTCGATTAAAAAAGAAAAAACCGTTCCGTACTTTCCTCCGTGTTCTCTGTGCATTCTGCGGCCATGAATAATGCTCCCGGTACCAGTTGAAAACTCTTCCGGATTTCCCCCGCCGGACAGCTGCCTAAATTTAATTTTAGAACTAATTATTTTGGACATGCATGATTTTAGATACAATAATCATTTGATTCTAATGGCTGCTTCGCATACTTTTATGAATCAGTTATTTTGGGAGAATTTCATGGCTAAGCTTACTTTTTGGGGAGCGGTCGGTACGGTAACCGGCTCCCGTTTTTTACTGGAAATTGATGCGGCTAAATATTTGATTGACTGCGGTATGTTTCAGGGACCCAAAGCTGACCGGCTGCGCAACTGGGAACCGTTTCCGGTAGACCCGGCCGAAATCCGCCGCGTGTTTCTGACTCATGCCCATATCGACCACACCGGTTACCTGCCCCGTTTTTGCCGCGGAGGCTTCAACGGCGAAATTCATTCCACGCACGCCACGCGCGATTTGTGCGAAGTGATGCTGCACGACAGCGCCCATCTGCAGGAAGAGGACGCCCGCTGGGCCAATAAACGCGGGTATTCCAAACATTCGCCGGCGCTGCCGTTGTACACGGTAAAAGACGCCGAATACGCCATGAAATTTTTCAAACCCCTTCATTACGGTTACAATTTTTATCTGAATGAAAACGTGCGTATAAAGTTTAAAGACGCCGGCCACATTTTAGGCTCTTCTTTTATCGATTTTAAACGCGAAAACAATGCCGACAGCAAAAAGATTTTATTTAGCGGCGATTTCGGTCGTCCCGATCGCCCGGTGCTGCGTGAGCCGGTACAGGTGTACAATGTGGATTACTTGGTTTTGGAATCCACTTACGGCAACCGCCTGCACGACGAAGAATTTGCACCCGATGAAGAGCTGGCTGAAATCATTATCGAAAGCACTAAACGGCGCGGTGTACTGGTTATTCCTTCATTTTCCGTGGGACGCACGCAAACCTTGCTGTACGCCATCCGCGAAATGGAACAGGACAAAAGGATTCCCGAACTGCCTGTCTATGTGGATTCGCCCATGGCTATTTCCGCTACAAAGATATTTGAAAAACACATTAACGATCTGAATTTAACGGCGCGTAAAAAGAAGCTGGCCGGCGAGGATATTTTCCGTCCTAAAAACCTGCATATTTGCCGCACGGTGGAAGAATCCAAAAAAATCAACAGCGTGGCCGAGAAAGCGATCATTATTTCGGCCAGCGGAATGGTGACCGGCGGACGCATCCTGCACCATCTGGCCTACCGCCTGCCTGACGCCCGTAATACAGTGCTGTTTATCGGCTATCAGGCCCAGGGAACGCGCGGCCGGGCCATTTTAGACGGCAAACCGGAAGTAAAAATCCACGGCGCCCAGGTGCCGGTACGGGCGCGTATCGAAAGCATTTCGGGCTTTTCCGGGCACGGCGATTACCGGGAAATTTTAGCCTGGCTGATGGGCTTTAACAAAAAACCCAAAAAGACCTTTATCGTCCACGGCGAACCCGAGGCTTCCGCTGCGTTGGCGCAAAAAATTAAGGAAATGCTGCACTGGAATGTGGAGGTGCCGCAGTACGGACAGAGTTTTGAGCTGGAGTTTTAACTCTGCCCGATTTTATCGGGATGATACCGATTACCTTATTTGCGCCACAGGCGCCCCTTCAGGGTAAGCCATTTACTGATCGGTATAATCTGTATATCATGCCCCAGTTGACCGGGCTTCCCCAAAAAAGATGCTGAATTAGGGAAGCACCCCCCTGCGCCACGGAAGCGGCGCTGTCCCCCAAGGGGGGATTGTTTGGTTCCGTTCTGTGGCAATCCCCCTATCACTTGAACTGGATTTCCGCTTGCGCGGAAATGACATTCCAATCCCTCTGTCATGCCCAACTTGATTGGGCATCCAGGTAAATTAGAAGTGAACTCACGGTTTTCTGTATTTTTTACAACCGGGCGGTACGGAAATGACCCATAACGGTTACCCTGCGCTTTTTTAAGAAATAAAAAAGGTTGCAAAGAATAACTCCGCAACCTTTTTTACATTGGTCCTTTTTATTATTTTCTCATTTCTTACTTTAACGCCGGTTTGCTTTTGTCGGGATAAACCGGGCGGATAAAATGCGTTTTCGGCGTTTTGATCAGCTTTTTCATCTCGGCAATGGCGCGGTCGAGTTGAGCGTCTTTGCCTGCCAGCACATCTTTGGGCATATTGATCACAATAATATCGGGATCCACGCCATGCCCCTCGATAATCCAGTGACCCTGACGGTTGTATTCGCCGAATTGCGGCGGCGTTACCGTAGCGCCGTCGATCAACGATTCATGCGCCTCAATGCCCACGGCGCCGCCCCAGGTACGTTGTCCGATAACGGGGCCAAGCCGGCGTTCCTTCCAGGCATCGGAAAAAATTTCGCCGTCGGAGCCGGTGTCGCGGTTAATGATCAGCACCAGATAGCCGCCAAAAGTGCGTTCCGGCACCGGCGTGGGCTTGCCTTCGCGCGGCTGCATCATGGTATTGATGGTGCGTTCCAGCCGGTCGTGAATCTGTTTGCTGGTAAATCCGCCGCCGTTGTAGCGGGCGTCGATAATCATACCGTCCTTAAAATATTGCGGATAAAAGCCTTTGGCAAATTCGATCAGACCGCCCTGCATCATATCGGGCAGATGCACATAACCGATGCTATGATTGCTTATTTTATCCACATAATTCCAATTATTGCGCGTCCATTCGTAGTAACGCAGGCTTCTTTCCGAGCGCAACGTTTTAACCAGCCAGGTCTTGGCGCCTTTCATGGTGGGCTTGGAATTGTAGGTCAGTTCCACCGTTTTGCCGGCTTTCTTTTGCAGATATTTGTAAATGTTGCCGCCCTTTTCAATGGGCGCGCCGTCCACGGCTAAAATATAATCGCCTTCATGGATAGGACAGCCCGGCTGGTCAAAAGGAGAAACCACGGGATGATAACGACGCTGCGATGGGACGATATGCGTAATTTGCGGGTAGCTGTTGGGCGCTGTTCTAAAATCCGCCCCCAACAAACCGATGGAAACGTGCGGCCCCTTGGCCATATCGCCGCCGTAAATGTAGGTGTGGCCGGCGTTCAACTCGGCGATCATCTCACCTATTAAATAATTCACGTCGTCGCGTGATCCGCAGTATTTAACGAACTGCCGGTACATGTCACCCGTTTTTTTCCAGTTCAGGCCGTGCATGTTTTTATCGTAGAACCAATCGCGCTCTACGCGCCAGGCTTCGTTGAAAATCTGCATGAATTCTTCTTTTTTGTCGATCTTAATGGGCGCGTCGTTCAGAGAGAGCAAGCCGTCGCCCACGTTGGCCTTGCCTAAATCCACTACGCCGTATTTGCGTCCCGCTTTGTAAATCAGACGCTTGCCGTCGGCCGACAGATGATACTGGCTAATGCCGCTGATCAGTTTTTTATCTTTGGCCTTTTTAAGATCGAATTTGTACAAATCCAGATTGGTGCCGCTGTTGGCGTCGGTGACGGTCTGGTATTTAAGAAATTCGTTTTCCGTTTTTTTCAGAAAGATAAAACCGCCGTCTACCGCCTTCAGACGGAACAGATTGCCGTTTTTCACCGGTGCTTCGATGATGCGCTCTTCAAAATTTTTAGTGGTAATCAGCACCTTTTTGCTGCGATCATCCTTTTTCTTTTCCGGCTGATCATCGGCGTCGTTTTTAGGCAGGAAGGGCGAGGTATCGCCTTCTTTTAACAATAACAGATAGGGCTTGCCCATTTCCAGAAAAATATGGTTCTGATCCACAAAGCCCATGATCGGCTTAAAGGTACGGTTGGAGAGAAAATAAAGATATGTACCGTCTTTACTGAAAGACGGACTCCAATCCTCGGTGAAATCACTGGTAACCTGATAGGTTTTGCCGTTTTCCATGGAGTACAGAAAAATGGATTCGTACATGGACTGCATCATTTTAGTGTAAGCAATCCATTTGCTGTCCGGCGACCAGCAGTAATCCTGAATGCCCCAGCGTTCCCAGGCGTCGTCGTAATCGCCCCGGGCGATTACGCTGAGCTTGCCGGTCTTCATATCCACTAAATTCAGACGCATAAATTTATCGTGAAAAATAATGTACTTGCTGTTCGGCGACCAGACCGGATTCATACGGAATCCTTTATTGCCTTTGGTAATTTGCTTCCACGGGCTGCGGCCGTCGGCGTCCGCCACATATAATTCTTCCTCGCCGGTTTTATCGGAAAAGAAGGCTACCTTTTTACCGTCAGGCGACCAGGCCGGGTCTTTTTCGCGCGAGGCCGAATTACGCGACAGATTGTAAGACACGCCTTCCTCAGTGGGCAGATTGATGATTTCGCCGCGAATGTCCAGCACGGCCCGCTTACCCTTGGGCGACAGACCGAAATTGCCCACAAAGCGGCTGTTGTCGATAAAGGCGCTGCGCGTTAGCACCTCGTCGCTGGGAATGGTGATGGGCACTTTGTAGGGCTTGGCGCCCGTTTGTAAATCAAGCACATAGAGCTGCGCCGCGTATTGGTAGATAATTTTATGATCGCCAATGGACGGATACTTAACGTCATAATCCGTGTAAAAGGTCATGCGTTTAAATGTACCCGTGGACAAATCGTACTGATAAATATTCATGGTGCCGTCTAAACTGTCGGATGTAAAATAGATATGGTTGGCGTCGTCCCACATGGGGAAGTTGTCGGTGCCGATAAACGTAGTGATTTTGTGATAATCTTTTTTGGCAAAACTGCCTACCCAGATATCCTGCGCCGTGCCGCCCTGGTGGCGCTTCCAATGACGGGATTCACGGGAGACACGGTTGTAAGCAATGGATTTGCCGTCGGGCGAAAGCGAAGATAATCCGGCGCGGTCCACAGGCAGCCTTTCCGGCACGCCGCCGTTCACCGGAACTTTGTACACCTTATCCGCGCGGTAAGGCCATTCGCGGCGCGAGCGGAACAGAATATATTTGCCGTCCGGGAACCAGTCCAGCACCAAATCGCTGGCCGGGTGGTAGGTCAGGCGCTGCGGTTCGCTGCCGTCCACATCCATGATATAGACATCGTAATTGCCGTCATAGGCGCCGGTAAAGGCCAGTTTTTTACCGTCGGGACTAAACTTGGCGAAGATCTCCCGGCCGTCGGAACGGGTAATGCGTTTGGCTTTGCCGCCCTTCAGCGGCGCCAGCCACAGGTCGTTTTCGTAGGTAAACACGATGTTATTAGCCGACACATCGGCAAAACGCATCAGATGGGCTTCCTGCGCGGCGGCAAGCTGCCACAGGAAAGCGCTTAACATAAACAGAGTAAAAATTAATCGGCGCATAGGTGCTCCTTTCGGATTTTTGTTTATTGGTATGCCGTTATATAAAAAAAGCTCGTAAGCCGTCAGGTTTATCTTAATTGCATTTTGATTCGGAACCATGAACTGTTTCTCTGCCCGTACAGAAATGTAAATTAAACAAAAAGATCCATTTTTTCACTTATTTTTAACATTTATTTTGTGTGTGATTCTATTCGCAAGGTTTCTCTCTGGGCAGTTGTCTGTTGCCTTGTTCTGCGACGCATTTCTAAAAATGTTAATAGATAGGTGAGGGGGGGAAAGGCCGTTTCGGGTTAAATGGAAATTTAAGAATAGATTATCTTTACTAAACCTCAAAAGTTTAGTAAAGGTTGGAATAAGCACTTTTTATGAAAAAAACAAAAAAAGGCTGATCTGTCCAGACCCAGCCTTTTTTAATTGAAATACCTGCCACACCAGAGTTTTATTGTTCATCCAAAAAATGTTCGGCGTCCAGCGCGGCCATACAACCGGAACCGGCGGCCGTGATGGCCTGACGGTAAATTTTATCCTGCACGTCGCCGCAGGCAAACACGCCGGCCACATTGGTTTTGCTGCTACCGGGCACGGTGTTGATGTAGCCCTGTTCGTCCATATCGATTTGGCCTTTAAAGATTTCCGTATTGGGCTTATGGCCGATAGCCATGAACACGCCGTCTATCTTCATCTCTGTCGTTTCGCCGGTTTTCGTATCCTTCAGCCGCACACCGGTTACAAACTCGTCGCCTAAAATCTCGTCAACCACCTTGTTAAGGGCAAATTCGATCTTGGGATTTTCTTTAGCTTTCTGAATCATAATTTTAGATGCCCGGAAGGCGTCGCGGCGGTGCACAATGGTTACCTTGCTGGCAAACTTGGTTAAAAAGGTGGCTTCTTCCATGGCCGAATCGCCGCCGCCGACCACGATAATTTCTTTATCTTTGTAAAAGAACCCGTCACAGGTGGCGCAGGCCGAAATGCCTTTGCCCATCAAATGCAGCTCCGATTCCAGTCCCAACAAACGGGCAGAGGCGCCGGTGGCGATAATCAAAGCGTCGGCCGTGTAGGTGTTGCCTTCGCCTTCGATTAAAAAAGGCTTCACCGTAGTGTCCACTTTGGTGGCGGTTTCAAATTTGGCTTCGGAGCCGAAACGCGTAGCCTGCTCGCGCATATCCTGCATCAACTGAGGTCCCGTAATACCCTGAGGAAATCCCGGGAAATTTTCCACTTCGGTGGTGATGGTCAACTGTCCGCCGGGCTGGTGTCCTTCTAAAATCAGCGGTTGCAAACCG
Source organism: uncultured Calditrichaceae bacterium (assembly GCA_964536685.1). GTDB lineage: Bacteria > Calditrichota > Calditrichia > Calditrichales > Calditrichaceae > CAZIBE01. The sequence continues at coordinate 10,212 of CAZIBE010000027.1, read as the reverse complement.
GCGCGCGCCGTGTAGATGGCGGCCGTTAAACCGGCCGGTCCCGAACCGACGATGACAACTTTATAGTGTTTTGCTTCTGACATGTGTTACTCCTTTTAATTTAGCCTTTCGCTGTAAATCGGAAAGGAATAATTTAAGCGATTTATAAACCGGTTTCCATTTAAATAAAATTTTTAACATTGCCTGTTTGATGCGCAAACAACAGGCAAGTTACAAGCCCTCTTTAGGGTGCATAACTAAATATTAGGCGATTTTCTTCCCGCATCGGAATCGAAAATTGGGAAAGAGCAAATAGGAATCAGTTAACAGGTAGCAACTTTTCTGTTGAAAGCCGAAAACGGACATGATATCATGTATCAGGTAGAAAGTACTAAGCAAAGAGGAAACTGAAAATAGTAAAGCGCTAAAAAAGTGTAAGCGTTCAGCGTGAAAGCGTTTTGGGGTATTTTTTGCAAAACGCTTAACGGATATCAAAAAAAAATTTTTAATTAAAAAACCGAACGCCGATCCCTCCGTTTCCACCATTTAATTCAAAATTCAATACTTAAAATTCAACATTTAATTAAGAAATGATTAATATAACTTTTCTTTGATATTATCCTGTTACGGGAATAAATTGACTCTCATACTTGTCCAAAATTGGAGTTTGGGTTGTGTTTTAATTTTATAAGCATTGACCCTCCCTCGGCTACCGCGAAAGCGGCCACTTTCGTGGAAGCCGCCTCCCTCCCTAATTCTTAGGGAGGGAAAGCGGGTTAAAAAGATGAGCTTTTCAGCAAATTTTAATTTTTAAGGTCAATTAACTCAAGAGGAAACTCCCGTTTCAAATTTATTTTGGACAACAATGATTGACTCTGAAACATAAGATAAAAGGATACTCATGAAGCGAATCTCTTTTTTACCTTACATACTGTTTACTTTACTCCTATTTTCTGTTTCCTCCGTAACGGCCGCCCCCGGCGCCAAACGGCAGCAATTAATAGAAAAATCACTGATCAAAAATCTGCCATTTCAATCCATCGGCCCCACAGTGATGAGCGGACGGGTGGTGGATATTGACGCCGATCCGCAAGACCCCACGCATTTTTATGTGGCCTACGCCTCCGGCGGATTGTGGTATACGGACAACAACGGCGTAACCTTCCGGCCGCTGTTTGACCAGACCATCGGCGATATTGCCGTGGACTGGAAACACGACGGAACCATTTGGCTGGGCGCCGGAGAGAACAATTCCAGCCGCTCTTCGTACGCCGGCCGCGGCGTCTATAAAAGCGTTGACGGCGGCCAGACATGGCAGTTCATGGGCCTGCCGCAAAGCCACCATATCGGACGCATTGTAATCCATCCGCAAAATCCGGACATCGTTTGGGTGGCGGCGCTGGGCCATCTGTATACGGAAAATCCCCAGCGCGGCGTGTTCAAATCAACCGACGGCGGCAAAACCTGGCGTCGAACCTTGTTTGTGAACGACAGCACCGGGGCGGTTGATCTGGCCATCGATCCGCTGAACCCGCAAGTTTTATATGCCGCCATGTGGGAGCGCTCGCGGTGCGCCTGGAATTTTAAAGAGGGCGGCCCCGCTTCCGGCATTTACAAAAGCACGGACGGCGGCGAACATTGGCAGCGTATCAGCACGACCGGCAGCGGTTTTCCTGCGGATGCCGGTGTGGGACGCATCGGGCTGGCTGTTAGTCCGGTTAATCCGCAAATCGTTTACGCTTTGCTGGACAACCAGAATCACCGCCCTAAAGAAGAACAGCCCGGTTTAACCAAAGACAGGCTGCGCAGCATGACGGCCAAAGACTTCCTCAAATTAAAGGCCGATGATATCAATGATTTTTTGGATCGCTACCACTTCCCCATGGAATTCAACGCCGATACGTTGTTTCAGCTAATCAAAGATAGAAAGATAAAACCAGTCACGCTGGTGGAATATCTGGAAGACGCCAACGCCCAATTATTCGAAACGCCTGTCATCGGCGCCGAAGTCTACCGTTCCGATGACAGCGGTACAACCTGGCGGCGCACGCATCCGGATTATCTCGATAAAATGGTGTACACCTTCGGTTATTATTTTGGCAATATCCGCGTGGCGCCGGACAGTTCCGACCACATCTATGTCATGGGGGTGCCCATTGTAACTTCGCACGACGGCGGCAAAACCTTTACCAGCTTAAATCAGGAAAACGTGCACGTGGATCAGCACGCTATCTGGATCGATCCCCACGACACACGGCATCTGATTATCGGCAATGACGGCGGCGTGAACATCAGCTACGACGGAGGACAGAGCTGGCTTAAGGCCAATATGCCCGCGGTGGGACAGTTTTACAGCGTAGCCGTGGATATGGCCAAGCCCTTTAAGGTTTACGGCGGCTTGCAGGATAACGGCGTGTGGGTCGGGCCGTCTACCTACAAGCCGAATTTTGCCTGGCAGGCCAGCGGGCGCTATCCGTACAAATCCATCATGGGAGGCGACGGCATGCAGGTGGCCGTGGATACGCGCGACAATAATATTGTTTACACCGGCTATCAGTTTGGCAATTATTATCGCATCGATATGAAATCGGGAAAGGAAACCGCCATTACGCCCAAACACAAATTGGGCGAACGGCCGCTGCGTTTTAACTGGCAAACGCCCATTCATCTTTCCCTGCACAATCAGGATATTTTGTATCTGGGATCGCAAAAGCTGCACCGCTCCATGGATCGCGGCCAGCACTGGACGGTGATTTCGCCGGATTTAACGCGCGTCGGCAAAAAGGGCGACGTGCCTTACGGAACGCTGACCACCATCCATGAATCACCTCTTCAATTTGGATTGATTTACACCGGCAGCGACGACGGTCTGGTATATGTTACCCGCGACGGCGGCGTACACTGGCAGCGTATTTCCGACAGTTTACCGCAGGGCTACTGGGTTAGTCGCGTACAGGCTTCGGCTTTCGATACGGCTACGGTGTACGTAACTCTGAACGGCTACCGTAAAGATGATTTCAAAGCGCTGCTCTACAAATCCGCCGATTACGGCCGCCACTGGCAGCGTCTGGAGTTGAACCTGCCCGAGGAACCGTTGAATGTGGTTAAAGAAGACCCGCACAACGCAAATATTTTATACGTCGGCTGCGACGGCGGCTTGTATGTTTCGCTGAACGGCGGCCGTTCGTTTATGGCCTGCGACGGCGGTTTGCCCGCTGTGCCGGTGCACGATTTGGTCATCCATCCGCGCGATAAAAAGATAGTGGCAGCAACGCACGGCCGCTCGCTCTATTTGGCTGATGTGTCGGCGCTGGAACAATTGACGGAGGAGTTCTTACAGAAGCCGCTGGCCGCTTTTACAATTCCCCCTGTAACCCACCGTTCCGGTTGGGGCAACCGCGGCTACGACTGGAAATTCAACGACGCGCCAAAAGTGTCTGTCTCCTTCTATTGCAAAGAAGCCGGCGCCAGCGAAATTAAAATCAAAAAAGACGGCCTGACCGTAAGCAGGCTCAGCAATCAAAGCAGCGCCGGACTCAATTTTGTCCCCTATGATTTGACGGTCAGCAAAAAAATCTTTAAGAAACTGCTTAAAAAGGTAAAGCAAGAAGACCGCCCTAAAAAAATCAAAGCTGCGGATAACGGCAAGTTCTATTTACTGCCCGGCGAATATCAGGTGTTTATTAAACACAACAGGCACAGCGTAAGCCAAAAGCTGCTTATCAAAGCGCCTAAAAAGAAAAGCCGCAAAAAGCAAAAGAAAACGCCTTAACATCGGGATATTCAAAGCGAAACGATTTAAACAGAGTTTGTGAACAAATAAATTAAAAATGTCATTCCCAACTTGGCTTGGCATCCAAAAGGATATAAAACCACACGATGATATATTCTGGATTCCCACTTTCGTGGGAATGACATCCTAAATGAAGTGTCATGCCCGGCTTGACCGGCACCGAAGGCGCCCCTTTCCCAAAGGGGCCACTTCGTGGTGGGAAAAGCGGCTCCGAAGGGGCCCCTTCGGGGGTATCCGTTGACATTATCCCAAAATTACCTAAAAATCGCTCAATTTAGGTCCTAGTTAATTATCTACCGGAAATTGCGGATGCTTCGGCCAGGTGCGCGGATGTTCCTTAATCTCTTTTAATACGATTTTCAAGGCTTCCATGAGCTGCGTATCGATTCCCTTCGCCATATCTGCGGGGTTGTTGTCAATTTCCACGTCCGGCGTCACGCCTTCGTTTTCCACCACCCATTTACCGTCTGTGTCGTATATGCGGTAATCCGGCGCGGTTAGCCCTCCGCGATCGATGAGCGGGTAAAACATGGAAATGCCCACCAGTCCGCCCCAACTGCGCGTACCGACAATTTTGCCCATACCCTTTTTGCGAAACTGAAACGGCAGCTCGTCGCCGCCGGAACCGGCCTGCCGATTGGTCAGGCAAATTAAATGCGCGTTATTACCCAGCCACGGCGTGGCGTAATCATGTGAATAGCGTCGCGTCCAATAGGACATGGGTTTTTTGTTTAACCGTTCCAGAAAAATATCCGGGTCCAGCCCGCCGCCGTTAAAGCGACCGTCCACTATCAGACCCTTTTTCTGCGTTTGCGAATAGTAGTATTTGGGAAAGATGCGCGCCGATCCGTTGTACGTATCCGGCAGATGAATATAGCCTACCAGTCCGCCCGATTTTTCTTCCACCACTTTGCGGTTATGCTCTATCCAATCCAGGTAACGGAAGCGGTATTCGCTATACGTGGGAACTACCGTCACCTGCCGTGCGCCTTTAAGCGTCGGCCGGCTGTTTACCGTTAACTGCACCTGCCGCCCGGCCAATCCCAAAAAATAACTGTAAATATTTTTGTCCGCGGTGATGTTTTGACCATTGACCTGTAGCAGATAATCGCTGTTCCGCACCTTTTTATCCGGTCCAAAGAGCGGTGGAACAGACGGTCTGAGCCAATCCGGTACGCGATAGATTTTACTGAAACGATAACGTCCGCTTTTGGCGTCTACGGTATAATCGGCGCCCAATAAGCCCACATTTACATCTTTAACTTTACGCTGGCGGTCGCCGCCGTACACATAGGTATGCGAGGTGTTCAACTCGCCGATGACCTCGCCAACAACAAAACCCACGTCCTGACGGCAGGAGGCCAGCTTCAGCATTTTAGCATACTTGGCTTTGATGGCCGGCCAGTTCAGCCCGTGCATGTGCGGTTCGTAATAAAAATCGCGCTCGATGCGCCAGGCTTCGTTGAAAATCTGTTGCCACTCCAAGCGGGGATTAACCCACATCTTAAGCTGGGAGAGGTTTAACTTATGTCCCTTGGAGTCGCGTTCCGTTGATTTTATCAGGCCGATCTTTTTACCCTGACGATAAGCAATTGCCGAACCGTCGAACGACAGCCGGTAACCATCGACGCCCTTGATAACCAGTTTCTGTTCGCGCTTTTTTAAATCGAACGCATATAAATCCATAGGTTTATGTGAGCGAAATTCGAAGCGGTTAAAATCCCCCTCGTCTTTATTCAGATAAAACAGCGTATTGTCGTTAAGCGCCAGATAGCGGTAATTGCCGCGCTTGACCGGCACCTCTTCGATACGCTGTGCTAATCCGTTAAAATCTATTTTAACCTGGACATTCTTGCTTTTTTCTTCTTTTTTCTTAGTTGCTTCTTTGCTGGTCTCTTCATCGCTCTGCAGCGGGAAAAGCGGCGGACCGTTTTTACGCAGGGTTAAGGCGTAAATACCGGCCATCTTTTTGTAAACCATTTCCCACTCAAAATCGCCGTAAGTGGGATCGAAACGGCGGTTGGATATAAAAAAGAGATGTTCGCCGTCTGTGGAAAAAACAGGATGGAAATCATTAAACAGCCCTTCGCTAACGCAATGGGTTTTGTTCTTCTCCAGAGAATAAATGTACACTTTATTAACCAGCGTGGAATCCATTTTCGAGTAGGCAATGTAGCGGCTGTCCGGCGACCAGGCAAAATCGTAAATGGGTTTAAGGTCCACCGACACATCAACGTTTTCGTATTTAGCCTTATCCGCTTTGGTTAGCTTTTTGCTGTTAATATCCAGCACATAAAGGGTCAGCGTTTGATCGGTGAAAGCCAGCTTTTTACTGTCCGGCGACCAGCGCAGTGTGTGGCGGTAGCCGGTTTTGAAATTCGTAAGCTGTTCAGCCTGACCGCGGCCGTCGGCTTTACGCACATAAATTTGATATTCACCGGACTTATCGGAAATATAAGCGATCCTATTTCCGTCCGGCGACCAGGCGGCGTCCTTATCGCGCGAGCCGCTGTTCATGGTTAAATTACGAATGGCCCCGTGTTCTTTGGGAACGGAAAAAATCTCACCGCGGGCCACTACCAGAGCCCGTTTGCCGGAGGGCGAAATATTAAAATCGCTGATAAATTCATCCACCTTTTTGTAGAAAGGGCGCGCTTCCGGCGCGTCGCTGCCTAACTCTACGGCCACCTGATGCGTTTGGCCGCTGTGCGTATCCAACAGCCAGATTTGCCCGCCTAATTCATATACAATGCTGTCGCCGCCGGCGCTGGGACGGCGCACGTCAAATTCCTTATGCGTGGTTACCTGAATAATAGTATCTTTCCGTGTATCATAATAAAAAACATTCAGCGTACGCTGACGGTCGGAGCTGAAGAATATTTTATGGCCAATCCACATGGGAATGCGATCGGTACCGCGGAATTTACTGACGTTAGTCTCTTGATTGGTTTTAAAATCGTACACATAAACTTCCTGCGCCGTTCCGCCCTTGTAACGTTTCCAGGTACGGTTTTCGCGCGAAACTTTGTTGTAAGCGATTTTCTGACCGTCCGGCGAAAAGCTGCCCTGCACAGCCTCGTTTAAAATCAATCGCTCCAGCCCGCTGCCGTCGGGATTAATCATGTACAAACGGCTAAAGCGGCTGTAGCTATCGCGCATGGAAGTAAAAATAATCTTGTTGTTCTGCGCATTCCAGCCCACCACCTGATCGTAACCGGGATGATAAGTTACGCGACGGATGTTTCCGCCGTTGATATCCATGACATACACATCGGCATTGCCGTCGTATTCGCCGGTAAAGGCGATCAACCGCCCATCAGGTGAAAACTTTGGGTAGCGTTCCGACCCGTCGTGAATGGTCAAACGTGTAGCCAGACCGCCATCGGAGGACACGCTCCAGATATCTTCTTCCGAAACGAAAACAATGGTATTCTTGTAAATATCCGGAAAGCGCAGCAGGCCCTGGCGGGCAAACAGCGGCAGCGCAAACACAAAGAGCGCCAAAGCAATATAGAGACGTTTTAAAGTAAACATACGATTCTCCTTGAGTTATATGAAAAATGAATTTTATCTAAAAAGGGAATATAGTAAAAAACGTAAAACCATGCAGAAAGTTACACAGAAAATATTTAAAGACACACATCCGTCCTAAATAATGTTTTGAATTGCCACTATCTAAAGATAGCGGCTATTCATAATAAAAATAAGAATCATACATATGGGTTGTTTTTTAAAGGCCTGATTTGTGTTACTATCTTCAGCAGAAACAACATAAATTAAGCCATTTATATGTATTTAGGACAGCTTTGTTACAGACGAATTGTTTCAGAAAAAACAGCAAGACCCGCTACGGTTAAGCTGGCCTTGCAGACGAGGCGGGAATTACCTGCGGGAATATCTGCCCATAAGCTGTGCTTCTTCCAGAATATGTCCGTCCATGGCCAAGGTCAGTTCTTCGCAGCTAATGCCCGGTTCCAAATCCGGTTTAAAATCCAGAGCATACAGTTTAAAAAAATAGCGGTGTTTTCCGCCGGGCGGGCAGGGGCCGCCGTAGCCGATGTTGCGGAAATCGTTCAGCCCCTGACGAATACTCTGATTGGTTTCTTCCTGAGCGGGAAAGTGTTCCGGCAACTGCGTTACTTCCGCCGGAATATCGTACACTACCCAATGCACCCAGGTACCAACCGGCGCATCGGGATCATCGCAAATCAGAGCAAAACTTTTTGTAGCCTGCGGAGAGCCCTTCCAGGAAAGCGGCGGGGAAACATTGGTGCCATCGCAGGTAAACTGCACAGGGATGTCGCCCCCGTCCGTAAAGGCTGAACTCTGTAGCGTTAATGCCATAATGCCGGCCTCCCTTTTTAGTAGAACAAATTTCAAACCGCTTGAAAATTAGCCTAAATTTTTGCCTTTGTAAAGAGCTTAATGAAATAAATTGATTTTAAAGAAATTTGAAGTGTTATAAGTCGTCAGAATCAGGAACTTGGAATTGGAACTCATCTTTTAATATCAGAAGAAAAAAATATGCACTGTTTTTTCTTAATCGCACCATCAAGCCATTTAATTTACATCCGGTAATTTATACCAGTATAATTTACCCTTGGCGTCGCTAACCGTGTAAATAAGATTGCGGCGGCGGTCCACAGCAATTCCTTCGATTTTATTGAGGCCAAGCGGCAGGCGTAACAAAACCTGACCGGTAAAATTAATTTTAACGATGAGAGCTGATTGATCGCTAACCAGCCAAAAAACATCTTCCGCCGCATCATAACTTAAGCCGGAGCAGTCTTCCATAAAATCAATGGCGCGCGTCTGCTGAACGACAAACAGTGAATTCAAGGCCATAAAAAGTGCGGGATTTTTTTCGTTAAGCACATACAAACAGTTTTGCTGTGTATCAAAGGCGATGCCCTCTAACCCGCTGTTATTTTCGCGGTTTTCCACATTGATTTTATGGCGCTGGCGCTCGTTGCCCAGAGTATCTAACTGAACGACTTCCCGTAGTTGCTCTTCTGCTACCCATAAGGTACTATCCACAGGACTCTGTACTACCCCTTCCAGATCATCGCCCCGATATGAGAGCTGCCGAATGGCTTTGCCGTCTAAAGTAATTTTATAAACACAACCTGTCTGATCGCTTACCGTCCATAAATAACGGCCGTTAACGCTTAAAGCCAGGCCGGAAGGTTCAGGAATATCCAGCGCATATTCAGCAATAAGCTGCGGTTGCCTTTCAGGAACGGGAGGCGCGACGTCTTCGCCCGATTCCGTTACAGAGCAGGCCGCCATAACAAAAAATAATAAAAGTAAAAACTTCATATCTAAAAACGGATGCCATCGTTTAAAAACGGTGGCATCCATACCTATTTTTATTGACTATTGGTTGGACGCGCCGGGCGTAGCCGGATCGAAGACCACCCAATTATTGCTGCCATCCGGCAGACGGCCGAAGGATTTATCGGCTTCCTGCGCCGAATAGGTCAGCGAATCGACCACGGTCACGCCGTCCGCTTCAATAAGTCCGATTTGCTCGCCGCTGCCTGAAAGCTTCAGATTCAGATGCAAAACGCCCTGGTCCGGTTCTTTATCAGCCCATAGCACCAAATAGCCTTTAGCCGGAATGGTGGTTTTTTGATGGTCCGTGTCCGGAATCTGAAAGAGCGTCAAATTAGTCAAATCATCGGTTACATACATACCGGCCACATCAACCGCCTGGGATTTGCCGTTGTATAATTCAATCCAATCGTCAAATCCGCCGAATTCATCGGCAAAGGCGGCGTCGTTGCTGGCCATGAACTCGTTAATCACCAATTTGCCTGGCGGTTCCTCGGAATTACTCTGTCCGGGCGTGGCCGGATACAGGAAGGTCCACGTATCTCCGCCATCCGTAACGCGGGCATAGGACGTATCTGTCTTCTGTGCCCCAAATACGATGGAATCCACTATTGATTGTTGCGCATCAATTAAGTAGATAGCATCGCCCTTTTTGCTCAGGGATTGATTCACATGCCGCACGCCGCTCTGGGGACTGCTGTCGAACCAAAAAATTAAATATCCGCCAGCCGGAACCGTGGTTGAATCCGGCGCCGTAGCCGGAATTAAGTACCAGGCAGAGTCACCATCGGCGTAATGGCTATCGGTTAAATAATATCCGCCCAAATCGATCTCGTTTGTGCCGGCGTTGTAGATTTCCACCCAATCGCCGTAATTACCGTGCTTGTCAGCAAAAGCGGCAACGTTACTGGCCATGAACTCGTTAATGAACAGATAGTGCACCGTGGGCTGCGGTTTGCTATTATCGACGATTTTTTCATCGATGGTGCAGCCGGATAGAATAAGTAACGCGCCTGTTAAAATTAGAATCAGCTTTGTTACTAATGGCATTATTTTTCTCCTTGTCTGCTTCAATCACTTAATACTTAATACTTCATACTTAATAC
>CAZIBE010000026.1:5596-42875 GCA_964536685.1 uncultured Calditrichaceae bacterium | reverse complement strand
CCCACCACGAAGTGGTTCCTTTCCCGTAGGGATCACTCCGTGGCGGAAAACGGGAAGGCCTTTGCCGCCACGGAGCATGGAGACGAGAAATCCATTGTTTTTTTGAGGATATAAGATTTCTCATCCCGATGAATCGGGATCGCCACGAAGGTGGTCCCGATGGGAAAATGACAAAAACCGGTTTTTAGAGCAGACTCATTCTTTGTTTTATTCGGATAACTATTCATTCGTAGCGTGTATTTTATTGCCTGCCGCCTTCTGCGGACTCTCTTTAAAAACAGAGAAAATATAATCCAGCTTCTTTTTTATTTCCTTATTATACAAACGATTCAGGCGGTTTTCCCGGCGAAAACGCCAGTCTGCCGACAACTTTTGCAAAGCTTCCTTTAACTGCCACTTGTGCTGAAACCTCTTGCCGGATAATTGTTTTAAGGCGTTAATCTGCCCGGCCGTAAACCACTCACGGTCAATTTCCGTAGCAATCATTACAGAATCAACGGAAAGATGTGTGATTTTAGCCGCCGCCAAGACCTCTTGGATACGGCTGGAAGTTAAACCGGCGCTGCGCTCCAGCAAAGAAGATAATTTCATGGAATTGGTGAAGGTTTGGTTCTTAAACTGTTCCAGACCCCGCACCTCCAAGCCTTCCTTTTGTAAATGTTCAATAACCTGATCATCAATGCGAAACTGATTTTTGTAGCTTACCTGTTGGTCAAACACATTCTGGAAGAAAAAGAGCGACACAAAAGTGAGGATGCCGGCGGCGATGGGCGTGGTTACCCAGCCGGTAGCAATTTCGCCCAACACGTTAAAACGGATGCCGCGTCCGCCTTTAACCAGGCCAATACCAATAACGCCGCCAACCACAGCCTGCGAACTGGACACCGGCACCAAAGGGATGGCCGGCAGCCCGTGGCTAAGCAGCCAGCTTTCCAGACCTTCCGAAGAAAAAATAAACAACACCAGCGATTCGGCCAGCACGACAATCAGCGCCGCCACCGGAGAGATTTTGAGCAGATTACCCCCTACCGTATCCATCACCTTGTAGGAATAAGTAAACACACCCACGGCAATGGCCAGCGCGCCTATAAAAAACAGTATCTGGGCGCTGGATAAGGTAAACAATCCGTATACATTTAAGGATTTAAAGGGTGTAACCGGCACGAAAACGCCCATCACATTGGCGATGTTGTTAGCGCCCAAACTATAGGCGCCAAACGCGCCTACCGCTACCAGTCCGACGCGAGTGTAAAAATCCTGCGACAACAAATGAACGTTGATCTTTTCAAGAACGTTTTTAAACAAAAAATACAAAATCATGGAAAAAGCCGCCGACAAAAGCGGACACAGCACCCAGGTGGAAACAATTTTGGTTAATGAACTGTAATCCGTAGCCGAGCCGCTGAAAAAGTTCCAGCCGATGATGGCGCCCACAATGGCCTGCGAAGTGGACACCGGCAATTTCAGCCGCGTCATCCATAACACCGTAAAGCCGGCCGAAAAAGCCACCACAAAGGAACCGGCAATGGCGTTCACCGCGCCTAATTTGCCTAAGGTGTGCGTAGCGCCGGCCCCGCCGATGACCGCGCCGATAACCACAAAAATACTGGCAATGATGGCCGCCGTTTTAAAGCGCAGCATTTTTGTGCCCACCGCCGTGCCAAATACATTGGCCGCATCGTTGGCGCCCAAAGACCAACCCAAGAATAATCCGCTTGTTAAATATATAAAAATCATGGTAACATTTACCTATGCTTAAATCGTTCGTTTAATGGTGTAAATAGCCAGCCGGTCGGCTACGTTTTCGGCCATGTCGGCCAGCGTGTCGATATGCAGAGCAAAATAGCGCAGGTGAAACTTCTGGCAGAGTTCCAATTCATCCATACGGAAGGCTTTGCGCTTGATATTGTAACTCTGTTTGTCCGCCTCTTTTTCATAAAAATACACCTTGTGCAGATGATCCTTCACCAAACGTACTTCCTTAAAAAAAGCGCGCGAGGCCAAAACGACCGCTTCGCCGGCCTTGCTGACGGTTTCGGCCAGTTCCACGAATTCCTGTTTCAGGGACTCCGGAATAAAGGGCCGCTCCACCTCTAACTGGTTTAAGGTCTCTTTGGCCGTATCGATAACGTCGTCGATATTTTCCAGCAAACCTAACACATCGCCGCGATGTTCGGGAATAAGCGAATGTGTATATAGATGATTTTCGATGTCGCGGCGCAGTTTATCCGCTTTACCTTCCAGCTCATCAACGGTTTGCAGGTTACTCTGGAAGCTTTCCTCACTGCCGCTCAGATAATGGGAAACGCCTTCGACAAAAACCAGGATGCCGTTGCTGACGTCATCCAGATACTCGTCTATTTCCATTTCCAGCGCTTTGGTGGTTCGAAATAAAATTGCCATTGAATACTCCTGACTAACGATGTTTAACCAATTGTTCGTCTCTTTTTTTGATGGCTTTGCGCTTTTCGCGGTACACTTTTAAAAAAGGCCAGAAAAAAGAGACGACCGCTAATATAATCATAATTAAGCTAACCGGCCTGGTGAAGAAAATATCCCAGTCGCCCATCAGCAGGGCGCGGCGGAAGTTGGTCTCGGCTAAAAACCCCAGAATCAGCCCCAATATCACCGGCGCAGTGGGAAAATCGTAGCGACGTAAAATCCAGCCCAATACGCCAAAGCCCAAACAGGCCCACACATCAAACATGGAATTACCCACGGCATAGCTGCCGATAAAAGCGATGGCCAGAATAACGGGATTTAAAACCGCCTTAGGCGCCGAGATGATTTTAATCCACAACTGATTGCCGATGATACCCAAAAAGAGCATGACAAAATAGGCAATGAAGAGGCTGGCAAACAAGCCGTAAACGATGGGCGCCTTATCCTTGAACAATTCCGGCCCGGGCGTTAAGCCGTGCATCATCAGGGCGCCGATTAAAACCGCCGTGGCCGCGCTGCCGGGAATGCCCAGCGTAAGCAGAGGCACCAGGGCGCCGCCCACCGAACCGCTGGTAGCTGCGCCGGATGCGGCTACACCTTCCAACGATCCTTTGCCGAATTCTTCGGGATGCTTGCTGGCGCGTTTGGCTTCGTTGTAAGAAATAAAGGCGGCAATGGTGGCGCCGGCGCCGGGCACTACACCGATAACCGTTCCTAAAACAGAAGACTGTAAAATTGCCCGTTTAATTTTCCACATCTCCTTCACGGCGGGCATTTTACCGGAAATCTTTTTTAACGCAGCTTTTACCGTTTTTTCCCGCTCAATACTCAGAAAAATTTCGCTGAGCGCAAACAGCCCGATTAATGCCGGAATAAAACTGAATCCGTCGGCCAGTTCCGGTATGTTAAACGTAAAGCGCTGGTAGCCGGTAAAAGGATCCATGCCGATGGTATTCAGCAGCAGACCGATCAACGTGGCAATAAAAGCTTTAACGTAATTACCCGACGAAAGCGATGAAATAATGGTCAGACCAAACACCGCCAAAGCAAAATACTCCGGCGGGCCAAAATGCAGAGCGGCTTTGGCCAAAGGCACGGAAAAGAAAACGAGCACCAGCGCGCCCAAAAAACCGCCGGCAGCCGAGGCCATGACCGAAGCACCCAAGGCGCGGCCGGGTTGTCCCTGTTTAGTCAGCGGATAGCCGTCAAAGGTAGAAACAATGGCCGAAGGCGTTCCCGGAGTGTTGATGGCGATAGCTGTAATGGTACCGCCGTAATTGGCTGCCGCGTAAACCGAAGCCAAAAGAATCATGGCGTGCAGCGGCGACATGCCGTAACTGAAAGGCACTAACAAGGCCACGCCCATGGCCGGGGAAAGACCGGGCAGTACTCCCACCAAAATGCCCATCATCACGCCGGCAACGATAATCAAAAGCGCGGTGGGATTAAACAGAGTGCCGAAACCATTTAAAAGATGTGTTAAAATTTCCATTTGTTTGTTTCTTAGTTGCTAACTATCAGTTTTCAGTTATCCGTATTCGGTACTTAGTTTTTAATATTCAATTTTCTAATTTCTATTTCCTATTTTCTGAAATATCTTCCCAACGTCAGCTCTAATGCACCCCGCCAATCCACTATTAATTATTCATTCTTAATTCTTAATTAAAAAGAATTCCTACGGGCAGCGGTACCTGCAAAATCTTCCAAAAAATAAAATAGGACAGCGCCACAAATCCTGCAGAGGTCAGCCAGATAATCACATGCCGGCGATATTCCATTAAATACATACCGGCCAGCAAAAAGATAAACGTGGCCGCGTAGTAGCCCAGCCAGCGCATGGCTGTCAGATAAACAACCATCAGGCCCACAAGCCCGATACTTCGCAGGAATTTGCGGCCGTTTGTTTCCGGCGTTCTTTGCGGTTGACGCAGCGAACGTACAATTAACCATCCGCTAAAAATAAGCAGACCGTAAATCCACAAGCGCGGCATGGCCGCCGGACCGGCTGTTTGCGACAATTTCCCCTGCGGGAAATCCAGCGTTACCACATACAAAAAAATGGCGCCAAAGATCAAAATCAAACTGATGATAATTTCGCCGGACAGCCATTCTCTTCTAAATACATAATGCGCGAAGACTAACACCAAAAACAAAACCAAAAGCATCAGGCCTATTTTAATCAGACGGACCAAATCCTCTTTATTGCCTTCCGCCAAGATGCCGGCCATACGTAAATATTTAAGGGCCTCCTGTTGGTTAGTGTTGACCATCTCGGTAAAAGCCTCATGCCCAATAAACACCGGCTGAGCTGCTGTGTTTTTAACATATTCAATCCATTGCGAGTCACTATTCACTTTTTGGAATATATCGGTCAGATAGGCACTTGCTTTGGGATTGGTACCCTGTTTAAGCGCGTATCCGCGCCAGAGGACTTCGTGGGGAATATCGTAGCCTTTCTCCACAAACGTCGGTACATCAGGATACTCCGGTAAGCGCTGAGGCGCGGCCACAACGGCAATCTGCAAATCCGGCCGGCCGATCACATCCACCGGATTGCCCACATACACCGTGCCGTGCCGGCCCAACAATGCAGCCAAAGCGTCGGAACCGCCCTCAAAAGGAATCCATTCGCCGCGGATACCCAGCTTATCCCAGGTTTTCACAGCCATCAGATGATCCACGCCGCCCACTAACGGGCCCAGCCATTTTTGCCGGCCTTTTTTCTGCTTGGCGTCGGCCATGATCTGTTCCAGCGTACGCACCGGCGCATTACGATTGGTAATCAGTACTTCGGGGTCGATGACCATGCAGGCCAAAAAATAAAAGTCGTCCATGCTAACGCCGTTCTGCGAAATCAGCACTGTGGAAATAAACGACTTGGTCACGGCCTGTACCAGATAACCGTCGGCCGGATGATCCAGCACATAGCGCATGGCCACAATACCCGAACCGCCGGTTTTATTCTCCACTAAAAGAGTAGCGCCTGAATATTTAGCGGCAATGCGCGTCAACTGGCGCGTAGTAATATCAATGGCGCTGCCCGGTTTGCTGTGTACGATAAACGTAATCGGTTTTTCCGGATAAGCGGCCTTAAGCGTTGCCGCCAACAACAAGAACAGCAAAATATATTTGATTTGTTTCAGCATGAGCACTTGACCCGCGACAAGGTTTCCTAAATTACCATCTGCTGTAAGGATGTTTCATTAACATGGAATTGTAATATTTGGGATCACCGGTCACTTCTTCACCCAGCCAATCCGGTTTTTCAAAGTTTTCGTCTTCCGAGGCCAGCTCCACTTCGGCAATAATTAAACCCTCATTTTCGCCATAGAACTCATCCACTTCGTACGTATGATTGCCTGCTTCAACCAGATAGCGGGTCTTATCGATGATGCCCGGCTCGCATATTTTAAACAGGTTTTCCACGTCTTCCTTGGGAATCTCTTTTTCCCATTCAAAACGGCTGGCGCCGCTCTCGTTACCGATGCCTTTAACCGTGATAAAGCCTTTGTCGCCTTTAATACGTACCCGAACGGTGCGTTCCGGTACGGAAGACAAATAGCCCTGAACAATGCGCAGTGATTTTTTAACAAACGGTTTAAAATCACCCTTCACCAAAAATTTTCTTTCGATTTCCTGTGCCATTGGTTGTCCTTTTTTATAGTGTTATAACGTTTCATCCGCCAGCGGTTTGTCGATCATTCCGATAACACGTTTAATGGCCTGCAAATAGTTGATGTTTTCAAAACCATCCATACCTACGTCTTTCATCGTCTTCTTGATGTCTTCGATTTCTGTGGACTCGGAATTGACGGACATGACGCGCGCCCCGTTAATCAGTACCCGGGCGGTTTCACAAATGGTATCATTGACCATATAGCCGAAACGCAGCTTTTTAACGCGCACGGCTTGCAGGTCGGCGTGTTCTGCAATCATCTGCAAGAACTCGGACAATTCGTAAGTTTCTTGTTTGAATTCCGGCATTGTCACCTGAAAAGCCGGAAAAACATCCTGCCGCAGTATGTCGGCGGAAACGGGAAATCCGGCCTTCATCAGCGGATTCCATTGCTCCAGACCATCCACAGCTTGGACAAAGGTTTTGATATCCATCTTGCCGTCGCGGATTTTCGTATTATTGATATCATTGGTACGCGAGACGATGTAAATTTCCGAGGAACGCCGTTCCCAAACTTTTTCCGGTACGGGAACGGATAGTCTGGCCATACGCTGATGCTGTGCTAAAAAATTTTGACCAAAGGTACGAAATTCGAAACGCGGTTTGGAAATCTCACCGACTTTTAACTTCTCTTTTGCCATCTTACAACCCTTTATTTTATATTTCGCAAATGGTTTAGATGATTTTTTATACAAAGTATGTGCCAAATAAAAAGACGGTTTTAATCTATATATTACACGGTTGAGCCGCAAGAATATCTGCCGAGATTCCGGCAACAGCCGATATATCGTTAATTGAATGCCGATATTTCGGTAATTTTAGTTTGTCTTTCGTCTTGTATTAACCGTATCTTTGTAAACAAACGCTGCATTAATTCTTGCACTGCAAAAAAGGAACAGGAGTTGCTTTATGATTTACTGACGGGTTGCAGATCTTTAAGCGTTAAGAGTTTAGAAACAAGATGTGCCCGCCACCTGATACTTTTTCTCTAATTCCCGTCGCTTCTTTGCAAACGGAGCAAGATCATGAAAAATAAAAGTGTAAAAGTAAAACAGACCGATATGCTTAAAAAGCATTAGAAGAATATTATGCGAAAAAGTTTTGTTACTGCCATTAGTGTATTCATGATTTTCTTTGTGATTGCTTTAATTATTATCTATCGGCAAATATCCGATATAAGCACGCTGCCGGATATCAAACCGGCAGCGGCTGAGGGGAACTCAAAACCGGTAATCTATTTCGGCGTAATTTCCCGCTATTCTCCCAATCTGATTTACAACGGTTACCAGCCGATCATGGATTATCTCAGCTCGGTTACGCCCTACCGTTTTGAATTACGGCTCAGCCGGAACTACGCTCAAACCATTGAACAATTGAGTAACGGCCGGGTGGCTGCTGCCTTTTTAGGCGCTTATGTTTATGTTAAATTCCGCCGGCACCATCATTTGCGCTGTATCCTAAAACCTTTAAACAGCCAAGATCAGCCGTATTTTCATAGCGTACTGATTTCCACCAAAGAGAGTCCGGTCAGTGTTCCGCAGCAACTGTCCGGTAAACGTGTGGCTCTGCCTTCGGAACTGTCATTTTCGGCAAACTGGTTCAGTAAAATTTTGCTGACCTCTCATGGATTAACTCAAAACAAACTAAGTGAAATACACTATTTTAATCATCATAATACGGTTATCTACCAATTACTAAACCACACGTTCAATGCCGGCGTCGTAAAGGATCGCGTGGCACAGGAATTTTTATCCAGCGGGCTGCGGATTTTAGCCCAGTCTCAACCCGTGCCGGCCTCCCCCATCGTCATCTGCGATAAAACGCCGCCGGCCATCCAAAAAGCCATTACAAGCGCCCTGTTGAAAATTGATTTAAAGACGCCCGGCTACAAACATCTGGTACAAAATTGGGATGCCGAGTTTCAGCACGGTTTTGTTCCGGCTAAAGATGCTGATTACGATGTGGTGCTGCAAATGCTGTCTGAAAAAGGAAGGCAGCCATGAACCGTTTTATCAGTTTAAAAGAGCGCATGTTGCTGATATTCGGCAGCCTGATGATTTTACTTATGATGATCATCTCGCTCAGCGTCCTTTATAACTGGCGTCGCTTGATCATTAACGATCGGTTAGAAAGCACACGTTCTATCGCCCAATCCCTCTCCTCATCTGTTTTGGACGCTATGATTTATCAACATAATGAATTACGTGCCGCAGAGGCGTATCTGGAAAACTATGTTTTAAATTTCAGCAGCCGCAACGAACAGGTAATGTTCATTGCCGTTCTTGCCCCCAACGGCAAAGTAGTGGCCCACAGTGACGTACAGGCTTTAGGTAAGACACTGGATTATCCCGAGCCGGTCGTTCAAAACAGTTCATTGCCGGTCACCTTTATCTTTCATCATGCCCGTATGGGCTGGTTAGCGGAGTGTGATTATCCCCTGCGAACCGGAAATAAGCTGTGGGGCACTTTACAGGTCGGTCTTAATGCCCAGCCCATCCGGCGCTTGTTTTGGCTGTTGCTCATTCTGACATCGGCCAGCGTACTCATTGTGTTGGCTGTGATCTATTTTTTGACGCAACGCTTAACATCTTCTCTCAGCTCGTTCGTGAAAGAGATGGATCGTTACGATTTGCACAACAGTATTCCTTCCAGCCTGCCGGCCGATAACGATGAAATAGGCTTTTTAATCCGCCATTTCCGATCCATGCAGTATCGTCTGGAAGCTTCGCGACAGCAACTGATTTTAGCCCAAAAGCAAATCTATCAGGCCGAAAAACTGGCTTCTGTCGGCCGCCTGGCTTCCGGCGTCGCCCATGAAGTAAACAATCCTTTGAACGGTATTAAAAATTGTCTGTACGCCATCCGTCGGGAACCGGACGACATGGGCCAGACCCTGAGCTATCTGGATTTAATGGATGAAGGGCTAAATCATGTGGAATTAGTTGTGCAAAAATTGCTGCGTTTTTCCCGCCAGGAATCCGTCCACCGGCAGGCCATAAATCTAAATGAGCAAATTGATCCGGTGCTTTCCCTTCTGCATTACCGTCTGGAGCAAAAAGGCGTGCGTATTGAACTGGAGTTACAGGTAAACCTGCCGGATATTTACGCCGACAGGCAGCAAATTCAGGAGGTGCTGATGAATCTTTTAATCAACAGTTTTGATGCACTGGGAGACGAAGGACAAATCACCATTAAAACCTATTCCGATGCGCCGCACCATGTGATCATTGAAATACACGATAACGGGCCGGGCATTTCCGCCGGAATCGCCGATAAAATTTTCGATCCCTTTTTCACCACTAAAGAAGAGGGCAAAGGCACCGGTTTGGGACTTTCGGTCAGCCTGGGCATTATTGAAGCGCACGGCGGCGGTATCGTCCATCAAAGTGCTGCAGGGAATACGATATTTAAAATAACTCTGCCCGCTTTGCAGCCGGAAGTCTAAATTGTAACCTCATAAATCAGGACATGCTTATGAAGATTTTATTAATAGAAGATGAAAAAATCACGCGCATCACGTTAAGCGAGACATTGTCAAAAAACGGCTATCACATAACGGCCTGCGCCACCGGCTCAGAGGGATTAACGCGCTTTCAGGAAAATAAATTCAATTTAGTCCTTACAGATTTACGACTGCCCAAAATGAACGGTTTAGATATCCTGAAAAAAATTAAAGCACAAAAGCCCGACTGCCCGGTTATACTAATGACCGCCTACGCCAGTGTGGAATCGGCTGTACAGGCTTTAAAACTTGGCGCATACGACTACCTGACCAAGCCCTTCTCGCCGGATGAATTACTGACCATGCTGCAACGCATCGAGCAGTTTAATCAGGTAATGGAGGAGAACATCCGCCTCAAACAACGCATTCATAGTTTTGAGAACCGCACTTTGATTGGCCAGACAGAAGTGATGCGTTTATTGATCCATAAATTGAATTTAGTGGCTCAAAACGATTATACGGTATTAATACAGGGCGAAAGCGGCACCGGTAAAGAAGTGGCCGCCCGCTATCTGCATTTCCACAGTTACCGCCATGATGCGCCCTTTGTGGCGATCAATTGCGCGGCAATTCCGGAAACCTTACTGGAAAGCGAATTGTTCGGCTACGAAAAAGGAGCTTTTACCGGCGCCAATCGCCGGCACCGTGGCTACATCGAGCGCGCCGATAAGGGCACGCTGTTCATTGACGACATCGACGACCTGCCTTACAGTCTGCAGGTTAAATTACTGCGTTTTTTGCAGGAAAAGGAGATTCAGCGCATCGGCAGCAGCGATGCCATCCCCATTGATGTGCGGATTATTACCGCCACAAAAGTGGATTTGCGCAGCCTGATTGAAGAAAAAAAATTCCGTGAAGATTTGTACTATCGTCTGAATATCATTCCCATCAATCTGCCGCCCCTGCGGGAACGCACGGAAGATATCCCCATGCTCATCGAGCATTTTTTCCAGAAGCATTCGCGGGGTGAGAACAAACCCAAACTAACAGAAAATCAATTAGAACAACTGATGCATTACGCCTGGCCTGGAAACGTCCGGGAACTGGAAAACGTAGTGGAACGCATGATTGCCATTCCAGGTAACGACTATTTTCTGGAACAGCTCAGAACTGAGCCGCTAAATCATAAATTTAAGGACACTGTTCAGTTTGATACAAAGACATTTGAGCAATATAACGGACTACAAGCGTTTCTGAATTCCAAAGAAAAAGAAATGATTGATTGGGCTTTGAAAAAAGTCGGACAAAACATCAGTCAGGCCGCCCGCTTGTTAAATATTCCACGCAGTACGCTGCAAAGCAAACTGGAAAAATTGCGTTATAACGGGGAAAGCAGCAGTAATAAAAAAAACGACTCCGTCTTGGGCGAACAGGACGGAGCCGGTTAAACAGATCCCCGACTATATTTACGGCAGCCGGGTGAGTTTTACATTATCAAAATATACTTTAGTGTTGTAGGTACCCACGCCGATACGTCCGGTGCTTAAAGCGGCTACTTCCGGATCGGAGTATTCGATTATCAGATTATTATCCAGGTAGCATTTGATGTGAGCGCCGCTTACAATTACCTTTACATGATACCATTTATTCTCTTCAACAGTAAAACTGCTTTCCGTTGCTTTGATTTTATCAAAGCTACTGCGCAAAATATTACGGTAGCTGAGTAAGACCGATACACGATTAGACCACCCCCCCACATTCCACGTCAGACAGGTTTTATTATCCATTTTCGAGCCAATAATAATATAAAACCCTTCATACCCGCTTGATTTTTTAGCATCTAATTCCAGAATGTAGTTATCTACTTTTTCATTGCCGGTTAAAATTACGGCCGGCCTGGCGTGGCTGCTTTGCATCAGGGCGCCCCCGGCGGCTATCCACTCGCCGGAAAGTTTTATCCAGTTATCAAGATTATTATCGCTAAAGTCGTCAAATATGACCACATCGCCTGAGGGTACGGGAGACGGAGGAGGCGTATTGGTATGAGCTTTGGGCGTTAACGTAAAATTAAACACATTATTTTGATTTCCCTTTACTTCGAAGGTGCCGGCTAAAATTTCGTACCCCGGTTTACCTAACAATATCTCATAGTTACCCGGCGACAGTTTAAAGCTGGCGTTGGTATAGCCGGCCGGTTGGCGGTTTAAAATAATTTTTGCGCCTTCGGGTTGTGAACTAATCAATACCGGTAAAGCAACCGGTTCTGCCGGTTGACTGATAATTGTTTTAAGACGGACATAATACACCTGGCCCAACACAAAATTGCCGTCCGGCGCTGGCGCCGTCAGCGGAGTAAAACCAGGCGCGGTAAAAGTAACTTCCTTTTCACGCGAGGAAATGTAAAAATACATTTCGCCGGAAGAAGTTTTTTCTTTTTTATATACTTTTTCTTCCAATGACAAACCATCAGGTAAATTACCGTCCACGCGCAAAACCGTACAATAATTACCGTCCAAATCCATTACGGGTGCGGCTTCCGCTTTAAAATCACTTTTGAGGGCGCGAAACTCGATGAGTTTAAATTCTGAGGCTTGCAATAGAGAGATTAATCCTAAAAGCGCTGCGAACAAGAAAAACTTTAAAACACGGCGTTCCATTTCAAACTCCTTTAGCTATAATGATAGATTCCCTTTTAAAAAATGATTCTATAATAATATTTTACTATACATAACATATGATTTTTACTTTAGAAAAATCACTTTTAAAGCTAAAGAACAGCAGAAAAATAATTATTCTCCAATTCATATAAAAACTATTCAATAATAATTTAACGGAAAATATTGATAAAATATACTGTAATTAGCACAAACAACCAAACAATATAAAACTTTATTTGGAAACAATGCCTGATGGATTTGAAAAAAAAGCCGGATAAAAATTTTTATCCGGCTTAAACAGAATTTTATGAAACAACGTTATTCATTTTGTAAATCGGCAATTAACTTTACCAATTTGGGGATTTCTTCATTGGGGATTTTCCCGCGGATAATAGCCCGGCAAACACGGTTCTTATCCAGAATAACCACATTATAGCTGTCTTCTTTTAATCCCCAGGCCTTGCGCAGTTTGGCTTCGTAATCAAACAAAATGGTCGTGTTGAATTTTTTAGCCTTTTTGCCGGCGATAATCCGGATCAAAAAATCCGGTTTCCAGGTGGATTTACAATCGACGATACCCATACCCTTAAACTTGTCACGCGAGATAAGGCTGTCCACATCAATGGCCTTTTTAACCGCGTCGTTAAACGGCTCGTTCAACTCGGACTCGTCCGGATCCACATAGTTCACTTGCAGGACTTTACCTGCCCAGCTATCCATGGTAAACATTTTTCCGTCGGCATCCGGAAAACTCCAGTTTGAGGCTTTGATACCTACCTGCAAGGCTTCCTGGGCAAACAATCCCGTCGCAAACAAGGTAACCAACAGAACTTTTAACATGCGCATAGATGCTCCTCTCTGAGATATGTAAGACATTACTTTGGAATTAATTTAGTAATCTGAGATTAAAAAGTACAAATTATTTTTATAACTGCCATAAAAAGATGTCTCTTTTATCATTTTTAGCTTTACTTTGGGGAACAAAGTTGTTATAAATTACCAGCGTTGTCAGTTTCTGCCAAACGCGAAACGCCTTAAAAATTATTAGCCACATAATTAGAAAGGAGATGTGCCTATGCTTGCCATCTAAGCCTTTTAAATTACGCTTAGATGGGTGTTGATGCTGGTTAATTCTAAAACTTGTATTCCCGCCTAAACTGCATCGCATATCATTTTTTCTTCTGTTTGCATCCCGTTTTTCTTCCGGTTTATATTCAAAAATCGGTTTTCTTCATTTTATTGACATTTCACGATGTTTCTTTTATGAAACGCTCATCTATTTTAGGTGTCAAACTGCATTAGATAAAAATGAAGAAAGGAAGCGCCATGAAAAACCAAAATCAAACCAACCACATCAGAGTGCAAACCAATGTCCTTCCACAGGACCTTACTCCGCAGATTATGGAGGAGACAGCCCGGGGGATTGCCCTGTACTACAAAGATAAAAAATTCATCTGTCAGACCTTTTTCACACAACCTATTTTAGGCGAAATTAATATGGTAGACGGTCTGGAAACCGACGCCGATGTGCATATCCGCGCTATTCAGTGGATTGGTCCCAATTTATTTCATATCCGCTTAATGGGCGCCGAAAAAGATATTCGCACTATGTGTAAAGATAAAAAGTTCTATGATGTTATTCGCGGTATCAGCGCTACCCTTAGCAGCGAAATCCGTTCCCGCCGCTATCTGGAAACGACCAGTAAAAAGCAGAGATGGAATGTGGTTATTTCGCTGGATCAGGAGCGCTATAACTTACTGAATCATATTTCCCTGAAGGGACAAACCCTGCGCATCGACAACATTGTGGCGTTGGGCGACCGGCTGATTGGCCTGACCGACGATCATCGGGTTGTTCAGGGGCAGTTAACCCCGGAGATTTTATTGCGTGACGATTTACGCCTTGAAGTAACGCTGTTAGATAATGTAAACAAGCTGGGTAAAATTGCCTTGCTGGGCAAGGTGCCAAACTCTGAAAATACGTTTCTGGTAACCGTCGACAATACGATTTATCAATTTGATGTCTGGGGTGACATGGTACATTTGAACACATTGGACGAAAGCGTCAAACAGAGCAACTCCGTTACATTCAACCATACGCGCAGCATCATGGCCACATCCAACGGTTTATACGAAATGGATATTCAGGAATTGCCTAACATGGTTAAAGCCAGCGGTCTGCCTCGTCAGATTGTCAATCCGCATTTAAAACAAAACTTCCGGTTAGCGCTCTACGTGGATGATCCTTACATCATCGGCATGAATCCGCCTCTGGGCATCTTCGCCAAAACCGAAAAAGACGAGGTTATGTTTTTCTGATTTTTTACAGCCGGGGCTTGTTCTCTGGCAAGCTCCGGCTTTTTGCCAACATACCAATCTTCTCAAAAAACACTTCATCTCAAAGCGCCGCATTTGAATTACTCATATATTACAATTTTTTACTGAAGCGCATGAAAAAAAACCGTATATTGAATAGTAATAATCAGCAACCTAATTCGAGGAGCCTTGTTATGAGAAAATTTATCGCGGCTGCAGCGCTTATATTCCTGTTCGGTCAGCTTTTTGCCGGTTCCAAACGAGCCATCACTTTTAAAGATTTCTTTTCCATGAAACGAATAGGAAGCGTTGCGGCCAGTCCCAACGGCCGCTATGTTGCCTTTGACCTAACCGTGCCTAATATTGAACAAAATAATTTCAAGACCAATATCTGGCTGCTGAATGTAAAAACCAATAATCTGCGCCAGCTGACCAACGCCTCCGCTTCCAGCGGCGGAGCGGTCTGGACGCCCGACGGCAAAATGATTTATTTTAATCGCTCCGGCCAAATATGGAAAATTCATATCGACGGCGGCGAAGCACAACAGGTTACGGATTTCGCCGCAGGCGCATGGAGCGTGCGCTTCAATAAAAAAGGCGACCAAATGCTGTTTGGCTCTGACGTGTATCCCGATTGCCAAACGGCGGAATGCAATCAGCAAAAGCTGGAAGAGGCAAAAAACAGCAGGGTGAAAGCCCGCGTCATCGACCATTTATTGTTCCGCCACTGGAACCGCTGGCTGGAAGGCAAACGCAGCCATGTGTTTTTGGCCCATGCCGACGGCAGCAATATCAAGGACGTAACGCCCGGCGATTACGATACGCCGCCGCTGGATTTAGGCAGCGCGCACGATTACACTTTTTCGCCGGACGGCAAAGAGATTTGTTTTGTGCGCAATACGGACCCCATTGTGGCCGCCAGCACTAACAACGATTTGTTTATTGAAAATCTGGCTACAGGCAAAATTCAACGACTCACCGAAAACAAAGCCAACGACAACAATCCCAATTATTCGCCTGACGGCCGCTATATCGCCTTTGCTTCTATGCAGCGTCCCGGTTTCGAAGCCGACCGCCAGCGCCTGATGCTGTATGATCGTCAAAAGAAATCATATACCGACCTTACCAAAGGATTTGACCTGTCCGTCTCATCCATCCTCTGGCATCCCAATGGTAAAGAAATTTTCTTTACGGTGGAAGAAAACGGTTCGCATAGCATTTACAAAGTGACTATCCGTAACGCCAAAATCACACCGGTGTTAAAAGGACATTACGTCAGTTCCGTGCAATTCCTTTCAAATAAAGAGCTCGTCTTTAAAGAACAAAGCGAATCCATGCCCTATGAAATTTTTAAATTTAATTTAAAAAATAAAAAGCGTACACAGCTTACACATATTAACAGCGCACTGCTGGCGCAGTTACAGCTTTCCAAATTACAGCCTTTTGCTTTTACCGGCGCCAAAGGCGAAACGGTGCACGGCTTCATTATGACGCCGCCCTTTTTTGACAAAACCAAAAAATATCCGGCCATCGAGCTGATTCACGGCGGGCCGCAGGGCGCCTGGGGCAACGATTTTCACTACCGCTGGAATTACCAGATGTTTGCCGCGCCGGGTTATGTGGTCTTTATGATTAATTTCCACGGCAGCCGCGGTTACGGGCAGAATTTCACCGACGCTGTTTCCAAAGATTGGGGCGGCGCGCCTTATCAGGATATCGTCAAAGGCACGAAATATGTCTTTGCGCATTATTCTTTTGTTGATACGGCGCGCGTAGGCGCGGCCGGCGCTTCTTACGGCGGATTTATGATCAATTGGATCGAGGGACACGACAACCCCTTTAAATGCCTCGTTTCCCACGACGGTGTGTACGACCAGATCAGCATGTACGGCGCTACGGAAGAATTGTGGTTCCCGGAATGGGAGTTTAACGGAACGCCCTGGCAAAAGGGTTCTTTGTATGAAAAATGGTCGCCCTCGCGCCTGGCCGCCAATTTTAAAACGCCCATGCTCATCGTTCACGGCGAACGCGACTACCGCGTGCCTTACACGCAGGGATTGCAGATATTCACTGCGTTGCAGCGCCAGGGCATTAAATCGAAATTGCTGTTCTTCCCCGACGAAGATCATTTTGTGCGCAAACCGCAGAATGCCCGCTTATGGTGGCAAACCGTCCACGGCTGGTTTGCAGAATTTTTAAAGTAGGCCAAATCCCTTTGCGAATCCTTAGAGGATTCGTAAAGATACACCTACTCATCGTTGCCAACCCTGTTAGGGTTAACAGCGTCTTTCTATTCCCTTTGCGAGTCCTTAGAGGATTCGTAAAGATGTAACATTGTAACGGAGCGCCTGATGGCAAAAACGCTGTTTTCTTTGGTAATCTTTGCTCTCTTGCTTTTAACGGCCTGCGAGCTGCCACGGCCTAAAAAGCATAGAAGAGCCCAGGTAAAAGAACGGCCCTTTGCGCATCTTGTTTTGCGTCCTAAAGTTAACCGTCATTTCACTTTTACCAATAAGATCAGCGGATTTTATCTGGGCAACACGCACCGTCTTAACAGCGGTGGTTTTGACGGCTGGACGGTGGACGAATACCGTTATCTTAAAGACCACCGTTTGTTTGCCGGCGGCAGGGAACTGCACCGCAGCAAAATGGCGGAATGTCTTTATTATCCTTTTACTCTGATTCGCCGCTGGAAACCCGGTCTGCAGGAATCGTTTACCTTGCTGGATTCCATTGACGCTGTCTTAATCGAAATAACTCATTCCCCTAAAGCCCCGCCCGTTCAGGTGTTGCCTGTTCTGCCGCTGTCCCTGCCTGATTCTGCGCTCTTGTTAGACGCCCAACACCCGTTCCGCAGCGTATCAGCCCGTAAATTTACGCAACTCAGCGGCGCAACTTCGCGCAGCCTGGATATGCACTTCCGCCGGAAGGATGCGCGCACTGATTTTGTCTGGTTTGTGCTACGCGATTCGAGCGCCTTACCGCGATTCGACTTACCGGCTTTGCTCAAGCTGCGTCGGTCCCGGCTGCAGCGCTTTCGCAATTTTTTAAAGCGGCATGCCATCTACGCCAATTCCGACTCCCTGACTGCCGCCCTGCACTGGGCGCAATTTTCACTAAATGCCCTGATAACGCAGCAGCGGGGTCCCGGCGTCTGGGCCGGCCTGCCCTGGTTTAATAATTACTGGGGCAGAGATACGTTTATTTCCTTTGAGGGAGCGTTGTTGGTCAGCGGGCAATTTGTTCAGGCTAAAGAAATTTTGCGTAATTTTGCCGCTTTCCAGTTAAGCAATCCGGCCGATGTGCGCGTGGGACGCATCCCCAACCGCATCACCAATAACGAAGTTATTTACAACACAGCCGATGGCACCTGGTGGTTTATCCGCGCCTTGTACCAGTATTATAATTACAGCGGAGACAGCCTCTTTGTCCGCGAGATGACGCCTGTATTGCGCCGGGCATTAAACGGAGCGCTGCAGCAGCGCAGCGATCAATTTGGCTTTTTAAAACACGGCGACGCCGAAACATGGATGGACGCGCAATCGGCTGAGGGCGCCTGGTCTCCGCGCGGAAACCGCGCCGTAGACATTCAGGCCTTGTTTTACAGCGCCTTGCAGATTGGCTGTCGCCTGAATAAAATCGCCGCCGTTAACCAGGCGTCCTATACGCAGCGCTGGCAACAGGCTGCGAAAAAATTAAAACAAAATTTTAACCGTTTTTACAGAGCTGACGCCGCCCTGGGTTTGTATGATTATTTAGCGGCCGGCGGCTCGCCAGACACGCTTTTACGCCCGAATCAGATATTTGCCGTTACGGCTCCGGCGTTGCAAGGAATCGAACCACTTTTGCCTGTCGATGAACAAAAAGCCGTTACGCGCTGCGTCAGCGAAAGCCTGACCACACCTTACGGCGTACTTTCGCTATGGCCCGGCCACAAGAATTTTCATCCCTGGCACCATTATCTGCCTTACTATCCGCCGGACGCCGCCTACCACAACGGTTTAATCTGGACTTGGCTGGCCGGGCCGGTCATCTCGTCCCTCTTACAATTTGAACAAACGGCCCCGGCAGAAACGCTGTATTTAAATGAAGCCCGGCAAATTTTACGGTTTGACGCCATCGGTAATTATTCGGAGCTGTTGGAAGGAGCGGTTCGGCCCGGCAACGCCGAACCGGCTGTTTCCGGGACCGTTTCGCAGGCCTGGAGTCTGGCTGAATTTATTCGCAACTTTTATCAGGATATATTAGGCTACCGTCCTTTAGCCGGCCAAAAGCGACTCATCCTGCGGCCGCGTCTGTTACCACAAATCGATTCCGTTCAGGCGAGCGCGCCCTTTGGTCAGGGCTATTTGAAAATCGGTTTAAAACGAACCAAAGGCGTCACTACCGTACACATCACATCGTTGTCAGACAGCCTGCATTTGACCGGCGAGATTTGGTTCAAAGGGACTAAAGAGGCCGTTCCGTTTAAATTGCACGGTAAGGACTGCGCCTGGTCGTACACATTTATTCCGCCGCCGCCGGCGCTTTATACTCCGCGACCCAAAGCTGAATTATGGAAATTAGCCGATTTGCCTCAAAAAACATCCTGGCCCGTAATTGCTGATCTGGGTTACACACTGCTTAAAGCGCAGGACGTCTGGTTTCCCATAGGGCGCAGCGGTAAAACACTAATCTTCAAGCGCGATGCGCTAAACGACGACCGCGGCGCAAACGGCCGTTACACCTACCCGCAAAATAAGGTCTTTTTGCCCGGCATATTCGATATCCGTTCTTTTACACTGTACGACAACAGCGACGCCTGGGGCTTTCGCATCGACATGCGTAAGCTGGCCGATCCCGGCTGGCATCCCGAATATGGATTTCAACTGACGTATTTAGCCATTGCATTGAGGGACAGTCTGCCCGCGGAGCCAGTATCGCAATTTGTAGGCCACGGCGCAAGTATGAGGCTTCCATCCGGCAGGGCTTTTAATCGCATCATTTATGTGGGCGGCGGATTGGAGCTGCGGAACAGTAATAACAGAAAAATCGCTGTTTACGTCCCCATGGAAAGCAAACATCCGTTGGGGTTTACGGAATACAGACAAATCCGTTTTAATATTCCCAAAGCATTGCTGCCTGGGTTAAATCCTCATACAGTCATTACCATTCTGGCCGGAGGGCAGGACGACCATGGCGGGGCGGGTATCGGCGATTTCCGGGCGCTGCAGAAGACAGCCGGTCAATGGCATGGCGGAGGGGCGCCCGCAGGTAGATACGTTAGCCGTGTGTACGACTGGCTGGGAATAAATTAACAGCCGGAATATACACAGCTGCAACGCCGAGAATCTAAAGAATGCGCGTTTAAGCGTTAAACGAAAACAGGAAATTCCGGGAAATTCCAAACTTTTTCAAAAAATACAATTGGAACCTGGATTGTATGATTTACTTTCTGTCTGCTTTTCAGGAGTTATCGGGAAGGTTTATCCG
Source organism: uncultured Calditrichaceae bacterium (assembly GCA_964536685.1). Lineage (GTDB taxonomy): Bacteria > Calditrichota > Calditrichia > Calditrichales > Calditrichaceae > CAZIBE01. Next base: position 22,870 of record CAZIBE010000026.1, on the reverse strand, counting down.
GGGCAGGAACTGTTAATTGTTTTATGAGGGATAGGAGGCCATTCCGAGTTCTCGCTTACCGCTTCTATATTTTGTTTACTTCAAATATCTTTAGTTAGATTGTAACAGCGCTTTAATAAAGCCTTCCAGTTCGTCCGTAAAATCCGGTTTATTGTCAAAGCCGATATTATATTTTTGCACCAGGCCATTTTTGTCGATAACTACCAGCCGCGGCAGGGTGTGCGCCCCATATTTCTGGGCCGCAACCTGATACGGATCCAATAAAACCGGTAGCGTGTATTTCTTTCCCTTAATAAACGGAGCTACTTTCTCATGCTTTTCGCCGACGTCAATCAAAAAGAATTTTACATGCTGATCGGCCAGCCTGCGCTGCACTTCCATTAAATGAGGAATTTCCCTCTGGCAGGGAACGCACCAGGTGGCAAAAAAACTCAGAACAACCACATATTTTGTTTTATGCAGCCAGGGCTTACGCAGTTTGACGCCGCAATAGTCGCGCAAGAAAATATATTCTCCCGCTAAATTTTGTAGCGTAAAAGCAGGCGCTTTGCTTCCCTTTGGTAAAGTATTGATTTTATTTTGCTGCGCAGTCAAAGTACCGATCATCAACACAAGCAGGACGCCGGTCAAGTAGCGTTTCATTCTTTGCTCCTGTAATTTCTAAATTTCCAGCCTTATCTATCTTTTACTTAACGAATTTGTAACAGTCGGCTGCAATTCGTTCATGAGTTGTATAATATCCACTGCCGGAATACTGACGCGGAACGAACTATTGATTTTATCCAGCCATTGGTTGGCTAAAAGCGCATGCCCCAAATCAGAAGGATGCACGCCGTCCAGACTATAAAAACCACCAGTGATAAAATCGGCCGTAAAGGTCATACCGGCCACCTCGTATCCTTCATTAATCTGCTTGAAAAAACTGTACATATCAACCACGGGGATACTTCTACTTAAGCAGATAGAATCAATACTGGCATTGTAATCGGAAATCGCCTGCTCTACGGTGGCTATCTCGGCGGCGTCCAACACCATATCGCCCGGAATAGGCAGGCCGTTACCGTTGAGGACGCCTGTAGGGATGCCGTACCCTTCTATTTTTATTTTGAATTTTGCCGGCATTAAAATTTTATCGCCTTCATTTACGCCAATTAGCGGAACCGTATTGTTGTTCTCATCCAGATAGGGCGTATTGGTCACCGTGTCGATTACCACCGCAGGCACCACATTAAAGTAGGGCATATCCAGAATGTCCGGAATATTAGCCACTACCACCGCCGCTTGCGTGCTTTTTAAGGAATCCATCAGCTCGCCATAATATTTGGCGAAATCTTGTTTAGATGTGGGCTGAGTAAAGGTCTGGCCTGTGGCGCTGTACTGGGCATAACCCAACACATCAAACATACCCGCCCAGCAGACAATGAGGCTGGGCACAAACATTTTGGCCTGTTCAAAAGAAGACATCTCGCCGTAAGGATCGGGCAATGGGTTACGTAAAATAATATCCAGCATCGGGCTGTGGCTGGTGCTGTGCAGCTTAGTTGCGCCTTTTAACACATCCCTGACATTAATTCCCGGAATGCCCAGATTATTATAAGGAAAAGGCCAGTTCATCACGTCGTCCGAGATGAATGGCAGATTTGGATCAAAATCGGGATAATCGCTAAATGGCACGGCATAAATCAGCGGATCCGGATTGATTGTTTGCGGCGTGTTCGGATTATCCACATATTTCAACTCCAACGTTCCAAAGCCACCGTAAGATTCCGAGCCAATGCCCGGATAGCCCATATATGGCTGCTGAAAATCGGGGGTTGCTCCCTGCCGCGCTAACAGCGCCATGAAATCGTATTTCTGATGTTTCTCCGTCAAAGCGGCATTCTGATATCCTGAGATAATATTATCGCCCAAGCCCACTAAGCGGCTGAATAACAACTGTTCGTTGGAGCTGAGCAAAGTTTCGCGGACTTGCGGCTCCTGCAGCGTACAGCCGCTTAAGAGCAGTAAACTTAGTATGAAAAATACGATGAACTGAAAACTCTTAGCCATTATCTTCTCCCAAAATCATTGGTTAAAACGCATAGCCAACCGTCATGCCGAACAAATTGGCCAGACCGGAATATTTACCGTCAAAATTTTGAACGGAATTGCTTATTTCCCGATCGTCTTGCAGTAAAATTTGATAAGCAGCGTCCACACGTATATTCTGCCACTTATATCCAAGCCCGATAGTATAAATGTGACGATTGCCCTCCGGCAAAGAAGGCTCCACATAAGCGTCGGGCACGGCATGGCGATCCCACAAATAACCGGCGCGTAAAGTCATATTTTCGTCTATAAGATATTCCATCCCAAAGCGCAGGCTGTAGCTGTCTTCATAGTGGCGTTCGCTGACGCTGCGTGTTTCGCCGGCCACTGGTTTGGCAAACTCAACCGTCAGCTTATCGTAAGAACTCCATCCTGTCCATAAATAATCGGCTTCGAAAGATAAGTTTTTCGTGAACCAAAAGGCCAGCCCTGCGCCGGCCATTGCCGGCAACTTTAAAGATGCGCTGGCCGCCGTGCTGCGCGGGAACAGAGAGGCGATTTCCTGATTAATAATATCATCGCCCGTGTTGGGAAAAATAAATTCGGCTGTGCCGTCTTTAAAATCCAATGTTACATTGCTGCGGTAAGTAATACCCAAAATTAATTTTTCCAGCGGGCGGTATTGAAGCGCAAGATTAAATCCATAGCCCATAGAACCGCCTGTCAATGAAGATTTGCCGTAAACATAACGCGGTGTATAAAACACATCTTTGTCCATTTGCACATCGCCGCGTACGATTTCCAGCCCGGCCGCCGCGGAAAGGTCCCAGGGCAATTTCACAGCCAGAGTGGGATTAAAGAAAAAGGTTCGCAAATTGGTATAGGTGGCCAATTGCCTTCCTACCCAGGGCTGCTGATCGCTGCCCCATTTTGAAGAGAGGCCAAACAGCGAATAAAAGCCGATGCCCGCGCTAAGCCAATCGTTTAGTGTATACGTTGCATAAAAATGTGTCGGCGGAAAAAAGCCCTTGTCGGCTTTGGTATATTTTTTATCATCGAGATTGGCCGGGCCGGTGAAAGCAAAATCGGTGCTAATAACGGTAGAGCCTAACATAATGTGCGTTCCCTTTAAAGCGGTAATGGCCGCTGGGTTGTAGAACACCATGGAAGCATCGCCGCTATGAGCAATCACCGCTCCGGCCATTCCCGTAGCGCGGCCGCCTTGTTCATAAATGGAAAAGCCCGAAGCCCAAGACAGGGAACTATAGAGGAAAGCAACAAACACAAACAGGATGCGTTTTAACATGGAACCTCCTGAATATAAGGAAATAATAAAAGCCACTCTGCCATCTGCTGTTATTTGGCTAAAAACAGACGAACTCCATTCTTTAGCAGATGACGCGACAAATATACTCTTTTTTTGTAATCAACAGTAAAAATTAAATCACATTTTTATGTTTAAAACATACGAAGAGAAAGATAAAAAGATTCAGCATAAATTAAAAATATGAATGACCAGTTGAAATTATTTTGGGCTATCACGTAAGTGATAGCCCAATATTTCTAAAATTTTATTTAACTGGTCATTCATATTAAAATAAAAAAGGCAGAGAAAATTCCCTGCCTTTTCATTTTGCAGAACAAACCGTTTACCAGATTTTACCGCCAAGCATTTCCATAACCGACGACAAACCTTTTAAATCATAGGTTAAGTTTGTAGCGCTTACTTTTTTAACCGGAGCATGACCTAACACATTGTGCAGATTTACCGGCGCGATAGCCATATTATATTTGGCGTTCAAAGCCGAAATAAACTGGTTGGCCACAACACCGTAGCCCACGTTGCTTAAATGAATACCGTCCAGGCTGAACATACCGCCCTCAACATAAGTGGCTGTAAAATACAGGCCCTGTTCGCCGTAGCCGCCGTTAGCCACGATGGATTTCATAAAGGCGTTAGCGTCAAATAAAGCAAAACCGTGAGCGTCAGCCAAAGCCGCAATCAACTGGTTATAGGCGTCGGTGGCCGCGCGGCTCATGGCAATTTCGTCGGCGTCTAAAATCAATGCGCTGGGCCAGGGGTTTTGCGGATGAAAACCGAAGACCTGCAGAGTATCGACATAAGGCATAGTAGATAGCAACGCTTCTACTGAGATACCCTTCATAGCAGCCAAATCGCGGTACCATTTACCAGTTGAATCCTGTCCCAAGTAACTTGTATAGCCGGAACCAACCAGCGAAATTAACACCTTACCGTTGGCCAAATCTGAGGTGGAGGCAAAACCAGTGGCAATACCAGTGGAAAGATCGTCGCTGCCTTTTTCAAAAACCATACCCGGAATGTGGCCGGCCGTAAAACTTTCCGCCAGCGCCGGGCCCACCGTGGTAAAAAACGGCGGCGACGTTACGTCGGGAACATTAGCCACCGCAACCATGGCGCCCAGAGTGGCCACCGTATCCATCAATTCGGTGCACGCTGCCTTAAAATCGGGAATCAACTGGCCGGTTACCGGACTGGGGAAAATTCCGCCCACGTCAAAGGGCGTAATCGGTTTTAAACCGCCGCTGGTGGCAAAACCCAATACATCATTGTTGCCAATCCATAAGGTGATTAAATCAGGATTCTGTGCTTTAGCCTGGGCAAATGCCGACGTATTACCCATCGCCGGATTGCGCAGTACCAAATCAACGGCATCGTTCCCTTCGCCGAAAAATTTATAACGATAATTATCCGTGGAAGTAGTGGCATGCACCATGTCCCAAACAGTAGCTGTAGGAATACCCAGATTATTATACGGCGCCGCATAGGTTGTGTTATTAGCAACTCCGGGGCCGCCCGGCGCCTCAGCAACACTGCTGGTGATCGGATTCAATTCCAACACATTCGGCATACCGGGATAAGAAACCGTCGGCTGAGCAAAGTTAGAGATGCCCAACTGCCCGGCAATCTGTGCCGGAAAGCTGAAGGCCTGAAAATCTTCCACTAAACCGCCGGACTGCACGCCGGCCGTCAGACTGTTGCCCAAGGCCACGTAGGAATTAATCGTTTTACCCTTCAGGTCGGTCTGTGTCTGCGTCTGCGAAGGCGCTTCCAGCTGGCAGCCGGCCAGAAAGACCAGAATGGGTAACAGAGTAAGCAAAACAACTTTTAGTATTTTCATATCTTATTTCTCCTATGTTTTATATCGCTTAGAACGAATAACCAACACTTGCGCCAAACAAATGCGACATTCCCTTATAAGTGCCGTTAAACGGAAAAGGCTGGCCGTTTACTTCCAGTTGGGAAGTTGTAATCTGGCGATCTTTTTGATGCAGATACATGTAAAAACCGTCTAAGGTTATGTTGCCCATTTTATATCCGATACCAAGCGAATAGAGATCGCGGTCGCCTTCGGGCAGGGACGGCTCAACGTATTCGTCGGGCACGGCATGATTGTCTTTCAGATACCCTGCGCGGAAGGACAGCTGTTCGTTATAACGATATTCTAAGCCAAAACGCAGACTATAAGAATCTTCATAATTACGAATGGCTTCTGTCTGAGTACTACCGGCTACCGGATCGTCAAACTTAATGGTCAAAACGTCGTAGGAGCTCCAGTTCAACTTCATGTAATCAAATTCAGCGGTAACATTATCGGTGGGGTCTATGGCAATACCAAAACCGACCATGCTGGGCATGTCAATTTCCGAACTTCCTTTTGTATTGGGGAAATAAGAAGCCAATAATTGATTGATCGCTTCATTTTGCAGTGCAGGCAGTTTAAAAGTAGCGTCGCCGCCGTCAAATTTAAGCAGCACATCATCCCGATAAATAGCGCCTAAAGTAATGCTTTCAACCGGCTTAAACTGTACGCCCAAATTTACGCCTACGCCGTGGCCAGTGGCTTTTAATTTGGATTCCACGTAGGTGTCTGTTTCGTAGCCGGTGTAGATGCTTTTTTCCAATGTTACTTGGCCCAACATGTAAGTTGCGCCAATGGAAGCGGACAAGTTATCGGTAATTTTAAAGGCCATCACCGGATTTAAGGCATAGGTTTTAACGTCAGAGGTCGTTGCTAAAACGCGTCCGGCCCAATCGCCCGGCCATTTGGAACCCAAACCAAACAGGGTGTAAAAGCCAAAACCTAAACTCAGGTTTTCACTAACACGATGCGCCACATAAAAATGAACCGGCGGAAAAATTTGTTTTTCGGCCTCAGTGTACAAATTAGCGTCCATCACGCTCGGTCCCTGAAAAGCAAACTGCGGCATTATGATGGTTACGCCTGTTCCGATGTTGGTGCCTTCCAGATTCATTAAGCCGGCCGGATTATAGAATACAGCCGTAATATCATTGGCCTGTGCTATAAAGGCCCCCCCCAATGCTGTGGCCCGGGCTCCCTGCTCGTAAATTGAAAAGCCGGAACCGAATGCCAGTGAAACACTAAAAATTAGCGTCACTAAAGTAACAGTGAACTTTTTAAGCATAATGCCTCCTTGAATTAGATGGTTCATGTAAAGTTTATTAAAGGGTTTGCCAATATTAATGGCTAAAAGTAAAGTATTTTACATTTAAAGTCAAGATAACGTATTGAGCAAGTCCTGATTAATAAATATATTCTCCTTTCTTTTTATCTACTTTTACTTTCAATAAATTTCATTAAGTATTAATCTTTTTCGCCGATATTTTAATATGCTCGAATAGAAATGGTGTGAATACAAACCATTTCGTCCTGAGAGTTGAGTGTTTTGTACGAAATCCCGATGATACCGATTACCTTATTTGCGCCACAGGCGCCCCTTCAGAGTAAACCATATACTGATCGGTATATCATCATGAATACCGTCGCCCTATTTAGAATTCTTTTCACGGTATTAATGGAAGGAAATAATATGTCCCGGCGCAAAGCTAAAATTGTGGCAACCATCGGTCCGGCCAGCGATTCCGAAGCTATGCTCGAAAAGCTGATCGAGGCCGGACTGGACATCGCCCGTCTTAATTTTTCTCACGGTACGCACGAAGAGCATTTGCAAAAAATTCAACGCATTCGTAAAGTGGCCAAAAAATTGGGAAAGCCTGTAGCTATTTTGCAAGATTTACAGGGGCCTAAAATCCGTATCGGTACATTCGAACACCCGCCTATTCTTTTAAATCCCGGTGATTTATTTACCATTACTACCGATGATGTGCCCGGCAACGAAAACATCGTCGGCACTACTTATAAAAACCTGCCCAAAGACGTTCGTCCGGGAGATTATATTTTGGTAAACGATGGTTTAATTAAACTTAAAGTACAACAAACCAGCGACGTCGATGTTTTCTGTGAAGTAATCAACGGCGGCAGCCTTTACGATCGCAAAGGCATTAACCTGCCCGGCGTAAAAATCTCCGAACCGTCGCTGACTAAAAAAGACAAGAAAGACCTTGAATTTGGTTTGGCCAACGGAGTGGATTGGGTGGCGCTCTCCTTTGTGCGGGATGCGGAGAGCATCCGCGAAGTCAAGGCGTTTATTGGCAATAAAAACGTTCCTGTTGTAGCCAAGCTGGAAAAGCCGGAAGCGCTGGAGAATCTTGATGCAATCATTACCGAAACCGACGCCGTCATGGTAGCGCGCGGCGATTTGGGCGTGGAAATCTCTGCCGCCCGCGTACCAGTTGTGCAAAAGCAAATCATCGAAAAATGTAAGCTGGCCGGCAAACCGGTCATCACTGCTACGCAAATGCTGGATTCCATGATGGTTAATCCCGTGCCCACGCGCGCCGAAACCTCCGATGTGGCTAACGCCATATTTGACGGCAGCGACGCCGTGATGCTCTCCGGCGAAACGGCCTTCGGTAAATATCCACTGGAATCCGTCAACATGATGCGTTCCATTATTGAAGAATCAGAACAGAGGGAATCCTATTTTAGGCTGAACACAGCCGAGCGCTTTAAAGATCGGACGATGTCATTTTCGCATTCGGTTTGCCAGTCGGCCTATTTCAGCTCCAAAGAAATCCGTGCGCGCTACATTGTGGTTTTTACGGAGTCCGGGCGCACGGCGCAAATTATGTCCAATCTGCGCCCTTCTTCGCCTATTTTAGGTCTGACCAGCCAACCTAAAACCCTGGCGCAAATGCAGCTTTTCTGGGGCGTAATGCCGGCCTTAATCGACTATAAAATAGAAATCACGCGTGATATTGATATTCTGGAAAGATATTTAAAACGGTACGGTTGGGCGCAGCCCGGCGATCACATTGTCATTATCGCCGGCTCTTCGCACGAATCCGGCGGCACTAATATGCTGCGCCTGCACCGCGTCAGTGGATAACGGCCTCGACGCCCAAATGACCGTTAAATCTTTGAGTCTGCTCTAAAAACCAGTTTTTGTCATTTTCCCATCGGGATGAGAAATCTTATATCCTAAATAAAAACAATAGATTTCTCGTCCCCTTGCTCCGTGGCGGCAAAGGCCGTCCCGTTTTCCGCCACGGAGTGATCCCTTCGGGAAAGGAACCGCTTCGTGGTGGGAGAATGACAGTGAGAGACCTTTTTAGAGTGAACTCATCTTTACAATCGTATAATATCCGGGAACTGGGAACCCGGAACTAAAAAAACACCCTTTCATCCCCGGTTAACTTTTTTATTGGTCATCGGCCTTGTTTCTCATTTCATCTGTCTTTTGTCATTACTCAATTTTCTAATTCTTAAATTATTTTGTTGTTTGTCCTTAGGTTAAATTATAGTTAGATTTCCATAAACCCCACAATCAAACACGGCTGACCTTATGAATTATTTCGACTGGCTGATCATTTGCCTGTATCTTGCCGCGGTCATCGTTCTGGCCGTTTACTTGACGCGTTTCCAGCAAAATACAGCAGATTACTATCTGGGCGGCAAACAGATTAAATGGTGGCAATCCGGCGCTTCCACCATGGCCACACAGCTCAGCGCCATCAGCTTTGTTTCCGCTCCGGCCTTTGTAGCTTTAAAACAAAACGGCGGACTCAAATGGCTGGCTTACGAGTTCGGCGTTCCGCTGGCTTTGATTTTAGTAATGGCTCTCATCATTCCCATCTTGCACCGGCGCAATTACATCAGTATTTATGAATATTTAGAAGAACGCTTCGATTCCGGCACGCGCACGCTGGTCAGCCTTTTGTTCCAGTTGGGTCGCGGGCTGGCCACAGCTGTAGCCGTGCTGGCCGGAGGGCTCATTATTTCTACTGCGCTGAACATCTCCACTGAGCTGGCCATCTTGCTGATTGGCCTAATCACGGTTATTTATGACGCCATTGGCGGCATTCGCGTAGTTATATTAAGCGATTTTATGCAGATGATGATCATCCTCGCCGGACTGGCCATTTGCGGCGGTGTGGCTATTTATTTTACCGGCTGGCAGCACGGCTGGCAACTCTTTCCGCCGGAGCGCCTGCAAATCCTCGATTTTGAGCACTGGGGTTTTACTTCGCAAGGCACGTACGGCTTTTGGCCCATGCTGATTGGCGGATTTTTCCTTTACGCTTCCTACTACGGCTGCGATCAGAGCCAGGTGCAGCGCGAATTATCCGTTAGAACCGTGGACGACGTACGAAAATCCCTTTTAGTTAATGCCTTTGGACGTTTCCCGCTGGTTTTGCTGTACACCCTTATGGGCGTTTTCGTGGGCGCGGCAATTTTAACTCCCGACGGACTGGCGAAAGTAGCTGCCACCCTGAATACACCGGTAGAAAGCGTACGCCATATCTTACAGAATAATCCCGACCGCATGGTGCCCATGTTTATTCTATCCTTTCTGCCGCACGGCATCATTGGTTTTATTTTTGTGGCCATTATGGCCGCGCTGATGTCCAGCCTGGATTCGGGCATTAACTCTCTAAGCGCCGCCACTATGAAGGACTTTTACCAGCGTTTTGTTAACACATCCGGCAGCGAAAAGCATTATCTGATTGCGTCTAAAATCATTACTTTTTTATGGGGCGTTTTTTGTATTGCCGTGGCCTTGCTGTTAGCGGACTCCGGCGACGCCGTGCGCCAGACAACCATTGTTCTAATTAACGCCATGGGCAGTATGTTGTACGGTCCGATTTTGGCGGCTTTTCTGCTGGGCATGCTTACACGGCATGTCGATGCTCAGGCGGTTAAAGCCGGCGTATTGTCCGGCGTGTTTGTCAATGCACTGCTTTGGCTGTTTACTCCGGTTTCGTGGATGTGGTGGAATGTCAGCGGTTTTTTAGTAACCGGCGCTGTAACTCTGCTGTATGCTTTGTTTAGCGGTGAACGCCCCGCAATGCTGGCCTTCGGCTTGGTGTCAAGAGAAGTTGATTCGACCGCAGTATTAAACTGGCGCCGGATTTACTGGCTGGTCGCGGGTTATTTTATTTTAATTGTATTGGTGGCTTATCTGATTCAGGGGTGACCGGCAGCCGCTACCTCGCTGCCGAGTAAATGGTTGCAGAGATCGCTTCACTTATCTCTGCAACCAGAAAAGAGCCAATCTCTCGTTGCAGAGATAAACAAAGGGATCCCTGCAACGGAAGCAGCTTATTTAAATACTATGGAAGGCTTTGCAGCATTTTCATGTAATTGGCGCGTACAAAAGCCGCCGGTTCGGCCACGTTTTGATGGCTCATGCTGCCCTTCATTTGTTCAATGGATTCGTACTCATGTTCTTCCATCCATTTTTTCAGATTATCCAGCACGGTTTTAACATGCTGCGGGCCGTTTTGCAGCAAAGCCGAAGCCATCATGGCTACATCAGCGCCGGCCATCATGGCCTTTAATACATCCTCATGAGAATGAATGCCACTGCTGGCAGCCAGACTCGCCTTAACATTCCCGTATAAAATAGCCAGCCAGCGCAAAGATAAACGTAATTCATAAGGCCGGCTCAATTCCAAATCCGGCTTTACTTCCAGCTCTTCAATATCCAAATCCGGCTGATAAAAACGATTGAATAACACCAGGCCGTCGGCCCCGGCTGCATCTAATTTTTTAGCCATATTAGCCAGCGAACTGAAATAAGGGCTCAGCTTCATGGCGACAGGTATTTGCACCTGTTCTTTTACCGTCTTCAAATCGTCGATGTACATCTGCTCAATTTGTGTTGCCGACATGGACATGTTGGTCGGAACGTAGTAAATATTCAGCTCCAAAGCATCGGCGCCGGCGTTCTGAATCTTTTTTGCGTACTCCATCCAGCCCCCCGGCGACACGCCGTTCAAACTGGCAATAACCGGAATTTCAACCGTCCCCTTTAACTTGTTAATCTGTTCCAGATAATCTTCTGCAGCCACATTATGAAATTCATCCGGCTCCGGAAAATAGCTCATGGCTTCGGCATAGCTTTCCGCCCCCTGAGCTAAAAAAGTGTCCAATTCGTGAGATTCATGCGTAATTTGTTCTTCGAACAAAGAGTACATGACGACAGCCGAAGCGCCGTTTTCCTCTAATTTCTTCACTATATCGACGTCGGTCGACAAGGGTGAAGCCGACGGGACGATGGGATTTTTGAGTTCTAATCCCAAATATTTAGTCTTTAAATCCATGGTGCCGTCCTCCCTTATTCTTTTAGCAAAATCGGGAGCATAAAGCTCCCGATCTTTTTTTTACTTATTGTCATTATCCGAAAAGTTCATTTTAGACATGTGCTCGTACCGTCGCCAGTTCCAGTTCACATTTGCCTGAGCATGCTTAACAAACTCTTTGGCAGCCTGCGGATTCATCTTTGTTACCATCTTATAGCGCGTTTCATTGTACATATATTCCTCAATCGGAATTTTCGGCGCTTTGGAATCCAGGCTCAGGGGATTTTTCCCTTCTTTTTCCAGATCCGGATTATATCTGAACAAAGGCCAGTATCCTGCATCTACAGCCAATTTTTGCTGATGCATGCCGTATTTAAGATTATATCCATGGGCAATGCAGTGACTGTAAGCAACGATAATCGAAGGTCCGTCATAACGTTCGGCTTCGATGAAGGCGCGCAATGTCTGTGTGTCGCTGGCGCCCATGGCCACACGGGCCACATAAACATAACCGTAGGACATTGCTAACCAGGCCAGGTCTTTCTTGGGCAGCGGTTTGCCGCCGGCGGCAAATTTTGCTACGGCGCCGGTCGGTGTAGCCTTAGACATCTGGCCTCCGGTGTTGGAATAGACTTCCGTATCCAGCACCAGAATATTTACGTTTTTACCAGAGGCCAGCACATGGTCCAAACCACCGTAACCAATATCGTAGGCCCAGCCGTCACCGCCCATAATCCAAACGCTCTTTTTAACCAAATAGTCAGCCAGGCTATACAGGTTCTCGGCTTCGGGCGTTTTGAGATTTTTGATTTTTTCTTTGAGCTGTTCAACACGTTCTCTCTGGGCGAAAATATCCGCTTCGTCATGTTGATCAGCATTGATAATTGCATCAGCCAGGTCGGCGCCAATGTGGTCTTGCAACTTACCGACCAGCTCTTTAGCCTGTTCCATATGTTTATCAATGGTCAAACGAAAGCCAAGCCCGAATTCGGCGTTATCTTCAAACAGAGAATTCGACCAGGCCGGCCCGCGTCCGTCTTTGCCTTTGGCCCACGGTGTAGTCGGTAAGTTGCCGCCGTAAATTGAAGAACAACCGGTGGCGTTGGCTACAACCATGCGGTCGCCGAACAACTGCGTGGCCAATTTAACATAAGGCGTTTCGCCGCAACCGGGGCAAGCGCCGGAAAATTCAAACATCGGAAACAGATACTGGGAATCTTTTACTGTATTGATGCGCAACTTGCTGCGGTCCGGATCCGGAATATCAAGGAAAAACTTCCAGTTTTCGCGTTCGGTTTCGCGCAGGGGAATCTGCGGTTCCATATTGATGGCTTTTCTGGATGTGTCCTTTTTATCTTTAGCCGGACAAACTTCAACGCACAATTCACAACCGGTACAGTCTTCTACAGACACCTGCAGCGTGTACATGGTGCCTTCCGGCCAGTCTTTACCGCGTGCTTTGGTGGACTTAAACGTTTCCGGAGCATTTTCCAGTAATTTACCATCATATACTTTCGCACGAATAACCGCGTGCGGACATACGTTAACGCATTTGTTACACTGAATACAAAGGTCTTCATCCCATACCGGCACTTCCAGCGCCACATTGCGTTTTTCCCATTGCGTTGTAGCCGAGGGGAAGGTGCCGTCCATGGGCATTTTGCTAACGGGTAAGTCATCGCCTTTCATAGAAATAAGCGTGGCCGTAACATCTTTTACGAAATCCGGCGCCTCTTCCGGAACCGGTGGCGTCATTTCAATCGTGCTGGTTGTTTTGTCCGGATATTTAATTTCGTGGAGATGGTTCAGGGCCTGATCCACTGCGTTAAAATTCATCTGAACAATTTTTTCGCCCTTTTTACCGTAGGTTTTTTGAATAGTATTTTTAATTTTCTGGATGGCTTCATCCTTAGGCAGAACGCCGGAAATGGCGAAGAAAGCCGTTTGCATGATGGTGTTTACACGGGCGCCCATACCGGTTTCTTTGGCCACCTTGTAAGCGTCAATGGTATAAAACTTCAGCTTCTTTTCGATGATGCGCTCCTGCGCCAAACGCGGCAACTTATCCCAAACCTCATCTTTATCGAACGGACTGTTCAGCAGAAAGGTACCGCCTTCTTCGGCATTTTCCAGAATATCATATTTCTCAAGAAAGACAAACTGATGGCAGGCCAGAAAATTAGCCTTATGAATCAGATAAGTAGAATGAATGGGTTTTTTACCAAAACGCAAATGGGAAATGGTCATGGAACCGGATTTTTTAGAATCGTAAACAAAGTATCCCTGAGCATAATTTTCCGTCTCTTCACCGATAATTTTAATGGAGTTTTTATTGGCGCCTACCGTACCGTCCGCGCCCAAACCATAAAACATTCCACGTATCGTTTCCGGAGATTCAGTGGTGAAATCTTTATCCCATTCCAGGCTGGTGTGCGTCACGTCGTCGATAATACCAATGGTAAAATGGTTTTTCGGTTCGTCTTTTTTCAGTTCGTCCAATACGGCTTTGACCATAGCCGGTGTAAATTCTTTGGAAGACAAACCATAGCGGCCGCCAATAACAGTGGGATATTCTTTCCATGGCCCGAAGCCGCCGGTAACGGCTTCTTTAACGGCGTCCACAATATCCAGATAAAGCGGTTCGCCCGTTGAGCCGACCTCTTTGGTTCTGTCCAAAGCGGCAATGGATTTAACCGTTTCAGGCAACGCTTCTATAAAATTATTAATGGCAAACGGGCGGTACAAACGCACTTTGATCATACCGACTTTTTCGCCTTTGTCCACCAGATACTCAACCGCTTCCTGTGCGGCTTCCGCGCCGGAACCCATCAGAACCACCACGCGTTCCGCTTCGGGATGTCCCACATAATCAAACAGGTTATACTGGCGGCCGACTATCTTGGCAAATTTGTCCATAGCGCCCTGAACGATACCCGGCATCTTATCATAGTAAGGATTAACCGTTTCACGTCCCTGAAAATAAACATCCGGATTTTGGGCCGTTCCGCGAATGAAGGGTTTCTCAGGATTCAATGCCCGTTCACGATGGGCGCGAACCAGATCGTCGTCGATCATGGCGCGCATATCTTCCATGGCCAATTGTTCTACTTTCTGAATTTCATGAGAAGAGCGGAAACCGTCAAAGAAGTGCAGGACGGGCACGCGGCTTTCCAGTGTGGCAGCCTGGGCAATCAGCGCAAAATCCATAATTTCCTGAATGGAGTTGGATGCCATCATGGCAAAGCCGGTGTTGCGCACGGCCATCACATCCGTATGGTCGCCAAAGATGGACAAGGCTTGTGCCGCCAAGGAACGGGCCGAAACATGAAACACTGTTGAGGTTAATTCGCCGGCGATTTTGTACATATTGGGAATCATCAGCAACAAGCCCTGCGAGGCGGTAAAAGTGGTTGTTAACGCGCCGGACTGCAAGGCGCCGTGAACCGCGCCGGAGGCTCCGCCTTCACTTTGCATTTCGGTTACATCGGGGATCGTTCCCCATATATTCTTCTGTCCTTTGGCCGACCATTCATCCGAATGCTCGCCCATGGGGGAAGAGGGCGTGATAGGATAGATGGCAATGACTTCATTGACCTTGTGAGCCACATAAGCCGCCGCTTCGTTACCATCTATTGTTACCATTTTTCGTTCCATAATTGGCTCCTTTTATTAGATATATGCCATTATTTTAAATTCACAAATACTTCAATAGAATTATAAATTTACACAAAAAATATGCCAAATTGAAGAAAAAATAATTTATATTTTAATTTTTTTATTTACAGCGCGTTAGTGCCTGCTCGACTGACGGAGATAGTTTCGTCTTTAGATTGTTTTTCTTAAGAACAAGGCAATTCGCAAAATATTTCTTATAAATAGGAAGTATTTAAATCCGTATTTGATATACTCCGGTGAATATCGTAAATTTGCCTACCAAAATACTTAGATTGTTGTTACCGTAAAACTGGAGATGAGCGAACTATGAAAATTCTTTCTGACCGCGGCCGGCAAATGCCTTCCTCACCCATCCGGCGATTGGTGCCCTTCGCCGATCAGGCTGTGGAACAAGGCAAACATGTTTACTATCTTAACATCGGCCAGCCTGATATTCATACACCCGATTCCTTTATGAATCCCATTAAAAATTTAGATATGCCGGTTTTAGCTTACGGACCATCCGCCGGCTTAACCTCTTTACGTAAAAAAATGGTAGAATATTACCGCCGCTTTGACATTCATATCGATTATGAAGATTTGTTGATTACCACCGGCGGCAGCGAAGCTATCATCTTTGCCCTGATGGCCATTTGCGATCCCGGCGACGAGGTTATCATCCCCGAACCTTTTTACACCAATTACAACGGCTTTGCCATCGAAGCCGGAGTAAATATCGTGCCCATTACTTCCTCCATCGAAAATGATTTCCAACTGCCGCCGATCGAATCCATTGCCGAAAAAATCGGGCCGCGCACCAGAGCGATCATGATTTGCAATCCTAACAATCCCACCGGTTACGTTTATTCGCAGACAGAACTGGAAACGTTGAAGGAAATTATTTTAGAGCATGATCTGTTCCTGCTGACCGACGAAGTTTACCGCGAATTTGTTTACGACGGGGCGTCGCACATATCGGTAATGCACTTGGATGGCATCGAAGATCGCACTATCATGCTGGACAGTGTTTCCAAGCGCTATTCGGCCTGCGGAGCGCGCATCGGCATGATCGTCTCTAAAAACCGCGACGTGATTAACGCCGCTCTTAAATTTGGCATGGCGCGTTTATGTCCGCCGACCATCGAGCAAATCGGCACCGAAGCCGGTATCGATACGCCGCAATCTTATTTTGACGAGGTAATCCATGAATACACGGAGCGGCGCGATGTTATGGTTAAGCTGTTACGGCAAATGCCCGGTGTGGTGGCGCCCAATCCCAAAGGGGCCTTTTATTTAGTGGTCAAGCTGCCGGTTGACGACGCCGACGCCTTTGCCCGCTGGATGCTAACCGATTTTGACGTGAATAATGAAACGGTAATGGTTGCTCCGGCTAACGGGTTTTACTCCACGCCCGGACTGGGGCAGGACGAGGTACGCATTGCCTATGTGCTGAATGTGCACGACATCAAAAAAGCCATGCACATTTTAGCCGAAGCGCTAAAAGTTTATCCCGGCAGAATCGAAGCATAACAGCTATGGCGGAAAACATAGAAATCAAAGCGCGCTATGCCGACCATACTTTAGCCAGAGAAAAATTACAGGAACTTAATGCTGATTTCATAGCGCGGGAAGAGCAGACTGATACATTTTATCACGTAACCAAAGGCCGGTTAAAACTGCGCGAAATCAACAGAGAAAACGCTTTTTTAATTCCTTATCTTCGCGACGATCACTCAGGCCCGCGGTCATCGGAATACACCCTGTTGCCGGTGCCTGAGCCGGCTAAAACAAAAGAATTGTTAGCGCTTATTTTAGGCGTAACCGCCATAGTGCATAAAAAGCGGGAAATTTACCGCTACCAAAACGTGCGCATTCATTTGGACGAAGTTAAACATTTAGGCGCTTTTATCGAATTTGAAGCAGTTCAAAATGAAAACACCCTGAAGCAAAAGGAGCAGGATAAGCTAAGTTTTTTAACAAATTACTTTGGCATTCAAAGGGCAGACATCGTGCCCGTAGCGTATGTGGATTTACTCAGCGCACAAAATAAGAAACCCGTTTCAGCCGGATAACAGCCAAATTGTTGAAGTAAAATTTGGTAAATC
>CAZIBE010000026.1:0-5496 GCA_964536685.1 uncultured Calditrichaceae bacterium | reverse complement strand
GCTATCACGTAAGTGATCCCTTTGGGAAAGCCCCGTCAACGTTTGCAAGATTTAGCCCTGCTATCTGAAGATAGTGGCCATTCAGCATCCTTTTCTACTAAAATAGCTGAATTGCCCCGGGCTTGTGCTTGCATCCCGCTCTGCGGGGAGATCGGGGATTAATAATAACACATAAAAATTGGGCTTTCCCCGAAAGGGATGCTCCGAAGGAGTCCCTGGGACCTTCAGCAAGTCCAAAATAATTTCAACTGGTCATTCACATCAACAGCTAACGCATATTGGAAATTCCGGTTTATCCGGGTTAAGTAACAGAATGGTATTTTAATGATAGAAAAATTAGAAAAGTATTTTAGGAACCGCGACAGACAGGAAAACGCTGCCGGACCGGAAGGCAAGCCACAGCACTTGATACTGGCTACGGCGGTATTGTTCCTGGAAATGGCTTACGCTGATTTTGAAATCGCTCCCGAGGAAAAAGTAAAGCTGCAACAAATCTTAAAAGAGCGTTTTGCTTTAAATGATCAGCAAATTGCCGGGCTCATCGCACAGGCCGGGAAGGATCGCAAACAAAGCCTGGATATCTGGCAATTTACCAACTTATTAAAAGAGAATTTAAGCCGAGAAGAAAGGCAGCAGATGCTGGAAAACCTGTGGCGAATAATCTTTGCAGACGGCCGCGTTGATAAATATGAAGATGCCCTGATCCGGAAAATCACCGGTCTTCTGGGGCTGGAACATGCCGACATGATTCAGGCAAAATTAAAAGTAAAAAACGAATTCGCATAATATTCAGAGTAAAAGGAGGTTTTCATGAAACAGAATTTTTCCGAAATAGTAATCGAAGGTCGCTTTATGCTTGTTAAGGGATTTTTGTTGGGCTTTCTTTCCCAGAAGAATCCCAATGGCCGTTATTTTTTCCATCGCAAATCCGGAATCCGCCGGGAAACCTTTAAAGATATGCTGAAGCAATTTTTTGAACTCGATAATTATGCTCATTTTTGTCTGGAAAGTGATTTAGTCGACTCCTTTGTGCAGGCAACCGAACTTTATACCAAGGTTACCGGTAATGAAATTAAATCCGTTAAGCCGGTTCATTCTGCCAACTTTAATTTTTCTTTTGAAGTGTTCAGTGAGAAGTCCGCTCAGCAGGCTAAGGAGATCATAGAAAATATGCCGGAAGGCGTTAAATTGGTGGATTATGCTCCCTACGAAGATAAAGACGAAGATGGACGCGGCACAGAAGCTTACGCTCCGCTGCACGAATATACCATGCGCGCCAAAGGACGGATAGAAGGAGATTTTGCCGGCGTTATGGATGTATATTTAAAAATCAAACGCAGCGAATTATCCGAAAATATCATTTGCAGCGACGTAAAGTTGGAACTGGAATAAATTATTGGCAAACTTTTGCGGCAAGATGATTAGGAGGCGGGAAAAACAAAACAATTCCCGAATAATAAAGGCGTTCAATCTAAAAAGTGAATCGTGTCATTGTCCTTCTTAGATTAGACACAAATAAATATCAAACCCCAAATTCCAAACAAACATTAGATTGGAATCCGGGGTTTTGTTTATTGAACTTTACTTGTTTTTAGCTGTTCAGGATTTGTGTTTTCTTAAATCCGGTTCATCCCTAATACAAAAAAACCTTTACGAAACTTCACAAGTTTCGTAAAGGTAAAACCGTCATGGCTGATTTATCATCCCGCCGCTTTCAGCTCGTCAATCATGCGCGGAACCACATCAAACAAATCAGCTACAATTCCGTAATCGGCCACCTTAAAAATCGGCGCATCGGCGTCCTTGTTTATGGCCACGATGTATTTAGAGGAAGACATTCCGGCTAAGTGCTGAATAGCTCCGGAGATGCCTACGGCAATGTACAAGCTGGGCGAAACCGTTTTACCGGTCTGCCCCACCTGCTCGTCATGAGGCCGCCAGCCGGCATCTACAGCCGCACGCGAGGCGCCGGTAGCCGCGCCCAGAAGCTCAGCCAGTCCTTCAATCAAATGCCAGTTTTCCGGACCTTTCATGCCGCGACCGCCGGAGACGATGATATCGGCTTCGGTAACATCCAACTTACCTTTGGCGCCGGAAATGATCTCCTTAACCACCGTTTTAAAATCCGCAACTTCCACATCCTGCGTTTCCGCAACCGCGGTAGCCGGGGCTTCTTCCGCCGGATAAACATTAGGCCGCACTGTTACAACCTTTACCGCCGAAGTTAAGCGGATGGTGGCATGCACTTTACCGGCGTACATGGGACGCGCCAGTTTCAAATCATCGCCGTCCAGTTCCACTTTGGTACAATCGGTTGCCATGGCCGCATTCAGCCGGGCGGCCACCCGCGGACCCAAATCCTTACCGGTTGCCGTGGCGCCCATTAACAGCACATCGGCGTTGCGCTCCTGTACGGCCTGAGCCACTAATTTGGCGTAGCCGTCAGAGCTGTAATTAGCCAGTTTGTCATTTTTTAAGATAAGTACTTTTTCTGCGCCGTATTTGCCTAATTGTTCGGCGAAACTATCCGCGCCCGTTCCGATGATCAGCACTTCAAAAGGCTGGCCTAACTGGCGGGCCAAGGTAATATTTTCATAGGTGATTTTGCGCAGTTGACCGTCTCTGTGTTCAGCATATATAAGTATTTTCATGGTTCTTTCTCCCAGTTTAATCCGCTTAGATCACTTTGGCTTCTTCATGCAGAAGCTTTAACAATTCCGGTACAGCATCGGCGCTGTCGCCTACAATTTTTCCGGCGCTTTTTTGCGGCGGATAATCAAAGCGTTCGACGACCAACTGATCCTGAGGGATTTCCGCAGCGGCTTCTTCAATGGGAATTTTTTTAGAACGCATGATGCCCTTCAGCGAGGCATAGCGCGGTTCATTCAATCCGCGCTGGGCGCTGACGATTGCCGGCAAGGCGCATTCAATGACTTCATGCCCGCCATCGATTTCGCGTTCTGCCGTCAATTTGTTCTCCTCCACATCTAACTTGACAACCACCGTCACTGCCGGCATATCCAGCTTTTCGGCCAAAATGGACGGCACCTGGGTATGGTCGTCGTCAATGGCTTGCTTACCTAACAAAATCAAATCAAAATCACCTTTCCGCAACTCGCTTGCCAGCGCGCCTGCTACGGCTACGGCATCAGCCGGATTTTGCTCTACGGGAATACGAACCGCTTTATCCGCACCCATGGCCAGAGCTGTCCGCACGGCCGAGGTAATACGGTCGGGACCAAGCGAAAAAACCGTCACCTCTCCGCCGTGCTTTTCCTTAATCTTCAGCGCTTCTTCCACGGCAAACTCATCGTAAGGATTTAAAATAAAATTGATGTCGCTCTCGTTAACGGCTTTATTATCGTCCGTCAACTTAATGCGCGTCTCGGTATCGGGAACCTGCTTTACGCAAACTGCTATATTCACAGTATCCTCCTCCTTAATTGGTTATTAATAGTTACCTTACTTTTTATTATGATTCTCATCGCTAAATGCACCAATTTCTCTGATTTTTAATTACAACTTGCCGCTCTTCTTCTCTCTTGCTTTGAAAAGTTCAACTATTTTTGTTCGGACAAAAATAAATTTACAAATCACAGCATAATCAAAACAAATTATAAGTCATCCGTGGCAAAAGGATAGCGTTTTTCTTCTACCATGAAATCCGAAATCTGGTTCATTTCCTTATCCAGATTGCTGTCCATCATAAGCAAATTTCTGCGCACACGGCGCCAGGCCTGATCGGCAAAAGCGTTACACAGCATAATTTCACGCTGGCAGTTTTCTACGCCCTTATCCTGTATCAGACTGTCCACACGCGAAATGGTGGCAATCATGCCGAACAAATCGGTCATGGCGTCGGCCAGCCGTTCCTGACGCATCTCTTTGTAGATGATGTTTTTCCCGTAATGCACAATGAAACGTTCCGCGGCAAAATGGGTATTTTTAGCCCATGTTTCGAAATTAGCTTTGGCGCCGGCTAAGGTCGGATGCACATCGCGGACACGTTCGGTGGCCACGCGCCCTTTTAACCATTGCGAGGCATAATCAGTTAATACGCCGAAGCCCTTAATAGGTCCCTTCAGTGCGGCTCCAATCTTTTTAAGATATTGGGCGCGCTCCTGTACGCCGGCCAAAGTGATGAACATGCGCAGGATTTCATTAGTGCCCTCAAAAATCATATTAACGCGCCCGTCGCGCATGTACAACTGGTAGGGATATTCTTTCATAAAGCCCAGACCGCCGACCATTTGCAAACATTCGTTAATACCGTTCCAGGCCACCTCCGTAGCGCGTATCTTACACATGGCCGATTCCAGCGAATAATCCACATCGCCGCGATCCATCATCCAGCTCGCTAAATAAATCATACTTTCGGTGGCAAAGATATCGATGGTCATCTGAGCCACTTTTTCTTTAATCATCTCAAACTCGGACAAGGTCTTTTGAAATTGTCTGCGCTGGCCTATGTGCTCTAAAGTATGCGGTAAAAGAGATTTTAACGCGCCCAGAGATCCTCCGGCCAGACCCAAACGTCCGGCGTTCAGAATATTCATGGCCACCTTAAAGCCTTTGCCGCGTTCGCCTAACAGATTTTCGATGGGCACTTCCACATCATCAAAAAAGAGTTCCGTCGTGGAAGAACCTTTCAGACCTAACTTATTTTCTTCCTTTCCCGATTTAACGCCCATATCGCGCGTTACAATAAAGGCGCTGATTTTTTCTTCCGTTTTTCCGTCCTTGCCGGGCAGCTCTTCCTTGGCAAAAACTGTAAAAAAATCGGCGATTCCGCCATTGGTAATCCACAGCTTACTGCCGTTTAAAATATAAACGCCCCGTTTTTCATCACGCACGGCCTTAGTTTTAATGCCGGCGGCGTCCGAGCCGGCGCCCGCTTCGGTTAAACCGTAAGCGGCAATCATTTCGCCGGTGGCCAGCTTGGGCAGATATTTCTTTTTCTGCTCCTTGGTGCCGTACAGCAACAGTCCCTTGTAACCAATGGACTGGTGCCCGCCCAACATGATGGCAATGGACGGGCTGAAACCGCCGATGAACTCCAGCATCTTAACGTAGCCGGTATTGGACAATCCGAATCCTTCATATTCTTCCGGAACGCTTAAGCCCATAAAGCCCAATTCTTTTAGCCCCTCAACAACCTCATCAGGAATGTACGCTTCTTCATCGATTTTATAGGGATCAATATTGTCTTCTGCAAATTTTTTAAACGTATCCTGAATCAGCTTTAAATTTTCCCGCTCTTCGGGGTCCATCTTAGGATATGGAAATACCATTTCATCCAAAAGCATGCCGCTAAACAGCGCTTTGGAAAAACTTGGTTTTGCGTGAACAGGCATAGGCCCTCCTTCAAATCATTTAAATAAATCTTTAAAATCTTTGGCTATTTATCTCTTTCAAACTTGTACCGTCGTTAAAATAAATGCGTTCACTCTAAAAAGGTCTCTCACTGTCATTTTCCCACCACGAAGTGGTTCCTTT
>CAZIBE010000025.1:0-44154 GCA_964536685.1 uncultured Calditrichaceae bacterium | reverse complement strand
ATAAGATTTCTCGCTGCGTTCGAAATGACAAAAACTGGTTTTTAGAGCAGACTCATTAATAGTATGTAAACGCATAAAGAACAGTCGCCCTAAATTCAAGTTATTTTTAAAGTTATTTCCCTCACCCCTCGGCTCCCCTCTCCAAAACTTGGGAGAGGAGACGGCCGCAAAAGCGGCGGCTTTCGCCGGGGAGAGGGTAACCAAAACATAATTTTTCAAAGGTTTCTCTTAATTAATAATCGCCTCTGCACCGTATCTTTCATTTATTTCAAGCGCAGGGGCGCGCCGTAGGATTGTGGATTCAAAAAGAAGGCGCACAAAATTATATTAGGTATTCGGTTTTTAGGGATTCGGTCTGGTCGCCGCCTGCTTATTTTTAGCTTGCCTGTTAAATTAAAATTTTAAAGAAGATAAAAGGCGCCGATGGAATATTCGCTCGAGTATAAGACCGGTCAGATGCTCCTTTGTGGATTTCGTGGAAAGAATGCCGCAGCTGCAAAGCCAATCATCCGAGCCATTAAAAATTATCATTTGGGCGGCGTTTGGCTGACCGATGCCGACAGCCCCATGGGGCACACATCCGGCAATATTGAATCTCCGCAGCAATTGCAGTCCCTGATAAATGATCTTAAAGCGGCTTCCGAGGTGCCGCTGTTTGTGGCCATAGATGCCGAGGGCGGCCAGGTCATCCGCCTGAAAGAAGAATATGGTTTTCCGCAAACCCTTTCCGCAGCCCGTCTGGGCCGCGCAGACGATTTGCAATTGACTTACCGACAGGCGCGGGAGATTGCTCTGCGGTTAGAGAAATTGGGGATAAATTTTAATTTTGCTCCGGTGGTTGATCTTGCCGTTAATCCGGCCAATCGGGCTCTTGCCGGCAAAGAACGCTGTTTTTCCGACGATCCGCAAACGGTTATCCGGCACGCCAGGCAGGCAATCAGGGCTAATCGCGAAATGGGAATTTTAAGCTGCCTGAAACATTTTCCGGGGCATGGCAGCGCAGCCGGCGACACCCATCTGGGATTTGTGGACGCCAGCGCCCGCTGGACACAGGAGGAACTTTTGCCATTCAATACGCTGATTGCCGAAGGTCTGGCTGATGCCGTACTCACGTCCCACCTTTTTATTGAACAAATCGACCCGCAATTTCCGGTTACTTTTTCCGCAACTGCTATCGAAGGATTATTGCGCGGCGAATCGGGCTTTACCGGCGTGGTGCTCTCGGATGATTTGCACATGGGCGCTATCCGGCAAAATTATTCGCTCGAAGAAACGCTAATGCAAGCCATCATGGCCGGAATCGATATTTTGGTCTTTTCCAACCTTGAACCGTATGATGCGCGTCTGATTCCGACTGTAGTTAAAATTGTTAAAACTTAGTGCGGGCTGGTAAAATAGATGAATCACGCATTGGGCAATCCTTCGGTCGAATCATGCGTCTGAAACAGAAATTAACTTCCGGCTGAGAGAAGTATTGTATAAGGATCGGGAAAATTAGGAATTGTCCCAACGGGGCGCCTTTGGCCAGGAGCTTTTAAATCCCAATTATCACTATTTAAAAAGAACTAGCGGTAAAAATTATATACGATCAGGCTATTACTATGATTTACAAAATGTTTGTTTTTATGTTATTACTGAGCGTACTTAGTTTAAATTCTTATACTCAAAAGCATTCCGGACAGCCGGTACTGGACTTAACACAGGGCTGGAAATTTATGAATCGCGATAGCTTAATCTTTGCCCGGCCGGACTATGACGATTCCCGTTGGCAGGATATTGCCGTAGACAAAACATGGAACAAACAAGGCTATCCCAAATACGAAGGTTTTGCCTGGTACCGCCTCAAAGTGCGCATTCCGTCTTCGCTGAGAAGTGGCGCTGTATTGGCAGATAGTATTGTTTTTCATTTAGGAAAAATCGATGATTTTGACGATGTTTTTTTAAACGGCGAGTTGATCGGTGAGAATTTAAGAACCGTTCCAGCGGGGGCCCCTGCTAATCATACTTACAAAGACCTGAACTATTCCTTTTGGGATATCCGGCGCCGTTATGCTCTATCGGTGGATGATCCGCGCCTTAAATGGGATGCTGAAAATGTGCTTGCCATCCGCGTGTACGATTGGGGCGTGGCCGGCGGTATTTACTCCGGCGATTTACATATCGCCATGCCGGACATCAGCGAATATATGCAAATCATCGTCGACCGCAGCCAGTTTAAAGCGGCAGGGGACACGCTGATTAAATCCGTTAAACTGAAAAACACCGCAGGCGGATATTCTATAAAAGGAAGATTTTACATTAATGTCACCAGCAATATGGATGGCCGTGAAATCGTCGGCAAAGAGTACCCTGTGAACTTAGCGCCCAGAGCCGCCAGGGAAATTACCTTCCGCTTTCCTCGTCCCACTCAGTCCACAGCAGTTACGTACCGTGTACGCCTCGACCAGAGCCAAAAAGAAGTGAGCGACAGCGAAGGCGTGCCTTATATTTTAACACCGCCCGCCAAGGACCGGCCGCAAATCAACGGCGCGCTAATTTACGGTCAGCGCCCGGGTAAGCCCTTCCTGTACCCCATTGCCGCCAGCGGTCGCCGTCCCTTGCACTTTAGCGCAAAAGCTCTGCCTGCCGGCTTAACCTTAGATGCGCGCAGCGGCGTCATTAAAGGCGTTGTGCATAAGGCGGGGCGCTACCCGGTAGCTATAACAGCGTCTAATGCTTTGGGCGGCGATACAAAAACGTTGATAATTGCCATTGGCGATCAATTGGCGCTAACGCCGCCCATGGGCTGGAATAGCTGGAATTGCTGGGGATTGGATGTAACGCAGGATCGCGTTCTGGCCGTCGCGCAGGCATGTGTCAAATCGGGATTGGCCGATCACGGATGGACTTACATCAATGTGGACGACGGCTGGGAGATTTTCGGTAAATCCGACAGGCCGAAACGCAGCCCGCACGGTGAAATTCTGACTAATAAAAAGTTTCCAAATATGAAAACGCTCGGCGATAGCATTCATGCGCTGGGATTAAAATTCGGCCTCTATTCCTCGCCGGGGCCGTTGACTTGTGGCGGCTACACGGCCAGTTACGGGCATGAGGCGCAGGACGCGCGCACTTTTGCCGAGTGGGGCGTGGATTATCTGAAATATGATTTGTGTACGTACCGCAAATTCATGAAAAATACAAAAGACCGGAAAGAGTTAATACCTCCGTACCGCCTGATGCATCAGGCCCTGCGCAGCCTGAACAGAGATATTGTTTATTCCATCTGCGAATACGGTTTTGGCCGGGTTTGGGAGTGGGGCAGAAGCGTGGGCGGCAACCTGTGGCGTACTACCGGCGATATCACCGATACCTGGGAGAGCATGTTCCGTATCGGATTTAATCAGCTGGAAAACGCCCGGTTTGCCGGTCCCGGCGGCTGGAACGACCCTGATATGTTAATCGTCGGATGGGTTGGCTGGGGTGAACATCTGCACTACACCAATTTAACGCCGGACGAACAATACACGCATGTCAGTTTGTGGGCGCTGCTTTCGGCCCCATTATTGTTGGGCAATGATTTACAGCGACTGGACGCCTTTACGCTGAATCTGTTGACTAATGATGAAGTACTGGCTGTGGACCAGGATGCGCTGGGACGGCAGGCCGTGCCGGTGGTTAAAAAGGGTGAACTGCGGGTCTGGAAAAAGATGTTGAGTAATGGAAATCTGGCGGTGGGCGTTTTTAACGTGGGCAGTAAAACACAGCATTTTACACTGAGTTTATTTGAATTGGGGATTTCCGGCAAAGCGCTTGTGCGCGATCTTTGGCGGCAAAAGGATTTGGGACATTTCGGACAAAATTTTAAGACGACTGTTCCGGCACATGGGGTAACACTGGTAAAGCTGATAAAAGAATAGGATTGGCTGCTGATAATTTTAGTTTGCCGCAGGTTTTTTCTGCCACCAGTACTCGGCCAGGGCCATGCCGAAAGAAATGGGTAAAATAAAAGCCATGACCAGCCAATTGTCCTGATCGAAACCGGGAAATATTTTTAAGGATACGGCCAGGATGCCGCCAAAGGCCTGCAGATACCACAGATATTTCAGCCAGCGGTAAGCCCACTTTTTGTCAAAGACGAATCCAACCGCCACCGGAATGATTAAAAAGGTCAAAGCGTTGGCTAATAGTTGATTCTCATTGTGGTAGGTTACCGTATGCTCGGTAAATGAGGCCATCAGCGTCAGTACCAATCCGGGGATACCTAATAGTAACCCTAATATAAAATTATACAGCCCGTAAGTCAGATGAATTTTATAGGAGGCGCGTTGTTTCCAGCGGAAAGCCAAAAACACACCGAATAATCCTAACAGAGCGCCGACCGTCAGCGCGCCCGGCCAGTGTTTGGGCGGCCAGGCCGGCGTGGCTTTGCGCTGCGCCTTGTACAACGTAAAGTAATCGGATACCAGTTTGTGTCGCTGGCCGCTGGAATCCACGTAGGCCATTTTCAGAACATCGCGTTCCAGTTCATCGGGCAGGAACATCTCATCCCATTCGCTCGCCGGCTGATCGATTTCATCATTCATCAGGTACATCAGCGCCATTTCCAGCCACAGGTTGCGGCAGATGTAGCGGCGCGTGTGCTGGCGCATGGTCATGCGCGCCGGGAGGGCGGCGGCTTTGGCAAACTGGCCGTCCAGCGTTTTGTCGATCAAATCGCGCAGGCGCGTAGAGCAATTGTCATAATAGTGGTGGTACAGATAGTTCTTGTTTTGCGGCAGCACGCTGATTGCCAGATCTTTGGCCAATTGTTTCTTTTGTTCCGGGGAAAGATTTAAAGTAGCGATACGGATATCACGGTTTAAATGCTGGTACCATGTGATGTAAGCGCCTACGTTAAAAGCGCCGCCGGAAAAGATCAGCCGGCCTTTTATAAAGCGCAGCAGCATGCCCTTGTCAAAGGAATAAAGCCCGTAGTTGTAAATTTTGGATTCAGCCAAACGCTTGTCCTGCACGATGAGCGCCGTATGTCCCCAATAAGAAGGAATGTCGTCGCCGGGACCAAAAGTGACCAATTGAATGGTCAAATCCTCGCCGCGGCTTTGGCCGGAAAGCCAGGGGGGCGACTGCGCCCACAGAGCGGTGGAAATCAGTAACAAGAAGGTTGTTAGTAATAGCAATCGTTGCATGAAGCACATCCTGAATTAAATCCGAAGCCTTTGCGAATCCTTCTACGGATTCGTAAAGGTGAATTTCATTTTAAAACCTTACGAACCTCACAAAGGTTCGCAAGGGCGCAAAACTTCTAAATCACTGTTAACTTTCCGTAATAGCTAATAATTCGGGAAATTTTATTACGGCCGGACTACGCCCTTTAGCCTGTTTAATTGTAACAAGAATTCCTGCTTCAGTTAGCCGCTTTAGAAGAGGCATTAATGTTTGTTTGGGAATATTTGTTCGTTTTTGTAAATCCGACGCGCGAAAGATCGGTTTATTAAATAAGGCATCTGTTATTTCCACGTTATATTGCGTGCGCGTTAACTCTCTTATACGTATGCGAATATCCTCATATAAATTAACAATGCGTTGAACACGTTCGGCATTCTTTTTCCCTTGATTCTTTATAGCCTCCAGGTAGAATTCGATCCATGCGTTCCAATCTGCCGAAGAAGAGATAGCCCTCAGTTTTGTATAATATTCTTCCTTGTTATTTTCTAAGTACTCGCTCAAATAAAATATTGGTCTTGTAAGCCGTTTTTTATAAAATAGAAATAAAGGAATCAATAAGCGGCCGATTCTGCCGTTACCGTCTAAAAAGGGATGCAGAATTTCAAATTGTGCATGAATGATTGAAGACTGTATTAAAACATCATTATCTTCTGTTTGGATATATTTTTCCAGATCATCTAAGTAGAGCGGCAAAAGATGCGGCTCGGGCGGAATATAACCCCCCTCTTCTATAGGCGTTCCCGGTTTTCCAATCCAATTTTGTTTGCTGCGGAACTTGCCGGGCTCTTTGTTAGCACCTCTAACTCCAGACATCAATTCTTTATGCATCTGGCGAATTAAAAACAAACTAACCGGGCGTTTCTGCAATTCCTTTTCTGCTTTAAGTAATGTGGAACGATAGTTTACGATTTCCTGAATATCCTGTTTTTTGCTTTCTACCTGAGCAGTCATGCCGGCCTCATGCCGCAACACTTCATCAATGGTAGCTTGCGTGCCTTCTATTTTGGATGATAAAACGGCTTCCTGTGTAGTAAGCGGCGATAGCATAATTTCAGGATTCACGATGGCGTGTAACAAACCGTCATAACGGGCCAGGGCAGCATTGGCCTCGCCGACTAAGCTGATTAACCGTTGGTAATTAAGGTTAGCGGGCGGTAGTTTTTGAGGGATAAAGGGCTTCATTGTATGTCCATTTTTTGGGTCCGGTCTAATATACAAAAAATATTTTGTGTCCGGCAAATTATATTTTACGGGACACAAATGAATTTATGTATGGCCAACGGGACACAAACTATTTTGCGAACCCTTACAGGTTTCGTAAAGATAAACTTCTAATAAACCTTGCGAACCTTATAAAGGTTCGCAAGGGGAACCGACGCCTTTACGAATCTTTACAAGTTTCGTAAAGATAAAACCTACAAAAACCTTTCAAATCTAATGAAGGTTCGCAAGGGAAGGGTTTACTCCAGCGTAATCACCGTGCCGGGCCTGCGGTGCAAGGCGGTAAAAATTTCAATCTCTTCCACTTGCAGTTTAGCCAGCCGCCGTCGCATATTGTTTAAGGCCTTTTCCGGTAAGTTACACTCCGGACTGATATGCGCCAAAACGATGGCCTGCGGTGTTTTTTGCGACAGGCTGAGCACTTCTTCCATAAAATCGGCGCTCTGCCTGTTGGAGAGATGTCCCACGCTTTTGATACGCGCAATCAGTTCCGCCGAACGGCCGGAATTATCCAGCATGTGCGGATCATAATTGGACTCTAAGACGATCAAATCGGAATCGGCAAAATGGCGGTGTACGCCGTTTTTGGCAAAACCCATATCGGTGGCGATGGTAATTTTTTTGGAATCGGTTACAAGAGAAAAACCAAAACAACCGCCGTCGGCGTCGTGCGGTACTTCGAAGGCCGTAACCGTGAACGGCCCGGTCTGAAAAGGAGCGGGCTCCAGCGCCTTAATTAAACCGGCCTGTTTGCGGAAACGCCGCTTAAAGGGCGGAACGATGGGCGCCGGAGCGAACACCGGCACCTGGTGACGTTGCAACAGGGTGAGCATGGCCGGATTGACATGATCGCCATGCAGATGCGTAACAAAAGCGGCACGCAGGTTG
The DNA here is from genome assembly GCA_964536685.1 of uncultured Calditrichaceae bacterium. Taxonomy (GTDB): domain Bacteria; phylum Calditrichota; class Calditrichia; order Calditrichales; family Calditrichaceae; genus CAZIBE01. The sequence goes on along the minus strand of CAZIBE010000025.1, from coordinate 36,837 downwards.
TCTATATCCAAGCCGTTTTCCTGCATGACCCTGCGCGTGTAACGCTGGCCGAATCCAAAATCAATTAAAACAGCTTCGCGCGCCTGCCAGATGAGCGTGCTGTTGCCGGAGCTGCTGCTGCCTAAACTTTGCACATGAACAGCCATACTCAGCGCTTCCGTATTTTTTGCAGTTTGTCCCAGTCTTCGTTGCTGAGCCGTTCCAGAAAATTAAACTCGCCGGCGCCGGCCAGCCATTCTCCACCGTCAATAGTGACCACTTCGCCGGTAATATAAGCGGCATAATCTGACAACAGATAAGCGGCTAAATTAGCCAGTTCTTCGTGTTTGCCTACCCGTTTTAAAGGAATGCGCTGAATCATTTTTTGCTCAAAAGAGGGATCGGGCATCAGACGTTCCCAGGCCCCTTTGGTTGGGAACGGTCCCGGAGCGATGGCATTCAGGCGAATGCCGTATTTACCCCACTCCGCGCCCAGCGAGCGCGTCAAATTAAGCACGCCGGCCTTGGCCACCGAAGAAGGCGCTACGTAGCCCGAACCGGTCCAGGCATAGGTGGTGGCAATGCTCAGCACCCGGCCCGGAATTTTTTGTTCGATCCAGTATTTACCGGCGGCCAGTGTGCTGTAGTAAGTTCCTTTGAGAACGATGTCCACAATGGTATCAAAGGCCTTGTAACTGAGCCGCTCTGTGGGACTGATGAAATTGCCGGCGGCGTTGTTTACTAAAGCATCCAATCGGCCGAATTGCCGGATGATTTGTTCAAACACCCGTTTTAAATTGCGATAATCGCGTACGTCGTGCTCGATAGGGAGAACCGCCTGTCCGCTTTTCTGTTCGATTTCATCGGCGGTTTGCCGCAGGGTTTCCATTTTACGGCTGGCGATGACCACGTTGGCGCCCAACCGGGCAAAACGCAGCGCCATGGATTTGCCTATACCGGTTCCCCCGCCGGTGACTAAAATGGTTTGATCTTTAAAAATTTGTTCCGCAAACATAGGTCATCCAAAGTTTATAGAATAAATGATAAATAATTTTCGCGCGATATCACTTCAAAAGATGCTTGAGGATAATTATCCAACCATTCTTTTGGCGCCGTCATTTTTTTAGGCTGCCACTTACATTCGTAGCCAAATAAATTGCCTTCCCTTTCTTCCACTAAATCGATCTCGCTTTTATTCCATGTGCGCCAAAAATAAATGCTGGCGTAAATTTTCTGATAGGCTCGTTTTTTCAAACGCTCCATAAAGATAAAATTCTCCCAAAGAGCGCCCACATCATCACGCAAGTTCAGCTCATTAAAGTTGGAGATTATGGCGTTACGGACACCGTTGTCATAAAAATAGTACTTACTTTTTTTTACGATTTCCTTACGCAGATTGCGGCTGAATCCGCGCACGTTGAAAATGATAAAGGCCTTTTCGAATAAATCCAGGTAGCGGGCGACGGTTTTGGCGTCGATACGCAATTGTGTGCTTAGTTCACTTAAAGAGACTTCTTTGCCTATTTGAAAGGCCAGTAAGCGTAGTAAATCCAAAAGGATTTTTGAACTCTTTACTTTGTCGAGATCCAGGATATCTTTAATAAGATAGGCGTGAGCTATTTCTTCCAACAAATCGATTTTATCCTGCACATTGCTTTGAGTAAGCACTTCCGGATAAGCGCCGTAAATAAGAAATTCTTCTAATTTTTCCCGCAGTTCAAAATCATTATATAAGGCCTTGAGTTCCAGTTGTGAGATGGGAAAGAGTGTGAGCGTGGTTTTGCGTCCGGTCAGCGGCTCTCCGATTTGTCCGGCCAATTCAAACGAAGAAGAACCGGTGGCAATAACGCGGATTTCCGGAACCTGGTCCACTAATATTTTAAGGCCTAATCCGATATTGGGAATACGCTGCGCCTCGTCAATGGCAATGAGTTCGTAGCCTTGCGCATAGGCGGTAATGGCTTCGGCATTTTGCGAAGAGAACAGTTCCTGAATTTTAATATTATCGCCGGTAGCGGATTTATAGCGCAAGGTTGTTTTATTCAGAAAATCATCAAGCAATGTGGTTTTGCCTACCTGACGCGGGCCATACAAAACCAACACTTTATTCGTTTTTAAATGATCCTCTAATCGGTATTTTCTTGGCAGCATCATACTTGAAAATATAATGAATTCCGCAAAATAAGTCAATTATGCGGAATGTGATTCCCGGAAATTAGCTGATTTCACGGAATTGCATTCCGTGAAATAGGGACTCTTGCTGCCATTAGACAGCCTGTCTCACATGGCCCGCCTAATCCAAGTAAGTCAACAGCGCTAAGACAAACCGAATCCGCTTAGCGCAGTTCCATCTCATCCACTAATTCAAGCGTATCCGGATTGCGCACTTCCATGCGGATTTTTTTACCGTTAACATGGAAAAAAACCACGGCATTTTGAGTAGTAAATCCTTTGACCTTGTCCGACCAGGGCGTTTGCTCCTGGGCATAGTAGGGCGCTCCGGCCGCGCCGTTGTTAATCTGCCAGATGGTGCGCTGCAATTGAATTTTGGGCTTGTCGTAATTTGCCGGATATATGTTTGTCTGCGGGCCAATCTCTGTGCGGCAGTAGTTGTGCTCGTCGCCGGTTAAAACGGCCGCCACTTTCGGCGTTTGATTGACCACTAAGTTCAGTAGTTGGTCGCGCCGTTCAATAATGCCGTATTGCACAGGTTTTCCGGCAACCACGGCCCGCGGATTGTTGGAGCCGCCGTACCACATGTCGTCGCCCACATGACCGCCGTTGGGGAAGAAGGGCGTATGCTCGGTGATAAAGATGTGGTCGATGGCTGTATTCTTTTGCAGTTTTGCCAGTGTCTCTTTCAGCCATTTTAATTGCCTGTCCATGATATAGCCGTGCAGATTGCCGCTGGTCAGCGTGTGGTATTTAAGACTGGGCGCGTACCAGTAATTGGAATTAAGCACCACTACGGCCGTGTTATCATAGGTATAATAAAACACATTTTCCTTGTAAGATGGAAAATCGGTTGAACGTGGGTCAGGATCGTACACGGCGCCGTCTTCGCCTTTTGGTCCGTTTAGGGGATTAACAAAATTGCGGGCGAACGCGGTTTCGGCCGAATATGTGTCGTAGGGGAATTTATCCACAGAATAGCGGTTTCCCTTTCCGTCCCTGAATTCGTAAATGAGCGCTTCATGGTTGCCCATGCCGGCGACCACCGGAAAATAGTGAGCGAACGGTTCAATAGCCCGTTTCCAGTTGGCGTACTGCAAATCCATCTCCCGGCTGTCATGAAGATAGCCGTTAATCAGATCGCCGGTGAATTGTATGAATGCCGCGCCTTGCTGAGAAGCCAAAGCGCCAATCTTTTTTACAATGTAAGCGTTGGCGCCGTAAATATTGCGTTCGCCGCCGCCGCGTCCGTTGCGCGAATCGCTGGCATAGGCAAACACAAAGGGCTTGCGTGTGCCGGCTTGCGGGGCGGTGTGCAGCGCGTAGCTTTGCTCGAATCCGGCCACCTTCACTATGTAATTGTAATCCGTGTCCGCCTGCAGACCATTTACCTGAATTTCATGGTGCGCCGTTTTCTGCGCGTCGCCAAAAGTGGCGCTGTTTATCTGCACAACGGCTTTGACCGGTTGACTGGTAGTGAAAGAAATAGCGGCGCCGTCGCTTTGTAGCAAATTAACAAACGGGCCTTCAATAATGGAAGGCGCTACCGCAAATGGGCCCGTGCCGGTAAAGGAGACGCGTCCGTCGTACAACATGTTTCCGCGCTGATCCACTACACGGAAGCCCAGCGTGCCGCGGGCGGATTTTTCCCAGCCAATCATATCGTACTTACCGGACATTTTGTCTTTAATATTGATTTGGGTTTTGCCGTTTTCAATTTTAGCGACGCGTTTAAAATAGACCGGCAGGGGATGGCGGGCGTCCGTGAAATTAATAAAGCCATAATAAAGACTGCCCTGTAAATCAGGAATCCTGAAATCAAAGGCGATGCCCTTATCCGTGCCGGCAGGATTTCCCTGCAATTGTTCCAGTGTGTAGCGCGGCGCGGAAGAATGTAATTTAACGGGCCGCCGCTGAGCGTCGATCAGCCAGATTTGACCATCAATTAATTTGATTGCCGAATAGGAAGCGGGAATTTGCTGTGCACACAGTTTTTCCCTCGGTGAAAGGATAGCGACAAAAAGCATACTTGCTATAAAATAGGTAAAGAAAGTAGTAAACTTCATTTGTTTTCTCCTGGATTGGTTAAAGCCCAAATTTAAAAGCTTTCGGGGAAAAGGCCAATTTTAATCCGATAAAAATTTATTAATGGCCGCGGAGATCGTTTTCATGTTGGACGAAACAGCCAGATGACCGCCGTCGTCATCCAATATCAAAGTGCGGGCGTGGATTAACCGGGCAAAATTTAGGGCCGGCCGGGGATTAACCAAATGGTCGCTTTGGGATACGATAATTAAACATTGCGCTTTTACGGCCCTGGCCGCCAATTCCATACGATGATCAAATCCCGCGGAGATATCATGCTGCAGCATGGCCTGCAAACCGATGAGATAGCCGGGCAGGGGAATGGACAGATGCGGTTGATGCATTATGCCGTTAATACGATTTTGCATTTCCGGCCATGAATATTTGCGGTTGAGGTAGGACGGTGAATGGGCCATGATCATCGTGAATAACTGTATCTGTGCGATGATCGAATCCTGCGTTGTATGCTGCCGCCAGCCCTGCCGGATCAGGTTCAGGCGAAAACGATGTGACAGGCGGTCGCTGACGGCAGTCTTGGGCGTGCCCACATAAGGAATGGCCTTGTCGATAAAACCGGGATAGCGCACCATCCATTCGAAAACCTGCATGCCGCCCATGGAACCGCCGATAAGCCCCTTTACGTGTTTTATGCCCAGGCGTTCGGTGAGCATTCGGTACTGGCTGTGCACAAAATCCCGTATGGTTAAGCTGGGGAATTCCCCGCTAAAAACATCTTTTAAAGAAAGCGGCGTTTCTGACTCGCCGTTTCCGGGAGCGGCGACGGCTATAACGGCGTAGCGCGTTGTATCGACCAGCTTCCCGGGGCCGATTACTTTTCCGATATGGCTGGTTTTCCCCCCGAACCAGGTGGGGAAAACAATAATGTTGGAGGAGTCGCGGTTGATCGTTCCAAATACACGATAGGCCACTTTAAAGGCCGGCGCCACTTGTCCGTTGCTGAGTTTAAAGTTGGTCAGAGTAACATTTTGCAATGGGCCGGCATTGAGGAAGGAAAGACAAAATGTTAAATAAATAAAACATAAAATTCGCTTCATTTTAAAAGTCCTTGATCAATAAATTTAATCAGAAAATTAGGACTCTTTGGTTTAAAAATAAAATAAAAAAACGATCTATTCATTTTAGAATTTCAAATCACAACTGAAAAGAGCGTTACGAAACCTCTAAGGTTTTAGAAAGAAAATAATACAAACCAAGAATATTACATTCTTTTCCTCGTAATATACTTCGGAGAGGTTTTATTTTTGTAAAAACCAGAAACCGGAAACATTGCATCCTTATAGAGGATAAACTTACCTCTTTGAGGAAACGATTTGTTGTTTTATGTGATGATGTTTCCTCTACGAGGAAGCGCCCGGCGCTGCGGCTTTAAAAGTTACAACAATACATCTTCTACGAAGATGAGAATCAGGCGAATATCACAACGTAACGCGAGTCTCTGGCTTGCTTTCGACTCCGAGAGTCGAGCTACCAATGTACCGTACGTCTCTGACCCGCTTCCGACCTGGAAAGTCGGCCTGCAAATTGATATACAAATTACCGTCACAAAAGAAATAAAACACACTATTCGACACAAAAACATATTTTTAACATGAGCGCTATCGGATCTCTTGTGGAAGTGCTTTAAAAAACCGTAAGGCGCTAAATATTGTTTGTATGAACGTTCTCATCCTGTTATTTCCTGTGCTTCCCGTAAAAGAAATCCATCCTTTCCCAAAAGAAACCCAGTAGAGCCTTAAAATTAAATCCGAATTACCAACTTATCTTTGCTTTTAAATGAAATATTTTCTAAAATCTTAAGATTTATTTTCAACAAAACAGAAGTCAAAATCATAAAACAAATGAGGTCTGTTATGAAGCCAATCGAACGCCGTATGTATTTAGACCGCTTCCTGAATTATGTCAAATACGACACGCAATCCAGCGAAGAATCGGATACTTATCCCAGCACCATGAAACAGCTGGAACTCTCCAAACGTCTGGTGGAAGAATTAAAAGAACTGGGACTCGAAGATGTGAAAATGACCGAACACGGTTATGTGTTTGCCACTTTGCCGTCTAATGTGGATTGGGATGTGCCGGTAATTGGTTTTAACTCCCATGTGGACACCTCGCCCGAGGTTAGCGGGGCCAATGTCAATCCTGTTATTCACGAAAATTATCAGGGCGGCGATATCGTTCTGCCTAAGGCGACCGATCAGGTGATCGAATGGAGCAACAATCCGGCGCTGCACAACTGCATCGGTCACGATATCATTACCACCGACGGCACCACTCTGTTGGGCGCCGACGACAAAGCCGGTGTGGCAGAAATTATGGGCGCGCTGACCTATTTAGTGGAAAATCCGGAAATCAAGCACGGTAAAATTCGCATTGCCTTTACGGTGGACGAAGAAGTGGGCGCCGGCACAGACCATTTTAACGTGAAAGAATTTGGCGCGGATTTCGCTTACACAATCGACGGCGAAACCGTAGGCGAGATTGAGGACGAAACCTTTTGCGCTGATACGGCCATCGTCACCATCAAAGGCGTGAATGTGCATCCCGGTTATGCTAAGGGCAAAATGATCAACGGTATTAAAATCGGCGCCGAGCTGATTGGCCGTCTGCCTAAAGACGCCATGTCGCCGGAAACCACCGAAGGCCGCGAAGGTTATCTGCATCCGCATGCCTTTAAAGGCGCGGTGGAAAACACGGAAATCATCTTTTTAGTGCGCGATTTTACAGTGGAAGGTCTGGAAGAAAAAGAGAAATTCTTGCAACAGATTTGCGACGAGTTGTCTGTAAAATACGTTCCGGCCGCGGTAAATCTGGAAATTAAGGAATCGTACCGCAATATGAAGTACAAAATTGACGAGCATCCGCAGGTGGTGGAATACGCCATGGAAGCGGTTGAACGCAGCGGCATCAAGCCCATTAAAAACCTGATTCGCGGCGGCACGGACGGCGCCCGGCTCTCTTACGAAGGTCTGCCTACGCCAAATATCTTCACCGGCGGCCATAATTTCCACAGCCAGAAAGAATGGATTTCTGTTCAGGATATGGAAAAAGCCGTGGAGACCATTATTAACCTGGTGCAGATTTGGGCGGAAAAAAGTAAAAAGTAAGCGGCAAAGACCTTTTGCTGATTAGGGAGGCAGTATGGTTCACTGCCTCCTTTTTTAATAAAAGGGCAGTAACAAAAGCCTTATTAAAATGAAAGACTTAAAATGGACAGGATAAACAGGAAAATCAGGATAGTTTAAAAAAATTCTTTAAATCCTGTTGTCCCGTCAAATACAGAGTAAAAATATGAAAATAGAATCCATTCAACTGATCAGCGATAAGGTGCTGGCTATCAACTGGGACGACGGCCATGAAAGCATCTATTTTGCGGATCATCTGCGCGAAAACTGTCCCTGCGCCTCATGTGACTCGCTGCGCGCCGGCAGTCCCGACGGCAATGGCTTGTTTAAGAGGCTGAATCTTGATCGGGATTCCATAACCATTACCGGCTTTGACGTCATCGGACGATATGCGGTGGCCGTTAAATTCAGCGACGGACATGACACGGGCATTTATACCTATGACCTTTTGCGTAAGCTGTGTCAGTGCGATATTTGCACGGGAAATGTGGTGCGTATTCAGGGACCGCTTCGATAGGATTGATTTTGGCTGAAAAATGTCATAAATTTGCCAACTCTTAAGCCACCGTAGCTCAGTCCCGGGAACGGGATGTTCGAAATGGTAACGGCTCACGATTTCGCCGGCCATTTCGGCATTGGCAGAGCACTGATTTTGGGATAAGTCAGCGGTTTAAAAAGGTTCTTTTAAAAAAGAAGTTAATAGATTCATCAAGCCACCGTAGCTCAGTTGGTAGAGCAACTGATTCGTAATCAGTAGGTCAGGAGTTCGAGTCTCCTCGGTGGCTCACTTATTTACACAGCTTTTTTTATCCTCCTTAAAATTATTTTTTTATCAGATACAGTTAAATATTCTTATATTTAAATAAACGCTATTTTCTGAAACGGGGAATCAAATCGTGGCATTTGCGTTATTAATTGCAAAACATATTTCAAAATAACAAAGTTTTAGGTTTTATGTCCCAAAATTCCAAAACCACACTCTGGCTGTTTATCATCGGTTCGCTGGTGGTCATCATATCAGTATTGCACTACAGCACGTCCACCTTGAAGTGGCAGTACCATTTAGTGTACATGCAGGCCTATTTCATACCCATTATTCTGGCCGCGTTCCAGTTTGGCGTGCGCGGCGGACTGGGCACGGCGCTCATCGTGAGTGTTATCTACCTGCCGCACATTATGCTGCAATGGGGCGGGCTGGTGGAAAATAATTTGATGCGTTTTTTACAGATCATCCTCTTTAATATTTTAGGTTATCTGACCGGATTAAAGGCGCAGGGCGAGCGCCAGGAAAAAGAAAAATATCAGCAGGCGGCCAAAGACTTGCAAAAAGCGCTGGAACTGCAAAAACAACAATCGGAAGCCATTTCTCAAATGGAACAACAATTGCGCGCGGCTGACCGTTTGGCCATCGTGGGCGAGTTAACCGCCAGTCTGGCCCACGAAGTACGTAATCCGCTGGCTTCCATTCGCGGTGCGGTGGAAATTATCCGCGATGCCGTGCCGGAAGAGGTGAAAAAGTTAGAGTTTTTTGACATTCTGGTTCAGGACACCGAACGGCTGAATCGTGTGGTGGAAAATTATCTTGGATTTGCGGCCAATCCATCCCAGGAGTATATCGCTTATGATGGCGGTAAGATTCTGCGCGATATTGTGCTGATGTTGGGACCGCAGGCGCGCCGGCAGCAGGTGCGTTTGCAACAGGATATTGACGATGCCGCCGCTCAACTGTACGGCGACGCCAACCAGTTCTGGCAGACGGCGCTGAACGTTATTTTGAATGCCCTGCAAGCTACTCCGGAGGGCGGAACGGTTCAAATTTCGTTGCAAAACATTATGGCCGACGAACAGCCATTTGTTCAATTATTCGTAAAAGACTCCGGCTTAGGTATCCGTCCCGAGCAATTACAGGAAATTTTTAAGCCTCTGTTCACTACTAAAGCCAAAGGCACAGGACTCGGCCTGGCTATTGTTAAGCGCATTGCCGATGAAAACAACTGGGAGATCAATGTACAAAGCCAACCGGGGCAGGGCACCCGGTTTGAACTTTTGATTCCCAAAAAAGGAAAATTTAAAAATGAGTAAACCCCGTTTACGTATTTTATTAATTGACGATGATGTGAATTTAAGTAAAGTGCTCAGCTACCAGTTACAGCAGCAGGGATTTCAGGTGGATGCGGCCGCTAATGGAAGCGAGGGACTGGAAAAATTCCTTGCCCATGAATATGATATTGTCATTTCGGATATCCAGATGCCGGATGTTTCCGGCATCGATGTGCTGCGTGCGGTTCGCCGTCAAAATGAAGATGTGGTTGTTATTATGATTACGGCTTACGGCAGCGTGGAAAACGCCATCGAGGCCTGCCACATCGGAGCCGACGATTACATCACCAAACCTTTCGGCAAGGAGCAATTACAGTTTGTCATAGAAAAAGCGCTGCGCTTGCGCCAATTACAGCAGGAAAATAAGCACTTGCGTACGGAGCTGAGCACTAAGTTTAAATTTGAAAATATGATTGCTCACAGCGCCCCTATGCAGGCCGTTCTGAAAACCACACAACGTATTGCCAACAGCAACGCATCGGTGCTCATTTTAGGCGATAGCGGCACCGGCAAAGAGTTAATTGCCCGGGCTATCCACTACAATAGCCCGCGCAAAGAAAAGCCGCTGATTACAGTCAACTGTCCCTCCATCCCCGATAATTTACTGGAAAGCGAATTGTTTGGTCATGTGAAGGGAGCATTTACAGGGGCTCTGCGCGATCGCAAAGGCCGGTTTGAAGAAGCCGACGGCGGTACCGTTTTTTTAGATGAAATCGCCGATCTGCGTCTGGATTTGCAGGCCAAGCTGCTGCGTGTTTTGCAGGAAATGGAATTCAGTCCGGTGGGCAGTTCCCAAATAATTAAAGTGGATGTGCGCATCATCGCCGCCACTAATCAGGATTTGCGACAACTGGTGGAAGAAAAAAAATTCCGCGAGGATTTGTACTACCGCCTGAATGTAATTCCACTAATTCTGCCGCCCTTGCGGCAGCGTAAAGAGGATATCCCGTACTTAGTTGATTTTTTCATGAAACGGTTTGCTTCGGGACGCAGCCTGAAATTGGCTCCGGCTGCTTTGAAGGCCCTGCAGAATTATTCATGGCCCGGCAATGTGCGTGAGCTGGAGAATATGATCGAACGGCTGGTAACTTTGGCGCCGGGTGAAATCATCGAATTGGATGAGTTGCCGGACTACATCGTTAACGGCAGTTTGCCGGTAACCGATGATTTTAACGCGCAGGGAGCCGATCTCTCGCTGGAGGAAATTGAACGCAATGCCATCATGCAGGCCTTACAACGCGCTGCTGGCAACCAATCCGAGGCCGCCCGCTTGCTGAATATCCCCCGGCATGTGCTCCTCTACCGTATGAAAAAATTCGGTTTGTAAGAGTCAACCGTCCCTTCGGGACGGACACGATGTGACTTCTCCATTCCCACCGATGAATCGGTGGGCTAAGTTCACGCGTCCCTTCGGGATAAATATTTTTTCGGTTGGAAATTCCGTGTTGGATATTGGATATTTTTCTTTTCGAGTGACCAATTGCCAATGGTCAATTTCCTATGCACAGAATCTGGAAATAAATCCCGCAGGTATTGATGAATTTAGCCTCTCTAACAAATAAGAGAAAATCTTTACTAAACCTCTGAGGTTTAACAAAGGTTTTCTACTTCTCTATTGTAGAAAATTCTACAGTTTAATTGAATAATATTCTACATATCTTCAGTAATCAATTTCCCAGTGACACACTAAAAAGACCTTAACGTTTGTAAAAACCATTGGTTATCTCCATAGATAATTCTCTGGCACGCTAATTGTCTTTAACCGCTTCCTAAATGAAACCAAAATCAGAAAGACGAGATGAAAAAAAAGATTACCTTAAGCCTGTTACTTTTGATTGGCCTCGGCGGCAGCTTTTTGTTTTTCCCTGTGAAAATCGGCGAGCGCTATACGTGTTTATTTCACTTTAACAGCCTTGAGCAAGGCAAAACGCCGCAGGCGGCCGAGCAGGCCGGTTTCATACAGCCGGACAGTTCCGACATGATTACCGAGCGCCATTCTAACAGGATGCTGAGATATTACATTAAACATTTTTCATTTTTATGGTGGGGCAGCCTGGGATTAACCGTGCTATCATTTCTCTATCTGTCCGGCTTCAATAATAAAAAAGAATTTTCGAAACAAAAAAAACTAAGCGGAGGACGATTTTATGAGTCATAACCAACCGGTTTTAATACTAACTGTTTTACTGATGTTTCTGAGCTTTGTTATGGCGCAGGATTCTACGCCAACGGTCAGCCTGAATGAATTGATTGAAGAGGCAGTGGCCCAGAATCCGCGGTTACAAGCCTTTCAGTCGGCCTGGCAGGCGGACTTGGCGGCGGTGCCTCAGGCCGGCGCGCTGCCCGATCCGGGCTTAAGCCTGACATCGATGAATCTGCCGATCGATAATTTTGTGTTCGATCAGGAGCCTATGAGCGGCAAACAAGTTGGCCTGAAACAGATGATTCCTTTTCCGGGAAAGTTGTGGTTAAAAGAGGACATGGCCCAAAAAGAGGCCGAAACCGCTCAGGCCAAATACAATGAAATAAAAAACGAACTGATAAAAAAGGTTAAACAAGCGTACTACGATTTGTACTATGTGGATCAGGCGATTGCCACCACGCAGAAAAATTATCATTTGCTTACGCAGTTTGTGGACATTGCCGCTACCAAATATTCGGTTGGTAAGGGATTGCAACAGGATGTATTAAAATCACAGGTGGAGCTTTCCTCATTTACCGACCGGCTGATCAATCTGCGGCAAAAACGCGCCGCCCTTGTGGCCCGTTTGAACGCCCTCCTGAATCGGCCGTCCGCACAAAAGATCGGTGCGATCTCTGATGTGAGTTTCCGTCCCGTTCGTTTAAAGAAAGACTCATTAATCGCATTATTGCCCTCCAGCCGTCCGCTACTTAAAGCGTGGCAGGCTCAACTGGAAAAATCACGCCAAAAGACTGCTCTGGCGCGGCGCGGTTACTGGCCCGATTTTACACTGAATGTGGCCTACACGCAGCGCGATGTACTGCAAAACGGGGCCGGCGGAGTGGATTATTTTTCTGCCGGGATCAGCCTGAATGTGCCGCTCTATTTTTGGCGCAAACAGCGCAAACAAGTGCAGCAAAGCCGTTTGCTCAGCCAGCGCGTGGGACTAACCTACAGCGATACGCAAAATCAAATCGAAGCGCAATTGGAAGCGGTCTTTTCCGATTTACAGAAAAATAAAGAGCTGGCTGAATTGTACAAGGACGGGATTGTGCCTCAGGCGTCGCAATCGCTGGAATCGGCCTTAATCGGCTACCAAACCGATAAAGTCGATTTTTTAACGCTGATTAACAATCAAATGACCTTGTTCAAATTTGAGCTGGAATATGCGCGCATTGTCAGCGCCTATTTTAAAACGTTCGCTGAACTGGAATTCATTGTTGGCACACCGTTAAAAACAAGTATTAATTAAATAAATACGAATGACTAATTATAAAGAATGATCAATTTTTTAGAGTTACGGAGGTAGTATGAAAAGATCGATTAAATGGGGTTTAACTGGCTTGATTTTAATTGCGGGACTGGCCTTGTTTGTTTCGTGCGGCAGTAAGGATTCGGACACGGTAAAAGTTAAAAATGAAAACGATCAATCCCAAAGCAAAACGCAAAAGCAACTTTGGACCTGCGGTATGCATCCGGAAGTCATTTTGGATCATCCCGGCCAATGCCCTAAATGCGGCATGGATTTAGTGCCCTTAAAAAAACCGGCTGCCGCTAAAAAAGCGAGCAAGCCCGAAGGCAAAGGCAAAATCCTGTACTGGCAGGCGCCGATGGTGCCCACGGAAATCTACGACCATCCCGGTAAATCCAAGATGGGCATGGATTTGGTTCCCGTTTACGAAAATCAAACCTCCTCAGGCAGCACGGTGATCATCGATCCGGTAACCATGCAGAACATGAATGTACGCACCAGCGCCGTGCAAGAGAAACCATTTATTAAGAATATTCGCACAGTGGGCGTGGTGAAATACGATGAACAAAACGTGCGTACGGTTTCCAGCAAAATCAACGGCTGGATTGAAAAATTGTACGTTTCGTTTACCGGCCAGCCTGTTCGGGCGGGTCAGCCTTTACTGGAAATATATTCGCCGGAGCTGGTCAGTACGCAGCAGGAATATCTGTTAGCGCTCAAAAGCCGCGACCAGGTGGCCAAGAGTTCGTTCGAAAATATCCGCCAGAGCAGCGCCTCCTTGCTGGAGGCCTCCCGTCAACGGCTGGCATTTTGGGATATACCGCAAAAAGAAGTCCGCCGTTTGGAAGAAACACGGCAGGTACGGCGCACTACTCAGTTGGTGTCGCCCTTCAACGGCGTGGTCATTAAAAAGAAGGCCGAAGACGGATTGTACGTCAAAAAAGGCATGAGCCTGTATCAGGTGGCCGATTTATCCACCGTGTGGATCGAAGCCAGCGTTTATGAAGATGACGCCCGTCTGGTGCGCACAGGACTTCAGGCGGCTGTACATCTGCCATTTGAAAGTTCAAACGCTTTAAACGGAACCATCACTTACATCTATCCCTATTTGGATCAGAAAGCGCGGGATTTTAAAGTGCGTATGTCTTTTGCCAACGCCGATTTAAAATTAAAACCGGGCATGTATGTGGATGTGTTTTTAAAGACGCCGCCCATCGAGAACGCCCTGGTTGTGCCTTCGCAGGCCCTCATCCGTTCCGGCATCCGAAATATGGTGCTGATTGCCGACGGCGGCGGCCGCTTTACGCCGCGGCAGGTGCGCATCGGAGGAGAGAATGAAAACGGGGAAACGCAGATTCTGGCCGGTTTGGAGCCGGGCGAGAAGGTAGTCACTTCGGCCCAATTCCTGATAGACAGCGAAAGCCGTCTGCAGGAAGCCATTCAAAAGATGCTGGCGGAGAGAAGCGGCAAGTGAAAAGAAATTAGGAATTGGGAACTGGGAATTCAGCCAGAAATCAGTAATCAGAAAAGAGAAAACAGAATACAGGTATCAAGTAGCAAGTATCAGGATGTAAGTTCTTAAAAAATAAAAATATCTCTGTGTTCTCTGTGAACTCAGTGGTAATTGAGAAAGTAGGAATCAGAAAACAAGAAACAGGGATTGGAAATTACTGAAAGCTGACGCCGAAGGCATGCCTGCGGCAAAGCTAACAGCTGACAGCTATAAACAACACTAATCGAGGAATTTTCCTGAAAATGGAGTAGGTATGTTAGAAAAAATTATTGAAAAATCAGTAAATAACCGGCTTTTGGTGATTATCTTTACGGCGATTGTGGCTTTTGGCGGAATTTATGCCATGCTGTCAACCCCGGTGGATGCCATCCCGGATTTAAGCGATGCTCAGGTGATCATTTTAACCGAATTCCCCGGACAGGCGCCGCAGGTAGTGGAGGATCAGGTGACCTATCCGCTAACCAGCGCCATGCTGTCTGTGCCCTTTGCCAAAAATGTGCGCGGTTATTCCTTTTTTGGGCTGTCCTTTGTGTATGTCATTTTTGAGGACGGTACGGATTTGTACTGGGCGCGCAGCCGTGTGCTGGAATATTTGAATTACGTTTCCAAACGTTTGCCGCAGGGCGTTACGCCCACCTTGGGGCCGGACGCCACCGGCGTGGGTTGGGTGTATGAATATGTACTGGACGGCGGCGATAAATACGATTTGCAGCAACTGCGCTCCATTCAGGACTGGTATTTGCGCTATGAACTGGCCGCGGTGCCCGGTGTTTCGGAGGTGGCCAGCATCGGCGGATATGTTAAACAATATCAGGTGGAAGTGGATCCCAATAAGTTGTTAGCCTATCATATTCCGCTGAACAAAGTGCGCATGGCCATCAAACGGAGCAACAATGACGTGGGCGGCCGTTTGGTGGAAATGGGCGAAACCGAATTTATGGTGCGCGGACTGGGCTACATCAAATCCAAAGAAGATATTGAAGAGATCCCCCTGGGCGTGGACGCCGACGGAACGCCGGTACTGATTAAAAATGTGGCCACGGTAAACATCGGGCCGGAACTACGCCGCGGCCTGGCCGAATGGAACGGCGAAGGAGAAACCGTGGGCGGTGTGGTCGTCATGCGCTTTGGAGAAAATGCGCTTAAAACCATCGAACGTGTCAAAGAGAAACTGAAGGAACTCAAAAAAGGCCTGCCCGAAGGCGTTTCCATTAAACCGGCTTATGATCGATCCGGCTTGATTAAACGCGCCATCAGCAATCTTGAATGGAAACTCCTGGAGGAGTTGCTGGTGGTGGCGCTTGTCAGCATCATCTTTTTATTGCATTTTCGCAGCGCTTTTGTGGCCCTGTTTACCTTGCCTATGGGAATTCTGATTTCCTTTTTAGTGATGTACTTTCAGGGCATCAACGCCAATATCATGTCCCTGGGCGGCATCGCTATTGCCATCGGCGCTATGGTCGACGCTTCCATTGTCATGATCGAAAACGCCCATAAACATCTTGAACGCGACAAAGGCAAAAAAAGCCACTGGCAGATTATTATCAATTCTTCCAAGGAAGTCGGTCCGGCGCTGTTTTATTCATTGCTGATTATTACCTTGTCCTTCTTACCGGTGTTTACGCTGCAGGCGCAGGAAGGCCGTTTATTTAAACCGCTGGCATTCACCAAAACTTACGCCATGGCAGCTTCGGCAGTACTGGCCATTACCATTGTTCCTGTGCTCATGGGCTATTTTGTCCGCGGCAACATCCGGCCCGAACATAAAAATCCTGTCAGCCGGATTCTGATTCGAATTTACCGCCCCATTATACATTGGGTACTGCGTTTTAAATGGATTACCATCATCACAGCAGTGGTGATTTTAGTGCTGACTATTTTCCCCTTAGGACGTATCGGTTCGGAATTTATGCCTCCCCTTAACGAAGGCGATTTGCTCTATATGCCCACGACCGATCCCGGCATCAGCATCACTAAAGCCAAAGAGCTTTTGCAGCAGACAGACAAAATAATCAAAAGTTTTCCGGAAGTGGAACATGTGTTTGGCAAAATCGGCCGGGCCGAGACAGCCACCGATCCCGCGCCTCTTTCTATGATTGAAACCACCATCACACTCAAGCCCAAAGACCAGTGGCGGCCGGGCATGACCATTAAAAAATTGATTGCCGAACTGGATAAAGCCATCCAGTTTCCGGGCTTGACCAACGCCTGGACCATGCCCATTAAAACGCGCATCGACATGCTTTCTACGGGAATTAAGACGCCGGTGGGCATTAAGGTCATGGGACCGGATTTGCAGGTGCTCTCTGATTTGGGGCAGAAAATTACCGGCGTGCTGAAAGATGTGCCGGGTACGGCCAGCGTCTTTCCCGATAAAGCGGTAGGCGGGCATTTCCTCGATTATCATATTAACCGTAAAGCCGCCGCCCGTTACGGATTGACCGTGGGCGATGTGGAGGATGTGATCATGTCGGCCATCGGCGGAATGAATGTCACTTCCACCGTGGAGGGTCTGGAACGTTATCCGGTGAACGTGCGTTACAGCCGTGAATTGCGCGATAATTTGCAGTCGCTGCAAAATATTTTGGTACCGACGCCATCCGGCGCGCAAATTCCCATCCGTTTTGTGGCCGATTTGAAGCTGACCAACGGACCGCCGGTCATAAAAAGCGAAAACGCCCGCCGTACGGCCTGGCTGTACGTGGACATTGCCAATATCGATGTGGGTACTTATGTGAAAAATGCCCGCGAGGCGGTAAATAAAAATATAGATTTTCCAGAAGGCTACAATATTGTTTGGAGCGGTCAGTACGAATACATGGAACGGGCGCAAAAACGTCTGAATCTGGTGGTGCCTATTACGCTGGTAGTCATCTTTTTGTTGTTGTATTTCAATTTTAAAAATTTCAGTGAAAGTTTGCTGGTCATGCTGTCTTTGCCGTTTGCTTTGGTGGGCGGCGTATGGTTTATGTATTTTCTGGGTTACAATTTCAGTGTAGCCGTAGGCGTGGGGTTCATTGCTCTGGCCGGATTGGCGGCGGAAACGGGCGTAGTCATGCTGGTTTATCTGGATAACGCTTACAACGACCGTCTGCGCAGCGGCAAAATGGTGAAGCTGGCCGACCTGTACGATGCGGTCATCGAAGGTGCCGTGGAGCGCGTGCGTCCCAAGCTAATGACAGTGACCACCACCATGGTCGGTTTGCTGCCGATTTTATGGGGCACGGCCGCCGGTTCGCAAACCATGAAACGCATCGCCGCGCCCATGGTGGGAGGCATGGTTTCGTCGACGGTGTTGACGCTGATCGTGATTCCGGCTATTTATTATTTGTGGCGCAGTCATCAGGTAAAAAAACCGGCCGCGGTCAAAGAAGATTAATATTTGATTTTTTTAACCAAATTCATTTCAAATGTCCCTTGCGGGACATTTGAATTTTTTGTGAATTTCAATTTTTCCGACATGAAGAGGATGAGTGAAAATACCGTTTCAAGTGTCATTTCCGCATAGGCGGGAATCCATAACACATTGTTATTTATGGATTCCCAAGCAAGTTGGGAATGACATTTTAAGGTGAGTCTTAATTTCACACAACTTTTAAATAACGGGGCTATTGACAATCATCCCTGCGGGATTTTTTTGCGTTTTCTATGCGCTGGTGCTGGGCATTCAAAAAAAAATATCCAATATCCAACAGGGAATTTAGAACCGCAGAAGTGAGCGTCCCGCAGGGACACGTGAACATAGCCCACCGATTCATCGGTGGGAAAAGAAGCGTGCGTAAAATTTTCCGTCCCGTGAGGGACGGTTGAGATAATCTTAAGCGGGGCAAATCAAACTTTTCTAAACCTGTAAGGTTTAGCAAAGGTATATTGATATATGGGAATAATTTAAATTAATTGAACGTTGGCAAAAACGGAAGACAACATATTTATAATAAAATTACTTTCGGAGGAAAAATGAACGAGAAAAAATGTTTCCATTGCCAGTCTCCGGAAACGGTAATTCCTTTGGTCCGGATGAGTTTTAAAGGTAACGAGTTGTGGATTTGTCCGCGCTGCATTCCCAGCCTGATTCACGAGCCGGAAATCGTACAGGCCAGTCTGGAAAAAAACAGCACAGACTGAGCTACATGCGACAGTCCACCTACAACACACTTCGCTGAATTACATCTAATAATTAATGCTCTCATTCCGGCCCGGTCTACGGGAAATATTTTGTTTGATTTTTAGTTATAATATGTAAACGGGCCGGGATGTTGGAGCTTATTTGCAACCTTTAGGCAGGAATTACATCTAACAACTTTTACTTTATCCTTCCCCTTCATGGAAGAAAAATAACAACAGGAGAAAAAACCGATATGTCCACCGACGTAAAACAAGGCATTAAAACCATCGCCGGACTGAATAAAGACACGCTACAAAAAATTTACAGAAATATGGCGCTCTCCCGCTATCTGGATGAGAAGATGCTGATCATGCTCAAACAGGGCAAAAGTTTTTTTCATATCGGCGCCGCCGGACACGAGGCCATTCAAACGGCGGCAGGATTTGCATTGCAGCCGGGTTATGATTACGCCTATCCTTACTATCGCGATTTATCTTTTGTGCTGCAATTTGGCGTTACGCCCAAAGAAGTGATGCTGAATTTTTTGGCCCGCGAGGCCGATCCCAGTTCCGGGGGAAGGCAGATGCCCAATCATTACGGTCATCGGCAGTTACACATTATTTCACAATCCAGCCCGACGGGTACGCAGTACTTGCAGGCTGTGGGCACGGCCATGGCCGCCCGTAAAATGAATTTGGACGAAGTGGTCTACGTTTCTTCCGGCGAAGGCACCACCAGTCAGGGCGATTTTCACGAAGCCATAAATTGGGCGGCGCGCGAAAAATTAGGCGTTATTTTTGTTATTCAGAATAACCGCTACGCCATCTCGGTGCCGGTGTCCGAGCAAATGGCCGGCCGGTCGGTGTACAAATTTACCGCCGGTTATGAAGGACTGAACCGCTACAAAGTGGACGGCACGGATTTCTTTAAATCTCTGGATGTGGTTCAAAAGGCCGTGGAAAAAGCCCGCTCCGGCAACGGTCCGGCTTTAATCGAAGCCGATACGGTGCGTTTGTTTGCCCATTCGTCTTCCGATTCTCAAAAGAAGTATCGCAGTCCGCAGGAACTGGAAGCGGATAAAAAGAAAGACCCGCTTCCCAAATTTGAAAAACAGCTTGTGGCCGCGCAAATGTTTACGGCCGATGAATTACAGGCGCTCAAAAGCGCTTACAAAGAAGAAGTGGAACAAGCAGCGGAAGAAGCCGAGACCCATGCTGCGCCGGAGAAGGAAACGTTGTACCATTTTCTTTACGCTCCGGAAGAAGAGACGGCCGGGTTGGAATATGAAAAAAGCAAACCGTCCGGTGAAAAAATTGTTCTGGTGGACGCCGTCAATCACGCGTTAAAAGAGGAAATGGCGCGCAATGAAAAAATGTACATTTTGGGCGAAGATGTGGCCGATAACAAAGGCGGCGTGTTTACCGCCACACTAGGGATTTCCACTCAATTTGGCAAAGAACGCTGTTTTAACTCGCCGTTAGCCGAATCGAGTGTGATTGGCGTGGCCATCGGTATGGCCGTGCATGGCTTAAAACCGGTGGTGGAAATTCAGTTTGGCGATTATATCTGGACGGCCATGATGCAAATCCGTAATGAGCTGGCCACCATGCGCTGGCGTTCATATAATTCCTGGGTTTCCCCTGTGGTCGTACGCGTACCGGTGGGTGGATATATTCACGGCGGGCTATGCCATTCGCAAAATATCGAAGGTTTTTTCGCTCATCTGCCGGGAATTAAAATCGCCTATCCATCCAACGCCGCCGACGCCAAAGGTTTGCTTAAGGCGGCCATTCGCGGCGCCGATCCCGTGTTGTTCTTAGAACACAAGGGATTGTATCGTCAAAGCTATGCCGCCGCGCCGGAACCGGATGCGGATTATTTATTGCCATTCGGCAAGGCCGCAATAAAAAAAGAGGGCGATGATGTTACGGTGGTAACCTGGGGCGCGCTGGTGCAGAAAACGCTGGAAGCGGCGCGTAAATTAGAAAACGAAGGCCTGAGCGTGGAGGTGATCGACATCCGTACCATTAATCCACTGGATATTGAAACGATCATCCGCTCCATTAAAAAAACAGGCAAAGTGTTGGTCGCCCACGAGGACACGCGTTTCCATGGTTTTGGCGCCGAAATATCGGCTCAGATTGCAGAATTCGCTTTCGAATATCTGGACGCGCCGGTCAAACGGTTGGGCGGCTCCGATACGCCGATACCCTTTAGCCCGGTACTGGAAGAGGAAGCGCTGCCGCAAACAGAGGATTTAACGCTGGCCATCCGTGAGTTGGCGATTTATTAAGGGATAGACAGGATAACAGTTCAGGAATCTTTACTAAACCTTGAAGGTTTAGTAAAGGTTAAATAGGTTTAGTAAAAGTAGAGAAAGGTTCTGATAATCCTGTTATCCCGTCAATATAAAAAATACAGAAAAATACGTTGAGGAAAACATGAAACTTGAAATGGTCATGCCCAAGATGGGCGAATCGATTACTGAAGGAACGATTTTAAAATGGCTTAAAAAGCCCGGCGACGCCATCGAAAAAGATGAAATTATTTTGGAAATTTCCACCGACAAAGTGGATTCCGAAATTCCCACGCCCGCTGCCGGCACGCTGGTGGAAATATTAGCGCAGGAAGGCGATGTGGTGGAAGTGGGCAAACCCATTGCGCTGATCGAAACAGAAGCGGCCGGCGCCGGGCCAGTGGCTGAATCTCCGGTTAAAGAAAAAACAGCTGCACCGGAACCAGCGCCGCCGGCGCCTGCGGCAGCATCCCCTGTAAAAGAAAAAGGCAGCCGCTTTTACTCGCCGGTGGTGATGAAGATTGCCAATGAAGAGAATATGTCCATGGCCGAATTAGAACAGATTACGGGCACGGGATTAAACGAGCGTGTAACCAAAAAAGATATGTTAAACTATTTAAAAGAACGTTCCCGTGTTCAAACTCCAGCGGCGGCTCCGGCGGCAGAAACATCCATAATTTCTCCTTCGCCCCCTCTTTCCAGTACGGCGCAGGACGTGATTCCCATGGATAATATGCGCAAAAAAATTGCCGAGCATATGATTCATTCCAAACACACATCGGCGCATGTCAGCCTGTACACCGAAGTGGACATGCACCATATCGTGCGCATCCGCGAGCGCAACAAACAGACTTTTAAAGCGCGCGAAGGGTTTAACCTGACATACACGCCCTTCATCGTGGAAGCCACGGTTCAGGCGCTGAAGGAATTTCCCATGCTGAACGCTTCCTTGCACGAGGACAGTATCGTGCTCAAGAAATTTTATAACATCGGCATTGCCGTGGCGGTGGAAAACGGCCTGATTGTGCCCAATATTTTTAAGGCCGATGAAAAAAATCTGGTGGGGCTGGCGCGGGCCGTAAACGACATCGCTCTGAGGGCGCGTACTAAAAAACTGTTGCCCGACGAGTTGAGCAACGGCACTTTTTCCATTTCCAATTTTGGCGTGTACGGCACCACGCTGGGCTATCCGATCATCAATCAACCGCAAGTGGCCATCTTAGGCGTGGGCGCTATTAAAAAACGTCCGGTGGTCATTAACGACGCCATCGCCATTCGTCCGATCATGTACCTCTCTTTGACTATTGACCACCGTTTGATCGACGGGGCTATGGGATCGCAGTTTTTGGAACGCATCCGCGAATTACTGGAAAGCTACGACGCGCAAATGAAGATTTAAAATAAGTCGTCTAATGATCGTTGCTAAACCTCAGAGGTTTAGCAACGGTTTTTCGCTATTAGCTTTCGTGGCGTTTAAAAATCACTATGCTAAAATAGAGCCATGTATCATTTGACCTCGCTAAAATTTTTATTTACTTTATTTGGAACATGATCTTCTATGGCTGGATATAAAAAACACATATTCATCTGCGAAAATTTACGGGATGCCGAATCAGGGAAAATCTCCTGCGGCCAGCGGCAATCCGCGCATTTGCGCAGCCAGTTAAAGGAAAAGCTCAAACAACAGGGCTTGCATAAATCGTATCGCATAAACAGCGCGGGTTGTCTGGGCCATTGCCAGCATGGTCCGGTGATGGTTATTTATCCACAGGCCGTATGGTATGGCGGCCTTGAAGAAAGCGATTTGGATGAAGTGCTCCACAAATCCATTTTAGGAGATCAGACGATCGCCCGTCTTAAAATCAAAGAGGATGCTGATAAATGAAAAAACTGCCCTTGCATGATTTGCATGAATCATGGGGCGTACAGTTTTTTGAACAGGCCGGCTGGCTGATTCCGCTGCACTACGGCGGCGCCGAAAAAGAACTACAGGCCGCTCTGGGGCATGCCGCTTTGCTGGACCGAAGCTATCTGGGAAAGCTGTTGCTGCGCGGCGCCGACGCTGTGGAATTTGTCGATCGTATTTCCTCCAACGACATGAATGAATTGCTGGCCACTACGGTTTGCGATACGATTTTCAATACGCCCGACGGCCATATCATGGATTATTGCCGCGTACTGAAGTTAGATGACGGTTTACTGTTAATTTCCAGCTATCTGGACAGCAATCATTTAAACGACTGGCTGAACCGTTTTGTTGCCACACAGGATGTTATCATCGAGGATGTCAGCGAGACATTTAACTGGTTTACCTTAATGGGGCCGCATAGCCGCTCGTTACTGCAGGGAATCAGCGAAGAACCTATCACGGATGAAGATGACATTATCTGGCTGAACTGCGCCGGCGAATCTTTCCCGGCCATCAAAAATGACCACTTTATTTTACCCGCCTACAATTTATGCTTTTCAGCCAAAGAGAGTGAAAAGATATTGACCGGTTTGGTGGACCGTATGTATGTTGCCGGCGGCCGATTTATGGGTGACCAGGCCTTTCAGATTATCCGTGTGGAAAGCGGTATGCCCGACTGGGGCGCAGAGCTGACTAAAAAATACAACGCCCACGAAGCGCGTCTGTTAAAAGCGGTGAGTTTCACTAAGGGCAATTACACTGGCCAGGAGGTTATTGCCTGGCTGGATACTTACGACAATGTGCAAAAATATTTGATGATCGTAGATATGGACGCTCGCCCGGATAAAGAACCGCCGATGAACATCTTCTTTTATGACGAACCCATCGGCACGCTGACCAGCTATGCCTACGATCCGCTGAAGAAACGCCATGTAGGCCTGGGATATGTTAAAAAAGCGTTTACGGTAGAGGGATTGAACTTAAACGTGGAAATTGACTCCGGCAAACGGCGCATTCCCGGAGCGTTGCGCGTACCGCCGCAGATAAATGACCTTCCTTGAATAGTTTAATTTATGGTTGTATTCTCTTTAATTAAGAATTTGCAAAAAAACATTGAGCCTGCTCTAAAAACCAGTTTTTGTCATTTCGAACGCAGTGAGAAATCTTATATCCTCAATAAAACAATAGATTTCTCGTCGCCTTGCTTCTCGCGGCAAAGGCGGGAATCCATAACCCGTTGTTTTTTATAGATTCTCCCCAATGGACGCCTTCGGCGCCAATCAAGTTGGGAATGACATTTTAGGCTTGATTACACATTTTCACACACCCTCTGAAAAGGCGGGCTATGTTCAAATGTGCCGTCAGCACACTCTTCTCTTACAATTACCGCATAATTCATCCTGATAGGGATTTTTAATAACCCCGTCATTTATGGCGGGGAGAACAAATCACCATGAACAAAAATATCCCGAACGGGATATTTGAAAATATGAAGAGCATGAATTAAACCTTACGAATCCTGAGAGGATTCGCAAGGGTCTCACGTTGACCTTTACGAACCTTTAGAAGGTTCGTAAAGGTAATTATATTAGTTAATCATCTATGTTTGTCATCCTTCGCGGAGATAATTATTATCTGGTGCAAATTCATTCCCCACAACAGACCCATGGCAAAATTCAACAATCTTGTAGGATTTATTTCCAACATTGGTCGTTGGATATGGAATATTGGATATGGGTTATTTAAAACATAGAACATCCAACATGAATTTCCAGCCACAAAAGAAACCATACCGGCTGGATAATTGGATAAAGTTTTGGAAAAAAGCGCCGTCAGGCTTAATTTTACAGCCGTTTTTTAGATAATAGGAACAAATTGGCGTTAAACATGGCAAAATATAAATTTTCCCGGCACTTCACCATCGAAGAAGCCAACAGCTACATTTCCCTGATCAAACCGATCATGCAGGAAATCCGCCTCTTGAGTTCACGCCTGTCGGAACAGGGCTTTGATATCTACAAGGGCAAATATAAGCCCGGCTTCCATCCTTCCACGTTGGATGAGTTTCCGCCGGATTTTCGTAAATTGGTGCAATTAGTGCAACAAATCAATAAAGAGGGCATCGAAATAAAAGGCGTGGAGCAGGGGCTGGTGGATTTTCCGGCTGTACGTCCCAGCGGCGAAGAAGTGTTTCTATGCTGGAAACTGGACGAAGATCAAATTGAATTTTGGCACCCGTTACGGGGCGGATTTAGCGGCCGGGAGCATATTGATGAGTTCTGATCACGTCTTAAGTAGTAAGTTGTAAGCATTACGTGTTAAGTATCAGGAAGTAGGTACAAAGAAAACAGAAAACAGTAAATAGGAAAGAGTTAAGCGGTATTAACTTAAGCACGAGTTACGCCTAACGGGCTGAGAACTGACAGCGAAAAAGTATCAAGTATCAGGTATCAGGGTTGAGGAAAAGGTAAATAAAAAATCTATTATGCTCAGCGACTTCTGTGGTGAATTAAAATATTTCAGTAATTTTTGATTGCTGATAATTGAGAACAGAAAGCTAATGCTAACAACTGAAAACTATCTATATCCACAATTCAGAGTACAGAAAATGCCAATCGAATTTGGTTCATATAAAATAGAACAGGGCTTGTTTCTGGCGCCGATGGAGAGCGTCAGCGATTATCCCTTCCGAATGATTTGCAAAGAATTGGGCGCGGATGTTGTCTATTCAGAATTTGTCAGTTCTGAGGCCATCATGCGCGATGTGGATCAGGCTTTTAAAAAGATGGCCGTGCGTCCGGAAGAGCGCCCTATGGGCATTCAGATATACGGCAACCGTGTTGAAGCTATGGTGGCGTCGGCCCGGCGGGCGGAAGAGCTGGGCGCCGATTTTGTGGATATCAATTTTGGCTGTCCGGTTAAAAAGATTGCCCTAAAAGGCGCCGGCGCCGGATTATTGCGCGATGTTCCGCTTATGGTGGCCATCAGTAAGGCCGTGGCCCGCTCTGTGGCGGTGCCGGTTACGGCCAAAACACGTCTGGGCTGGGACGCCAACTCTATCCGGATTGTGGAAGTAGCCAAAATGTTAGAAGAGGTGGGCATCGAGGCTCTGACCCTGCACGCCCGTACACGTTCCCAGCTTTACAAGGGAACGGCGGACTGGGAATGGATTCGCAAAGTAAAAGAAGCGGTTTCCATTCCGGTTATCGGCAACGGCGACGTCACCCAACCGCAGCACGCCAAACAGATGTTTGAACAAACCGGCTGTGACGCCGTTATGATCGGCCGCGGCGCCATTCACAATCCCTGGCTGTTCAGGGATGCTAAAGTGTATTTGCAATCCGGAATGGTTCCACCGCCGCCCACGCTGGAAGAGCGTGTGCAGATTCTGAAAAAACACTATTTGTACAATGTGGAATTTAAAGGGGAAGGCAAAGGCGTGGTGGAAATGCGCAAGCATTTAAGCGGCTATTTAAAAGGCCTGCCCCATATCGCTAAGTTTCGTTTAGAGCTGATGCAGTTTGAGCGAATAGAACCCATTTTTGAACGTTTGGACCTGTTGCTGAAATCCCCGCTGGTTAAAGATCTCCTTCTTAAACAATAGTTTTCCTTTACTTGATATTATTGTTATTTGTGATATTCATCCGCTCTTAATAAAACAATTATCTTATATTATCCGCACACGGATGTTATGAAAACAGGTTTGAAGTGTCACAATCATGACACTAAAATTTACTATGTGCTAAAACAAGGATATCGGACTTCTTGAAATATTCCTTTCAAAACATCCGCTATATCTGAATTCGCTTCTAAAAAGGGGGAGGCATGTTCACTAAAAAAAGCATGAATAAAAGAAATTAGAAAAGACTCAAGAATTTCGCTTAAAAGTCGAATACGTTTAATCTATCAGGAAAGCGAATTGTAATTTATATTTTTTTATTTAAAGTTATGTCACATTCATCTATTCAGGAGGAAGTATGAAACCTTTTTTGAAGTTCTTTTTAGCAGCTGTTTTTATCCTAATGTTGGTCTTTTCCTGTAAAGATGCGGGTACCAATACCGATAAACCGCCCGCTGCTACATCACCCTACGAACTGGAAACGCGCACCGGCCAGGTAGTGCTCCCGGATGGAGCGACTATAGCAGCCGGCGATTTAGAGGTTGTTTCGTCTTCGTCCACTGCGGATGTGAATGCCGATGGCAGTTTTTCGGTAGAAGCAACAAAGGCTGATCAATATCAGTTACTCTTCTTCCGTTCCAAAACTTCCCAAAAAATAGTGCTGCTCGGTGTTTATGATCCCACCACTCAAACCGTTTCAGCTAACGATTCATCAACGGCGCTGGCCATGATTTTATTCAATCCGTACCTGTTATATTCCACCCAAACCGATCGTCAGAACTATCTGGAGATGGCTAAAACAGAAGATACTTTTGCTCAGCTTGTACAGAAATTGGATGAGGCCTATTTAGCTGATGCTGAGAAGGCGCTTGATTACGATAGCAATCCGGCCATCTTCCAATTGGCGGCCCAATTGATGAAGGAAGATATGCAAAATCTCAGCCAGGGCGGCAACCAACTTCATAAAGCGGCCGTCTCGAGTGCTCCTCCTGCCATCCAGGATGTAGCCGGCACGCCGATTCAGTTCGTCAATGAACGGCATGTATATTATGCGGCCGGAATTTATCCGAATGACGGAGCCCAGAGCGATGTGGTCTCCATCGACCGCGTGGAAAGTATTATTGATTATTATTTTGGCTGGCCGCCCTATGTGTATGGCCAACCAGCTGTGACCGATTATGATTTGGGTAACGGTTATTTTAAAGTATATGTAACTAAAGGCGGAGATTTTTCCACCCTTGGCCAGTGGAATACGCCTGAAGGCAGGGCGACTACTATGAATGCCGCCCAGATGGTCATTTATATGATCGATCTGATTATGGGCCATACCCCATTGGGAGACCCGCAAAAATTTGGAGAATATTTTACGCTCGACGCCGGAGTTGCCTATGCCTTAACGTCGGATATCGTCCAGGGGAACATGACACAGATGATGACTGATTTGGGCGATATGATGAAAAACAATTCCCAGGCTGTGGCACTTTGGGTTTGGCAGGGATATCAGGCAGACGGTGCGCAGGCCTTCATGACAGCCGCTTCGGATATCTTTAGCAAAGTAACTTTTGTATTTGAGATATTGGGCTATGGCAACGAGCAGGCGCCTTTTATCTGGGATTTGATTTTTGCTCAAAGGGATGTCACTTATTATGTAACGCAGCAGGATGGGGCCATCGTTTCCACCGAACAGAATGATGCTCCGGCTGCAGATTTTACGATTTCCCCTCCGGCAGGTGTTGTAACAACGGAATTTACTTTTGACGCTTCCAGTACCAGCGATGACATTGACGCCCTGAGCGCTTTGCAATTTCGCTGGGATTGGGAAAGCGACGGCACCTGGGACGTCGAATGGTCAAGTCAAACTTCACAGACGCACACGTATACTGAAGCAGGCTCTTACACCGTTACTCTGGAAGTAAAAGACAGCGGCGGACTGGTGGCTTCTATTACACATAATGTCAATGTCGGCGGCGGCGCCGGTACGGCTAATCATGTTAAACTGTTCCGCGATAATTTGCCCTGGGACAGCAACGCCATGGTGAATATGCTGGAAAGCCTGGGCTTTACCGAAGGCACCGGAGCCGATCAGTACGAAATCATTTCCTCTTCATACATGGACTCGGTTGCTTTGATACCCGGGCTGGATTTGGTTATTATCTCTAATGACCAAATACAGACTTTTTATGATAATTATGCAGCCAATCAGGTGAAGTTCACCAACTTTGTTTATATGGGTGGATCAATTTTCTGGGAAGCCTGCGATTTGGGCTGGAGTAATGGCTCTATGGCTAATGCCGGTATCGTATTGCCCGGTAATATTACTAACTACGCTTCTTACGATTATTACAACTATGTTACGGATCAGAACCTGCCTCTCGTGTCGGGTTTGCCGGATACTCTGGATCATAATTACGCCAGTCACGAAAGTTTCTCGAATCTGCCTGATGGTACGACGGTTTATTGCGTGAACCAGTCCAGTCAGCCGACTCTTATCGAGTTCAACTTGGGCGGTGGCTGGGCGTTGATCAGCGGCCAACCGCTGGAGCATCAGTATGATCACTTGTATGGCAATCCGGATATGGAACAATTACTGCCGCGCATTGTCTCGTACTTTACCGGCAAAGAATTTACCGCGCTGGCTAAACGGCCGCTGCCGAAATCCACACGTTCCAGCGCCGGTACCAAGTAGAAGCGGAACTTATCTGTTTAAATTTCATAATCCTTGCAGGAATTTTCCTATCCTGCAAGGATTTTTTTATTTTTAATCCCATAAACAAATAGTATCATAGATATCCTCGTTTTGATCATTTAAATTTCGATTTGTATCATTATTGCTCTTGACGCATCAATAAAAAATATGTAAATTCTACCAAGAGGTAGAATATGAGATTTTTCAAAACATCTGAATATGCCATCCGTGCGCTGGTCTTTTTGGCCGGCCATGATCAGCGGCGCTATTCTGTACGGGAATTGCATCAGGAGTTAAATATTCCCTACAAATATCTGAGCCGGTTAATGCACAAGCTAACGGAGGCTGGTTTTGTAGAAGTAGCGCAAGGCAAAAGGGGCGGATACGTCATTGCCGGACAAAAGGCGGAGATTTTTCTGTATCAGATTGTGGATGCGGTGGAAGGCTTGGAGAATTACGACCGCTGCATTCTGGGATTTAAAGAATGTTCTGACGAAAATCCCTGTTCGATGCATCAGTATTGGGTGGAAGAGAGGGAACGGATAAAAAAGCTGCTGTATTCGGTTTCTTTGGAGGATCTGGCAAGTAATCCCAATATCAGATATTAAGCGAAGAGAGGCAGATTAAAAGCCCGGACCATATAGAAGGCAACAGTAAACGGGAAATTGTAAAGCATGAACCGGCCTCTCCCGGTTGTACGCTTAACGAGTAACACTGAACAGAATGCTAAAACTAAGAGCTGAATGCGGACAGCTACAAAACCGGAGGTAAAAAATGAAACGTCATCCAAGTCTTGAAACATTAAGTTTTGAGCATCACGATGCCTTGGTGATTGCCTTGCGGTTAAGAAAAGGCGTGGCCAGCAACGCATCTCAACAGGCTATGAAAGAGTATGCTTTATCCGTTTACCGGCAGCATTTAATTCGCCATTTTGAACAAGAAGAAAATTCTTTGGTGAAAGCGTTGCAGTCAAAAGAAGAAATTCGTCCTTTGGTTCAGCGTATGTTGGACGAGCACCAGCGTTTCGCAGAACTGGCTGAGCAATTACAGTTCGCCGGAAAAGGCTTGCGGCCAGTATTAACAGAATTTTCCGAATTATTGAACAGCCATGTCCGCTTTGAAGAACGGGAACTGTTTAGTAGGGCAGAGGAAGTATTGTCTAGAGAACAGTTGGAACGTATTTCTGAATATTTACATCGTGAACATAAACCAGTCAATAAGAACTGGCCTGTAATTTTTTGGGAAGGATGATTTTTTTTGACTCAAATTACCACACACAAGTAGTATTAACAAAGGAGGTTGCATGACATTATTGGATCGATTCATGAGTCGTAAAGGGTTGTACACTGCTTTTTGGATTATGGCCATTTTTATGGTAACCATGCTGATTTACTACACAGCAACTCTGCAGAAGGAGGTTCCGCCCATACCGCAAACGGTTGTTTCCGATTCCGGAGAAGTGCTGTACACCTATGAGGATGTAGTTGAAGGCAAGGGCTATTTTCAGGAATTTGATTTAATGGATTGGGGCACCTTATTGGGCATGGGCGCCTATATGGGACCTGATTTTTCAACGGATTTTTTCCATTTCCGGGCTGAATACTTATATGATTACTATGCCCGGCAGCTTTATGGAAAACCGAATAAAGAGCTGACCGACATCGAGAGAGGCGCCGTCAAAGAACGCGTAAAACAAGATTTTCATCAGCAAACGGAGCTGCACGCAGGGAAGGTTGTGTATACTTCTGCCTCAGCGGAAGCTTACAAAAACAACGTAAAATATCTTGTCAATTTACTGGTAAACGGCGATAAGAAACGCGCCTTTCCCGGCGGTGTAATCCGGCCCCGGGAAGCTGAAAAAATTGCCTCTTTTGTAGATTGGTCTCAGTTGGTGGCTTCATCCTGGCGTCCCGGAACAGAACGAAGCTGGTCTAATGATTGGCCGCCGGAACCGTTGGTTGACCAGGGTAATACATGGACAAATAATTTTTATTCCCTGTGGGAATTTTTATTGTTATGGGCGCTGACTATTCTGGTTATCTTTTTAAGCTATGAGTATCTGCTCAAAAAGGATAAAAATGAAGAATTAGCCGAACCGCTAAAAATAACAAAAATATTTCATTCTCAGAAGAAACTGTTAAAATACGTACCCATTGTGGCTGCTCTGTTTTTTGTGCAGTTGGTTGTTGGGGGGTATCTGGCCCATCTTTACACTGAGCCTTCTACCGATTTTATTGTTTCCCAATCGATTTTACCGTTTCATGTATTGCGCTCAATTCATACGCAGCTTGCTATTTTATGGGTGGCCGTTGGCTGGTTGGTAGGCGGTTTACTGATAGCCCCTTGGGTCGCCAACAAGGATCATAAATTCCCCTGGTTGGTTGATGTGCTTTGGGTCGCTTTGGTTGTTGTGGCCGTCGGAGGTATCGCCGGTCTGTATTTAGGAGCAACGGGGCAGATGCGCGATCTCTGGTTCTGGTTTGGTAATGAAGGACGCGAACTGATCAATTTGGGACGCGTTTGGGATATAGGCCTGGTGGTCGGATTGGTGTTCTGGTTTCTGTTGATTATTTCCTTAATTAAAAAAGCGGCTACTAACAATCCGCTGGTCAGCACTATTATCTGGTCGGCCTTTGCTATTGCCACCTTGTATATTGCCGGCATGATGCCCCTGCATAAAATTATGCCGAATTTTACCGTGGATGACTATTATCGCTGGTGGGTGATTCACCTTTGGGTTGAGATGACCTTTGAATTATTTGCTATCGGTGTTCTGGCATTTTTCACTGTAAGCCTGGGACTGGTTTCTCAGAAAGCCGCTGTCCGCACTATGTTTTTTGAATTGCTGTTGGTTGCATTGAGCGGTACGCTGGGCGTCGGTCACCACTATTGGTGGCAGGGATTGGACCAACACTGGATTGCCATAGGCGGCATATTTTCCGCGCTTGAACCGCTACCGCTGGCTCTTTTGATGATTGAAGCCTGGAAACAGCAACGTGAATTAAAAGAATCCGAATCCGGCTTTGATTTTAGTGTGGTCTTTATGTGGTTGGCCGGTTCCGCATTTTTAAACTGGGTTGGCGCCGGATTCTTCGGTATGGTCATTAATACGCCGACCATCGATTATTATGCTCATGGCACCTATTTGATTATGCCGCACGGTCACGTGGCTTTGTTAGGCGCTTTTGGTTACCTTTCGCTGGCGTTTATTTATATGACAGCCCGTACCAATGCTCTGGCTAATAATTTGGAATGGAGTATGACCCTTTCTAAATGGGGCTTTTGGCTCCTGACCATTGGGGTGCTGTTGTTCGCCTTACCGACCATTATTATAGGTTTTCATCAAGCGGAAATTTCGCAGAATATGGGTTACTTTTACGCCCGCTTACGGGATGCGGTGGAACCTCTAAAAGGATGGATGTGGTTCCGCGTTCTGCCGGACGGTATGATGATTTTAGGCGGCGCCATTATTCTGTACGATTTAGTAAAGAAAGTGTATTTTAGTAAAAAGGCAGTTTGATTAACAATTAAAAATATCGGAAAGTTTTTTGTAGCTTTCCGATATTTTTTACATCAAATGTTAAATGTGATTGCAAAATGTTTTACATGTATAACAAAGGGCGACCGGTGCCTGCACAAAAATTAAGTTCTGATGTAAGCTCAAAGGAAAGGTTGTCGTTAAAACAGGAGCGGTTTCTGGAGTTGAATACGGCACCCTGGAAAAATAATAAATTGCTGGATACCGCCAAAGGCAACCCGTTGCTGGAATCCTCCCCCTTAAAGGAAGAGAGGTGGAGGGCATTGAGAGCGCAACGGGATATCGTTGGAATTGATGCCAGAAAATTATCAGGTTTCTTCTTGCCGGTCATTATCGCTAAGGCAAAGTTTTTAGGTAAAAACAGCATGTTGCTGGTAAAGCAAAGTTTTGAACCCTCGCCGTTGTACAATGTATTGGGTAAAATGGGATTTGTTCATTACACCGAACAAATCAGTAAACATGAATTTTGTGCCTATTTTATTCGCACAAAAGAAGTATAAAAGCACAGCATTATTTACCGGCGGAGCGGGGGGGCTTTGTGTTCTACTTGCAACATAGTGTTATTGAGTAAAAAATCGAATTGAGGATTAAACGCTTCGATTAGATATTTTAACAAATAATCTCAGGAGTTCTTATGAATAAACCGGTCTGGCTGGAAACGACCAGTTTCCTCACAATTGACGCCCGCGAATTAGAGGGCTTCTTTCTGCCGCAAATCATTCAGCAGTCTAAAACGCTGACCAATGGCAGCGGTTTAAAAGTAGTGCAAAGCTTTGAACCCATCCCGCTTTACGGTGTGATGGAAAAAGAGGGCTGGCAGCATTTCACCGAAAAGATTTCCGAGGAGGAGTTTTACATATATTTTACGCGCCGTAAAGACACATCGGCAGAAGCGCAAAGCACAGCGCCGTTTGCCGTAAGCGATAAAATTCCCGTGGTCATTCAATCGGCCACGCCGGTGGTCTTTCCGGTAATTTTACGCATGTTGCAATCCCCGGAACTGAACAGGCGTATGGAAGTAAAAGAGCTTAAAGTTTGGGAAGAGACGGAAAAACACTTAAGCTGGATTGTCAGCGGCAAGGCCGATATCTCTTTTTCAGCCATTATCGCTTCGGCTAATTTGTTGGGAAAAGAAAACGATGTTAAATTAGCAACGGTGTCGGTTTGGGATAATTTTTACATGGTTACGCGCGGTTACCGGGCGCGCTCCTTTGCCGGTTTGAAGGGAAAACATATCCATATGCCGCTTTTCCGCAAAGCGCCGCCGGCGCAGGTAACGCAGTTTTTAATGCGCAGTTTCGGCGAAAATCCCGATGAATACCAGTTTGTCTATGGGAAGCCGTTTGGCCGTCCTGAGGAAATCGCCGCTAAATTAATCAGCGGCGAAATCGATACGGCGCTCATCCGCGAGCCGGAAGTTAGTTACGCTCTCCAGGCCAGCGAAGAAATTCACATAGCCTTTTCTTACTCGGAATTGTGGAAACAGCTCAAACCAAACAGCCACGGTCTGCCCAACGCCGGGTTGGTGTTTAAAGGCGCCTTTGCTAAAGAACATCCGCAGTTGGTCAAATTATTCTTAAAAGAATTAGACGCGGCCATTAATTGGATTAGGGAAAACCCGGAGGAAGCCGCTCGTCTGTCGTATGATGCAATGGGCCACTCTTTAGAGGAAATTCGTTTATTCCTGCAGCGTGTCAATTACACCAATATTCCGGCCGTTGACGTACAAGATGAATTACGCGATTATCTAAATATTTTAGAAGAAAAAGCGGCCCGCAAGATCATCGAAAAAGCGGACGAACTCTTTTTAGAAAAGGAATTCTTTGTTGATGAATCACAATCTTAAAGCGGTTATTCTGCCGCGGGAACACGGTTCCTGGGGGTTGACTTTTGAACCGTTGACTTTAGCCCTGATAGCAGCTTATTCATCGTCGGGATTGTTATTGTTTTTAGGCGCGACAGCGGCTTTTTTTGCCCATCCGCCGGCGCGGAAATTGCTTGCGCGCGAAAAGAAGAACCAGTACGCGTTACCGTTTTTTATTCTATACGGCGGGCTGGCTGGTGCGTTAATGGGTATTTATGTGTATAGTACAACCTGGCCGGCATCCGGTCCATTGCTTTTGGCTTTGCTCTTAATGATCGCTTATCTGATTCTGGAAGCGTTTTCTTTGGGACGTGAGCTGTACACAGAAATCACGGCTTCGCTTGCCGTGGGGCTGATGGCGCTCTCCATTGTGTTGAGCGGCGGCTGGGCCTGGCCTCAGGCCTTAGCCTTTTTGTTGCTGCTCTATCTGCGTTCTGTTTCTACCACGCTGTACGTGCATCATCGTTTGCTGCTGGATAAAAAACAGTTGCCGTCGGTGTTTAAGGCTATGGGCTGGCAGGCGCTTTCAATGGCATCGGCGGTAATGTTATGGCTTAACGGCAGCATCCCGCTTCTGGCTCTGACGGCTGTGTTAATTTTGACGGCGCGGGCGTTGTGGGGATTATCTTCCAAAAGAAAAAAAACGACGGTGCGGAAAATCGGCATGATGGAATTTGCCTTCGGCCTGCAGTTTGTCATTCTATCGGCTATTGGATATTGGAGCGGATGGTAATCATGTTTCGTATCGTGTTTAATAAATCCAAATGGCTTCATAAATATATCGGATTGGGCATCATTTTGTTTTTGATGTGGATGAGCATTTCGGGTATTTTGCTCAATCATCCTGATTTAATAGCGAATGTCTCGGTGCCCGGTTGGCTGGTGCCCGAGCAGTATCATATTAAAAACTGGAATCGCAGTAGTCTGGTATCGCTGGTGTATTCCAAACGGGACGTCAATCTCGTTTTTGCCGGCGGCAAACAAGGTGTGTGGCGCAGCGTGGACGGCGGTAAAACGTTCAGTCGCTATGAGCAGAATTTTCCGCAATCGTTATACTATAAAAAAACACGTCATCTTTTTTTGCAGGAAGATAGGGCGCCTTATTATCTGCTGGCAGCTACGGACGGCGGTTTGTATGCGAACGATTTGCAAAGCGGCCTGTGGCGGCCTGTTAAGCTGGGTAGTGAAAGGGAAGCGGTCAAGAAAATATTACTGGTGAAAGGGAAAGTGCTGGTTTTTACAGAGTCCAATGTCTATCTGTCGCCGATGAATCCGCTCCGGTTCCGTAAGGTAGCTTTGCCCATAGTTACTGTGGAGCGCACGGTATCCCTGGTGGATTTGTTTTTTCATTTACATGACGGCCGCGTCTGGGGACTGCCGGGAAAACTATTGTTTGATATGGCCGGACTGATCATTTTCTTTTTAAGCTTGTCTGCTTTTTACATTTGGTACTTCCCGAAAAAATTGCGTCGCCGGCGTAATCGTCAACGACTGAAATCTTCTAAAGAGAAGACCAGGTTGTTTCAGGTTATGTTTAAATATCATCTGAAATTGGGCATCTGGGCGGCTGCTATTTTGCTTATCATAGGGACTACGGCCTTTTTTATGCGGCCTCCTTTTCTTGCCATCATTGCCGATGGCAGCATACCCGCAAGCTGGTATCCGGGCCTCCTGGCTCAGAATCCATGGGAAGGGAAAATCCATAATGCGTTGTACGACGCCGTAGAAGATAAAATTATCATCAATGCTTCCGACGGCAACTGGATTGCCTCTGCGGATTTTAGCCAGCCTTTTAACCGCTATAATTTAAAAGCGCCGTTGTTTGTTATGGGCGCCACGGTATTCGACGCATACGGTACAGGCGGTTATTTAATCGGTTCTTTTAACGGCCTGTATCATCTGGAACGGGCCACCGGCCACGCTGTGAATATGCAAAGCGGAAAAATCGCCAAAGAATGGTCCAATGTGCGGCCGGCAGAATATATGGTAACCGGTTATTTTAAAACGCCCGCAGGTGAAGAATTCATAACCGCCCACCAGCAGGGATTAATCGCTTTGAGCGACGCCTTTGGTAAGGATGGTTTTCGCATGCCGGCAGAGCTGGCCGAAAACGCCAGTATGCCGCTGTGGAATTATATGTTCGAAATTCACAACGGCCGGTTTTTTAAAGGAATAATTGGTCAGTGGTATATTTTAATTGCTCCCTTGGGCGCACTGTTGTTTGTGCTGATTTCCTTAACCGGCATTTACGACTGGCTGTTTTTAAAAGTGTTCAGTAAGAAACGCAGGCCGGACCCCAGACCCAGAGAAGGGAATCCTTAATTTGCACTAAACAATGACCAAAGGCTGATAGTCAGCTTTGTATTTAATCCGTCTATTGTACAATAGACGGAT
>CAZIBE010000024.1:0-44822 GCA_964536685.1 uncultured Calditrichaceae bacterium | reverse complement strand
AAAAGGTCTCTCACGGTCATTTTCCCACCACGAAGTGGTTCCTTTCCCGTAGGGAGCACTCCGTGGCGGAAAACGGGACGGCCTTTGCCGCGAGGAGCAAGGCGACGAGAAATCTATTGTTTTTATTGAGGATATAAGATTTCTCATCCCGATGAATCGGGATCGCCACGAAGGTGGTCCCGATGGGAAAATGACAAAAACTGGTTTTTAGAGCAGACTCATAAATTTCAAGTTGCGTATTTATTAGTTCTTAGAATGAACGCATATTTTATCCGTTGATATTTTCCACTAAAACCACATTTTTTTGAACGCCAATAATAGGAAGCAAACGCTTCGTTCCCGTCGCCTTGCTTTTGCTTCAGTCACGGTGTAAATTGCAGCCCTTTAAAAAACCTTGCGGCGTTGGATAAAATATTTTGCCGGGCGCTTCAGGGCGGATATTTATGAAGACAAAAGAGTTTAGATGGTTAATATAATAAAGGTGGAAGCGGACAGCATCGCCGCTGATTTGGGCCTTACGCCGGGCGATAGCGTCGTTTCTATTGACGGACACGAAATAAACGATCGTCTCGATTACCGTTTCTATATTTCACAGGAAGAAGTGAACTTGCTGGCGCGCCGCGGCCAGGAGGAGATTCTTTTTGAAATCGAAAAAGAGGCCGACGACGATTTAGGCGTCACTTTAGAAGAGATGAAGCTGAAATCCTGCGG
Source organism: uncultured Calditrichaceae bacterium (assembly GCA_964536685.1). Classification (GTDB taxonomy): domain Bacteria; phylum Calditrichota; class Calditrichia; order Calditrichales; family Calditrichaceae; genus CAZIBE01. The sequence goes on along the minus strand of CAZIBE010000024.1, from coordinate 44,111 downwards.
CAACAACTGCGTATTTTGTTTTGTCTATCAAAATCCCAAAGGTCTGCGTAAAGCGCTTTATTTTAAGGATGAAGATTACCGCTATTCTTTCCTTTACGGCCACTATGTTACCATGACCACTTTAAAGCAAAAAGATTTAGACCGTATTGTTGAGCAGCGCCTGAGTCCTTTGTATATCTCGGTGCATGCCACAGAAGAAAAAACGCGCAGGCTGCTGTTAGGTATAAAACGCGACGATCATCTGCTGGAAAAAATTAAGATTTTAACAGAAAACGGTATCGAACTGCACGCCCAAATCGTTCTTTGTCCGGGCGTCAACGACGGTGAGATTTTTGATCAAACAATTTATGATTTGCGATTTTTCTATCCGCAACTGCGTTCGGTGGCCGTTGTGCCGTTGGGATTAACCCAGCACCGCGAAGGTTTAATGCAGCTGCGCCTGCATACAAAAGATGAATTGCGCGCTATGATTGAGCATGTGGATACCCTGCGAGAAGAATTACGTAGAGAGATTGGCGACGCTTTTGTTTATTTAGCCGATGAGTTTTATATTAAAGCCGGCGTCGAACTGCCTTCCGCCGCTTACTACGATCAGTTTTATCAGATTGAAAACGGTGTGGGCGAATTTCGTGATATGATCGATCGTTTTAAGGCTGAAACGCTTCCGCGCCTGCCGCAGCGTTTGAGCAGTCCGCTACGCATTACCTGGGTAACAGGCCTTTTGGCGGCCGGGAGGCTGGAAAAACACATCATTGATCCCCTGCGCCAAATCGAAAATCTGCAAATCGATCTGGTTCCGGTGGTCAATCAGTTTTACGGGCCCTCTATTCAGGTGTCCGGCTTGCTCGTAGGGCAGGATATTTACGGTCAGTTAAAAGATCATCCGCTGGGCGATGTTGTCCTGCTGCCGCCGCGTGTTCTCAATGAGGATGGTTTGTTTTTGGATGACTGGACGGTGGACGCTTTACAGGATAAATTGGACGTGCCTTGCCATGTGTTTAGCGAACCGCTGGATATGCTGCCGCAATTGGCAGAACAAAGCTGGCGCAAAGCCGCCGGCTAAAGAAATCTTTAAAAAAAACAGCATAGCTGTTGTTTATACCGATCAGTAAATGGTTTACCCTGAAGGGGCGCCTGTGGCGCAAATAAGGTAATCGGTATCATCCCGATAAACCGGGATTTCGTACAAAACACTCAACTCTCAGGACGAAATGGTTTCTATTCAAACCATTTCTATTCGAGTATAGAAGGGAAATATGGGAAAACCTGTTGTGGCCATTGTTGGCCGGCCCAATGTGGGCAAATCAACCTTGTTTAATCGTTTGATCGGTAAACGCAAAGCGATTGTCGATGACGCCCCGGGCATCACGCGCGACCGCATCTACGAGTCGGTCGAGTGGAATGGCCAGGAGTTTGAATTAATTGATACCGGCGGCTATATCCCCGAGTCGACCTCGCAAATGGATTTAGCTATTCGCGAGCAGGTGGAAATCGCCGTGGAGGAAGCAGATGTGGTGCTGATGGTGGTGGATATCTCCACAGGCATCACGGATGTGGATGAACGCATGGCCGAGATATTGCGCCGATCGGGCAAGGAAGTCCTGCTAGCGGCCAACAAAGTGGACGGTTATCGCGATGACCCGGAAGTGGGGCAGTTTTATAAGCTGGGCTTAGGCGAACCGCAGCCGGTATCGGCTATGACCGGCCGGCAGAGCGGTGATTTATTAGACGCCGTTGTCAGCCGCGTTAAAAAGGTGGACCTGCCGCCGGAAGATGATGATTTAATCCGTCTGGCCATCATCGGCCGGGAAAATGTCGGCAAATCGTCCCTGGTAAACACCTTGTTAGCGCAAACACGCTCCATTGTTACCGATATTCCCGGCACCACACGCGACCCGGTGGACTCGGTGCTGAAATACAAAAATCAAAAGTATTTACTCATCGATACGGCCGGCTTAAAGCGCAAAAAACGCATCAAAGAGAACGTGCTTTTTTACAGCAATCTGCGCACCATGCGCAGCATTAACCGCGCCGATGTAGTGCTCTATTTGGTGGACGTGAACGAAGGCCTGAGCCGCCAGGATGTGTCCATCCTCGATGAGGCGGCCGCCCAGCGTAAAGGGCTGGTGCTGGTGCTGAACAAATGGGATTTGATTCCGAAAAATCACCGTACTATTGAAGACTACAAAGAGGATTATCTGGAACGCTTAGGCCAGCTGCGCTATATTCCGCAAATTTACGTTTCCGTGCTGCAAAAACAGCGTTTATATAAAATGCTGGATTTAGCCACGGAAGTTTACCGCGAACGGCAAAAGCGCATTTCCACTTCCGAACTAAATGATTTTTTCTTTCCGCTGATTCAGAAGACCACGCCGCCGGCAACGCGCGGCAAGGAAATTAAGATCAATTACGTAACACAGGTAAAGGCGGCGCCGCCGGTGTTCGTTTTTTACAGCAACTTCCCCCAATTGATTGTCGAAAGCTACAAGCGCTTTTTGGAGAATAATCTGCGCCGGCAGTACGGTTTTGCGGGCGTGCCGCTAACTCTCTCATTTCGCGCGAAATCAAAACGGGATGAAAAACATGCGCGCTAAAGAACTTTGCGTTGTTAAAACTATCTGGACGTTTGCCGTAAAAAAACATTTGAAAAACAATAAATGATCCTTGTAAATGTTACTGTTTTTGATTTAGCCCAAGATTTTAATAGCTGGGTGTCTTGTTGTTGGTAAAGTGAAAATTTTTAAAGAGGCCGTGCCCATGAGATGGCGCATTCTGTTAAGCATATTGGTTTTATCGGCAACCTTCCTGAAAGCCGAAGTGACGCAGGAGTTACAGCGTTATCTGCAGCAGCGTCTGAATCCTCAGGCTGGCGCAACGGAAGGCACGTGCGCTTTTAGTTTGCAACTGGAATTACGGCAGCACTGGCGCGAACTGGCGCCCGCCCTGCAAAAAGAAGCCGCTGCGCTGTTAGAAGAGCCTACGCGGCAAAAGGCGTTTGTCAGCCCTAACGGACATTTTGTTTTGCACTACGATACCACAGGGTACAATGCGGTCCCAGCGGAAGATGTGTCCGGTAACGGCATTCCCGATTATATCGATTCGGCGGCGGTTTACTGCGACCATGTATGGGATGTGGAGATCAATCAATTAGGCTTTCAGGCGCCGCCGGACTCTAACGGTCAGCCGGTACAGCTGTATCCCATCTATTTTACGGCCTTTGGATATTATGGTTTAACCAATTTCGATCTCACTGCCGATATTGCCGCCCTGCCCGGTAATAATTACACCAGCTACATCGAAATCAACAGTAATTTTTACCAGCACAATTTTTACACCAGCGGCCTGCAGGCCTTAAAGGTTACCATTGCCCACGAATTTAACCACGCCATTCAACTGGGATATAATTTCCATATCGAAAACGGTTATTTGTTGTCTCCCGATGTTTTTTTTATGGAAATGACCTCCACCTGGCTGGAAGATTATGTATATGACGAGGTGAACGACTACTGGCAGTATTTAAAGTTCTTTTTACCTGCAATTGACAGCAAGCCGTTTAATAGTGCTAGTGCGTTCGATCCCTATGCCAATTCCCTTTATCTGCATATGCTGGAAAAAATGTATAGCGGGCAAATCGTGCCCGAAATTTGGCGGCAGATAAAAACGAATAACGTGCTGCAAGCCGTCAACAACGCTTTGGCGCAACATAATTCTTCTTTTGGAGAAAGTTATATTCAGTATGCTGTCTGGACCTATTTTACCGGCAGCCGCGCCCAGCCCGGCCAGTTCTTCCCGGAAGCGGCCGATTATCCATTAATCAATATTAATCGTAATCAGGATGATTTAAGCGCCGATCTCAGCGCCTTGCGTATGCGTCATGTGCAGCTGTTTGTGGAACAAAATTCTGTCTATCAGGCCAAAGTTTCTGCCGCCGGCAGCGCCGGCTATAATACCCATCTGCCAAACGGCCTGCGTTTCATGGCGCCTGTAACATTCAATCATTGGCAATCCTTTAGCCAGCAGGCCGAAAAACCATTAATCGTTATCGAAGCTAATCCCACGGCGGCAAAACTTTCCGGCATCAGCTACCAGATACAGCTCAGTCCGGTGGTTGCGGGACCGCAGCCGGTGCGCGTGGGTAAAAATGGCGCAGGATTAACTTTTTATAACGTGCCGGCGCAGAGCAAGATAAATATATTTAACCTCAACGGCCGGCTGGTAGTGCAACTGGAAAACCGCGAGCAAAACCAGCAACCGATTCCGTGGAATTTAACAGACCGTAACGGCGTCCAGGTAGCCAGCGGTGTGTATCTTTTTGAAATAGAAGACCACAATAAAAAATCCCTCGGTAAATTTACCGTGGTGCGCTAAACGGAAGGATGAAATGAAAAATCCCGGCAAGGTGGTATTTCTTTTAATTTTGCTCGTTTTTTCCTTTTCGCGCGCGGCGCTGGCAGGCGGGGACTGGATTCAGCAAAGCATCGATTTAACCATCAACGCCCGCTTCGATTCTGCGGAAAGCGTAGTGCGCCCGCATTGTGACAATCCGCAAGAGCGTTTGCCGGCCTGGTTTTATCTGGCCTCCATCCTAAATTCAAAGATGACTCATTTCGAAAGCTACGGTGAACCGACGCCTTTTCTTAGCGCACTGGATTCCGTGCTAAAATACAGCGAACAGGAATTAGATCAGAAAAACGTAACGCTAAAGCGTAAAGCGAAATTGTTGTTCTATCGCGGCAGCGCTTGGGGTTACAAGGCCTTTTACGAAGGACGGGTAGGGCAGTGGCTGGCGGCGCTCAACAACGGGCTGTCTTCCGTCTCCGATTTGCAGCAGGCTATAAAACTGGACAGCGCCCTGTACGAGGCCTATCTGGGGATTGGCGTGTACCAATACTGGCGCAGCACCAAACTGAAGTTGCTGCTATGGACGCCGTTTGTTAGCGATTTGCGCGAACAGGGCATTGCCAATATTAAAAAAGCAGTGCGCTTTAGTAAGCACAGCCGCTATATGGCCATGCACCAGTTGATCTATATTCTGGTAAATTATCATCATTTTGACGAAGCCTGGCAATACGCACAACAGGCTGTGACCGCTTATCCTAAAAGCCCGTTTATGCGTTGGGCTTATGCGCACACGCTTTTTATGATGCACAAAAATCAACAGGCTGCTGTGGCGTTTAACACATTACTGAAACTGCTTAGCGAGCAGCCGCAAAAAAATCCGGCGCATTTGGTTGCCTGCCGGGTGCGCTTAGCGGAAATTTACCAGCGCCTGGGGCAGAGTAAAAAGTGCCGGCGGCAATTGAAACTAATTTTTAAATATTCCAAGAAAGAGCTTTCGGACGCCGGGAGAAAGGAATTAGACAAGGCGCGCGTCCTACGGCAAAATTGTACGGCGAGCGGCGAGAAACGCACAGTTAGCGTAAGATGATCCAAGTCACGGCGATTTTTTTGCTTTAAGTTGAGAATAATTTTAAATTTGACGTTTTTATAAAAGAGTTTAATCGAGGTGTGCCATCTATTACGGAAAAGTGAATTAGAAAATGGGAAAAGTAATTGCCATAGCCAATCAAAAAGGCGGTGTGGGTAAAACAACGACGGCTATAAACCTATCCAGTTGCGTAGCAATTGCCGAAAAAAGCGTGTTGTTGGTGGATGTGGATCCGCAGGCCAATGCTACCAGCGGTTTGGGCGTCAATCCGGAAGAACGCCACATGTCGGCTTATGAGGTGTTATTGGACGACGCCGATATAAATCAGGCTGTAACTACCACCAATGTGCCGCATCTGGATTTATTGCCCTCGCATATTCGTTTAGTGGGCGCCGAAGTGGAATTGGTTGACGTGCCCAATCGTGAACACTTGTTAAATGGACGGCTCAAGCGCATCAGAGAACGCTACGACTATGTGATGATCGATTGCCCGCCTTCGTTGGGCTTGCTTACACTTAACGCTTTGAGCGCCGCCGATTCTGTGCTCATTCCCATTCAGTGTGAATACTATGCGCTGGAAGGCCTTTCTCAGTTACTTAACACCATTCACCTCGTACAAAAGAATTTAAACTCGCGCTTAACGGTGGAAGGCGTTTTACTGACCATGTATGACAGCCGTCTCAATCTATGCAATCAGGTGGCCGGCGAAGTACGCGAATATTTCAAAGAAAAAGTTTATAATACCGTAATTAACCGTAACGTGCGTCTGAGCGAAGCGCCGAGTTTCGGCAAACCGGTGATCATGTATGACGCCGTTTGTGTGGGCAGCCAGAATTATATCAGTCTTGCAGAGGAATTTTTAGGTGAAAAAGACCAATAGGCTTGGCCGCGGTCTGAGCGCGCTCATTCCCGAAAAAGAAACTACCGAGGCAACGGCGTCAGTGCCGCCGGGCAGTCTGGCTGAAATCGAAGTCGCCAGAGTCCGCGCCAACCCCTTTCAACCACGCATGGATTTTGACCTTCAGGCCTTGGATGAATTAAAAGCCTCTATCAGTGAAAAAGGCGTTATCCAGCCGATTACCGTGCGCCAGGTAGATGATTATTATGAATTGATTGCCGGTGAACGACGCTTACGAGCGGTGGCCGAACTGGGATTGGAAAAAGTGCCGGCCTATATCATCGAAGTGAACGGCAAAGAAGATATGCTGGAACTGGCCATTATTGAAAACGTTCAGCGGGAAAAACTCAATCCTATTGAACAGGCCACAGCCTACCAGCGTTTAATCGAAGAGTGCAAGCTAACGCAGGAAGAGGTCGCTAAAAAGATCGGTAAGGATCGTACGACCATTACCAATATGCTGCGGCTGTTAAAGCTGCCTGTTCATATTCAGGAAAGCGTACAGGGAGAAGAGATCAGCATGGGGCATGCCCGCGCTTTGCTGGCCGTTGACGACGCCGAAGCGCAGAATGATATTTGGAAGAAGACCATTAAAGGCAAACTGTCGGTTCGTAAAACAGAAAAATTGGTACAAAATTGGGCGCAGCAAAAAGAAGTCAGTAAACGCAGCAAACCCAGGCGTTCGGTGTTCTTGCAAAAAGTAGAAGAAGAGCTGCGCGATACGCTGGGCACGAAAGTAGTTGTGCATTCCCGTAAAGAAGGGGGCAGCATTGAGGTGGAGTTTTATTCACCGGAAGATTTGAATCGTTTGCTGGAAATCTTTGAAAAACTGAAAGACTAAATGCGTTTTAAACGAAAGTGTCTACGAAGCGTAGAACGGCTGAAAAAATCATGAAACATAAAAAACCCGTATCAAAATACTATTCCATTGTAGTCGTGCCCGATTTGGGCGGCGAGCCTAAAGATTTCCACATCAGAAAATCTATGCTGAGAGCTTTAGCCATAGCCGGCATTGTGCTGACGGTGCTTATCGTTTTAGGCGCTGCCAGTTACTGGCAGGTGGCTAAAATAGCTTTGCAGAACAATAGTTTGCAGGAAGAAAATTTTAAATTGACGCAGAGCCTGAAGCAGATGAATAAGATCAAAAAAGATTTAACGGCTCTAAAGCAATTCGAAAAACAGATTAAAGGTTCGTTAAACGGTTATGTGGCTATTGAACACTCCTCGGCCAGCGATACATTCAGCACGCGTTCCCTGCAGTTCGATAAAATCGGTAATCAGGAAAAGCGCAGTATCTTCCGCTATGTACCTTCGCTATTACCGGTGAATGGATTTATTGCCAGAGGATTTGACGCCAGTTCGCTGATTAACGAGCCGCATTTAGGGCTGGATATCGCCGCGCCCACCGGAACGCCGATTAAATGTCCGGCGGACGGCGTGGTCATGTTTTCCGGCTGGACGCTGGAAGCCGGCAATGTGCTGATCATCGAACATGGCTTTGGCTTCCGTACACTGTATAAACACAATTTACGCAATTTAGTGGGCCTGTTGGAAAAAGTGAAAAGAGGACAGGTGATTGCTTTATTGGGTAATACCGGTAAAATATCTTCCGGTCCGCACCTGCATCTGGAAATTTGGAAAAATGAATTACCGGTAGACCCGGTACGATATATTGTTTTCAAAAACAAAATCAATAGCTGAGAGGAACATCGTGGCATTAAAGGGAAGTAATTACGAAAGCACGGGCACGGCGGTTAATTTAATCGGTCGCGGCACCGTGGTAGTCGGCGACATTCAGGCCGAAAGCAGCATCCGCATCGACGGGAAAGTAAAGGGCAAGATTAATTGCAAAAATACGGTTAATATCGGCGAAAGCGGAGAAGTAGAAGGCGACGTGCAAGCTGTGAACGCTGTAATCAGCGGTAAAGTTAAAGGCAAGCTTATTGTTAAACAGAAAGTTAATCTGGAGTCGAAGTCTTCTTTTACCGGCGAACTGAAAGCGGGTAAACTGATTGTAGATGAAGGGGCGATTTTCAACGGCACGTCCGATATGGGCGGCGAAACTTCTACGCCGCCGGCTCCCGTTATGCCCGATACAAAAGTAAAATAGTGAAAAAAGAAAACCAGAAAGATATCGTAAGCTCCTTTCAGAAGGCTGCTCCTTATTTGAATATCGTATACACCTTTTTCGGTAGTATCATTATTCTGGGATATGTAGGTTTTCTTTTAGATGACTATTTTCAGAAACGCCCCATTTTTTTAATTAGCGGCGTTTTTTTAGGTTTCATACTGGGCTTTTACAATCTGATTAAAATGGTCAACCAGTTGGAAAAGAAAGACGGTTCGCAATGAGCGCTGTTTTTTCAGTAAAAACTAAATATCGGCGGCAAATGTGCCGAAGGTTGTCTGAAGCGTTGAGAGGGCAAACAAGTAGGATCAATTGAACAAAAAGGTATGACGAGAAAATTTTTCGCCGGAGTGCTGGTGATATTGGCAGTTTATGCGTTGGCTGCCTGGGGAATCGGACGGATAGTCCACTTTAATGAAAACCAGTTCAACGGAATTTTTCTTTCGGGAATATTAGGGACGGCAAATATAGTTCTTGCTTATTTTGTAATTAAAATTGCCATGGGTAAAGACCAGAAAACATTTTCTCAAATCTTTTTGGGAGGGCTGATAGTCAGGCTGCTGGCTTTATTTATAATTATTTGGATTATTTTCAATTATACGCTAACCGATCGCTTTATTTTTATCGGTTCTTTATTTATATTATACTTCATGTATCAAGTATGGGAAGTACTAATTTTATATAGCAATTACAAGTAGAGGAATTATCACGTATGGCCCTAACGGAGCACACTGCCGCAGCAGCTGATTCTGTAGCAGAACACAGTGAGACCATCGGTACCTGGATTCAGCACCACTTACAAAATACATCCGCCTGGCACGTTTTTCCCGGCTTAGAATTACATTTGCCTCACATCTCCCCTTTTCATTTTCTGGGTATGACTATCGACCTGTCAATCCATAACCATGTGGTGATGTTGTGGATTGCCGGTTTCTTTACTTTGCTGCTCTTTCGTCTGTCCTACAAGAAGGGGCAGATGATTCCCAAAGGCTTTGGCGTTTTAATGGAATTGCTGGTGGTATTCGTCCGCGACGAAGTGGCCATTGCCAATATGGGAGAAAAAGAAGGCCGGCGCTTTACGCCATTTTTGATTACCGTATTTTTCTTTATTTTAATCAGCAACCTGATGGGGCTGATACCCATGTTTTCCACCTCTACCGGTAATATCAATGTTACCCTGGCCCTGGCGCTGGTTACCTTTGGCTCCACCCAGTATTTTGGCGTTAAAGAGCAGGGCTTTTTAGGCTATTACAAGAATCTTGTTCCGCACGGCGTACCCATTTTGTTGTGGCCGCTGATGTTTGTCATCGAGATTATGGGGCTTATCGCCAAGCATGTGGCTTTAACCATTCGTTTGTTTGCCAATATGGTGGCCGGGCACATTGTGCTGTTTGCTTTTCTGGGTTTGATTATTATGTTTAAAACCATCTATATTTCGCCGGTTTCAGTCGGCTTTGGAATATTCGTTTATTTTCTGGAATTGTTGGTGGCCTTCATTCAGGCTTACATTTTTACGGTGCTCTCCGCTTTGTTCATCGGCATGAGTGTAAATCCGGAACATTGATCATCATTTTAAAAGGATAAATCGAAGAACGGAATCTTTAGTTTAGTAAAAGATCATCTAAAAGTAAGTAGTTTATACCTAAAATCATTTTAAGGAGGAAACAGTCATATGTGGCAGTTAGCATTAGCTTATTTAGCAGCCGGAATCGGTGCGGGTTTAGTAACAATCGGTGCAGGTATTGGAATTGGCAGAATTGCCGCTTCGGCAATGGACGGAACGGCCAGACAGCCTGAAGCCGGCGGTGCAATTCGTATTACCATGATCATCGCCGCCGCTATGATCGAAGGTGTGGCTCTTTTCGGCGCGGTAATTTGTTTCTTGTTGGCAAGTATTAAATAATAGGAAAAGAACATGCTGGAATTAGATCCCGGAATGATCGTCTGGACCTGGATTACCTTTTTCCTGGTTCTGATAATCTTGTATAAGATTGCTCTGAAGCCAATCCTGGGCGCCATCGAATCCCGCGAAAAATCCATTCGCGGTGATTTGGAAAAGGCTCAGAAACAGCGCGACGAAGCCGAAGCGCTTCTGGAACGACACCGCCAGATGATGTCCGGCGCAGAAGCCGAAGCGCAAAAAATGATTAAGGAAAGCCAGTCGCTGGCCGAAAAAGCCCGGCAGGAAATCTTAGAAAAGGCCCGTCAGGAGTCCAATAAGCTGGTCGAAAAAGCCCGTGATGAAATTGAGCAGCAAAAAAACAGCGCGCTGGCGTCGCTGCGGGCGGAAGTGGCTGACCTGGCTATTGGCGCGGCCGAAAAAATTATCCTGCAGAACCTCGACGAGGACAAACAAAAGCAGCTGGTGGACGAGTACATCAAAACCATACCGAAATCAATAAAAAATTAAAAGGGTAAATTAGTTGAGCCGAGTAGCCAAACGATACGCAAAAGCCTTATTTGAGCTGTCCGTGGAAGAAAAACGGTTAAGCGAAGTGGAAGCAGATTTGCGGACGATAACAAAAATGATTGAGGATAGCAAGGAATTTAAAGACCTGCTTCCCAATCCATTAATTGCCGATCAGGATAAAGTTAAATTGATCCTGCCGTTGTTTGAAGGCAATGTGCAGCCGGTAACGTTAAATTTTTTGGCCTTGCTGGGGCAAAAAAAGCGCCTGTCGGTTTTACCGGATATTATCGCTCAATTTAGCGAAATTATGCTGGCCTACCGCAATATCGTCAAAGCGGAGGTGATCAGCGCCGTGAAACTCTCTGACGGTCAGGTGGAGCGTATCAAAAAACAGATGGAAGAATTAACCGGTAAGAACCTCTTGCTAAATACACGCACCGAACACAGCCTTATCGGCGGATTTATCGTAAAAGTGCAGGATATTATTATCGATAACAGCATTCGCCACCATCTGGATAAATTACGTGAACGGTTGGCTACCAGTTAACTGAAAAAAAGAGGAAGTATCGATGAGTAGTGCAGTCAGACCCGATGAAGTCTCTGCAATTCTGAAGAAACAATTACAGGATTTTCATAAAGAAACGGATGTTTATGAAGTCGGCACAGTGCTGCAGGTGGGGGATGGTATTGCCCGCATCCATGGACTGGAGAGCGTGATGGCCGGTGAGCTGATTGAATTTCCGCACGAGGTTATGGGCATGGTGCTCAACCTTGAAGAGGACAACGTGGGTGCCATTTTGTTTGGCGAAGACACGCTGATCAAAGAAGGCGACACTGTTAAACGTACCGGTCGTGTTATGCAGGTTCCTACCGGCGATGCGCTGGTCGGCCGCGTTGTTAATCCTTTGGGCATACCGTTAGACGGTCGGGGCAAGATAGAAACTGAACATTTTTCCTTGTTGGAACGCAAAGCTACCGGCGTAGTTACGCGTCAGCCGGTGAAGGAGCCTCTGGCAACCGGACTTAAAGCCATCGACTCTATGATCCCCATCGGCCGCGGTCAGCGCGAGTTGATCATAGGCGACCGCCAAACGGGAAAAACAGCAGTGGCAATTGACACCATCATCAGCCAAAAAGGACTGGACGTTGTCTGCATTTATGTGGCCATCGGCCAAAAGGCCTCCACGGTTGCCAAAGTGGTAAAAACACTGGAAGAGTATGGCGCGATGGAACATACCATTGTTGTGGCGGCCAATGCCAGCGAACCGGCGCCGTTGCAGTACATCGCTCCCTACGCCGGCGCTGCCATGGGCGAATTTTTTCGTGATAGCGGACGCCATGCCTTAGTAGTATATGATGATTTAACCAAACACGCCTGGGCCTATCGTCAGGTGTCGTTGCTGTTACGCCGCCCGCCGGGCCGCGAAGCCTATCCGGGCGATGTGTTCTATCTGCATTCCCGTTTACTGGAGCGCGCAGCTAAGCTTAACGATAAATTAGGCGGCGGTTCTTTAACGGCATTGCCGATCATTGAAACGCAAGCCGGCGATGTGTCGGCGTACATTCCGACTAACGTAATTTCCATTACCGACGGCCAGATATTTTTGGAATCTAATCTCTTCTATTCCGGCGTACGGCCGGCCATTAACGTGGGTATTTCCGTTTCCCGTGTGGGCGGCAACGCGCAGATCAAAGCTATGAAGCAGGTAGCCGGTCGTCTGCGCCTGGATCTGGCGCAGTACCGCGAAATGGAAGCTTTTGCCAAGTTTGGCTCCGATTTGGATGAGGCCACGCAGCATCAGTTACGTCGCGGTGAGCGTCTGGTGGAAATCCTCAAACAGGGACAGTATGTACCAATGCCCTTTGATAAGCAGATATTGATCATTTACGCCGGCACCAACGGGTATTTAGATCAACTACCGGTGAATTCTTTGGTGCGCTTTGAAAAGGAATATCTTGATTATATGGAAATGAAGCATAAAGATATCATCGAGGAGATCGCCGAGAAGAAGGTGCTGTCCGACGAATTGAAAGAGAAGATGAATAAAGCCATTGAGCATTTTCTGGCGAATTTTAAAGTTGAGGAATAGGAATGGCAACCTTACGCGAAATCCGTAAGCGGATTTCCAGTGTAAAAAGTACTCAGCAGATTACCAAAGCAATGAAGATGGTGGCTGCAGCGAAATTGCGCAAGGCGCAGGAAAATATCATCGCCTTTCGACCCTATTCCTACGAATTACGCAATTTGATTGGGGATTTGGTGGCTCGTTCGGAAGATGTGTCTCATGTACCTTTACTTGCGCGCCGGCCTGTGCAAAAAGTGCTCACGGTTGTGGTCTCTTCCGATCGCGGTTTGTGCGGGGCGTTTAACAGCAATATTATCCGTCAGGCGTCTAAACGCATAACCGATTACCCGACTTCCGAGGTGGAACTGTTCATGGTCGGTCGTAAAGGACTGGAGTACTTTGAGCATCGCGATTTTCCCATTCAGGGCAAGATGATTAACTTTTTCAATCATCTGAAATTCGAGAATGCCGTTCATTTATCCGATACGCTGGTTAATCTGTATTTAGGCGGCGCCTTTGACCGGATCGAAATTATCTACAACGAATTCAAATCGGCCATTCATCAAAACGTCATTGTGGAACAATTTTTGCCTTTTGTTCCAGACGAAGACATGCTAAACCGGCCGGATCGCATAGATTTTTTATATGAGCCGGATCAAATGGCTATTTTAAACGCGGTAATCCCCAAGCATCTGCACGTGCAAATCTGGCGTATTCTGTTAGAGAGCAATGCAGCGGAACAGGGAGCGCGTATGACCGCCATGGAAAGCGCCACCGACAGCGCGCAGGAAATGATCGAACAACTTACGCTGCATTATAATCGCACGCGTCAGGCGGCGATCACCAAAGAGATAGCCGAAATTGTCGGCGGAGCCGAGGCTCTGAAGCAAGGTTAGTTAAAATAGATAAATATGGGAACGATCTATGAACAAAGGAAAAATTAGTCAGATTATCGGCCCGGTTGTCGATGTGGTCTTCGAAGAAGGAAATCTGCCGGCCATTTACAACGCTTTAGAAATCACGCGCCAGGACGGTTCACGGCTGGTTTGCGAAGTGCATCAGCATTTAGGGGAAAACATGGTGCGTGCCGTGGCCATGGACACCACCGACGGCTTGACGCGCGGAATGGAAGTAACGGATACCGGCGACGCCATTAAAGTGCCTGTAGGTCCGGCAACACTGGGCCGGCTGATAAATATCATTGGCGAACCAATCGATGAACTGGGACCAATTAAGACCGAAAAATATTATCCCATTCACCGTCCGGCGCCCAAAATGGAAGATTTAAGCACCTCCGACGAGCTCCTGGAAACCGGTATTAAAGTAATCGATATGTTGGAGCCCTATACCAAAGGCGGTAAAACCGGTTTGTTCGGCGGCGCCGGCGTGGGTAAAACGGTGTTGATTATGGAACTGATCCGCAATATCGCCACAGAGCACGGCGGCTACTCCGTTTTTTCCGGCGTGGGGGAACGTACGCGTGAAGGCAACGACCTTTGGCTGGAAATGAAAGAATCCGGCGTGCTGGAAAAAACCGCTTTGATTTTCGGGCAGATGAACGAACCGCCGGGCGCACGTCAGCGCGTGGGACTTACCGGATTGACTACGGCCGAGTATTTCCGCGATGAGGAAGGCAAAGACGTACTTTTGTTTATCGATAATATATTCCGCTTTACCCAAGCCGGTTCGGAAGTATCCGCTTTGTTGGGACGTATGCCTTCGGCCGTAGGTTACCAGCCCACGCTGGCTACGGAAATGGGCGCTTTACAGGAACGGATTACTTCCACTAAAAAAGGTTCTATTACTTCGGTACAGGCCATTTATGTTCCTGCCGACGATTTAACGGACCCCGCGCCGGCTACTACGTTTGCCCATTTGGATGCCACCACCGTGTTGTCCCGTCAAATCGCTGAGTTAGGCATCTATCCCGCGGTAGACCCCCTGGATTCAACTTCGCGTATTTTGGATCCGCGTATTGTGGGCGAAGAACATTATATAGTCGCCAAAACGGTGCAGGAAGTTTTGCAGAAATACAAAGACTTGCAGGATATTATTGCTATCTTGGGTATGGATGAATTGAGTGAAGAAGATAAAATCACCGTAGCCCGGGCGCGTAAAATACAGAAATTTTTATCCCAGCCCTTCTTTGTAGCCGAGCAATTTACCGGCACGCCGGGAAAATATGTTCCGTTAGAAGATACTATCCGCGGTTTTAAAGGGATTATCGAAGGCGAATATGATGAAATTCCCGAACAGGCTTTTTATATGGTGGGCAATATCGACGAGGTATTGGAAAATGCTAAAAAGATATAATCATCTTTTTAGCATTTTTTACTTTTTTTAATTTAAGTTTTATAAAGCAAAGTCGAGTATATTAAGGAATTTAGAATGGCGGCCGAATTAGTTCTTGAAATTGTGACACCGTTTGGCAAGGCATTTAGCGATACAATACATAGTTGTACGATTCCCGGCGCCTATGGAGAATTTCAGGTACTCCAGAATCATGCAGCGTTAGTATCATTGGTAAGTGTAGGATCGGTTAAAATAGAAAAGAAGGACGGGACAACATCTTTTATGGCGGTAAGCGGCGGATATTGCGAAGTAAATCAAAATACGGTCAAAGTCATGGCCGAGTCCGCTGAATTTGCCGAACAAATTGACGTGAAACGAGCTGAAGAAGCCATTAAGCGAGCGCAGAAACGGCTGGTAAAAAAATCGGAAGAAGTTGATGTAGACCGCGCGCGTATGGCTTTGGCCCGGGCCATGAATCGACTAAAGGTTTCACAACTGCGTTAAAACGTTACGCAGAGTTCTTGTTCGGATATTGTTTCTTGTCCCTGTCTTAAACTTTTGTTATTTTACAATTAACCTTGACTAAACCCGAAATAGTATTAAATTTAGCTAAACAAAATTAGGGTTATATTTAAATTAGGTTATTCATTATGAAAACAAGAACCCTGCTTCCTTTTGTTCTACTCCTGCTCATTATTCCGATTTTCATTTCCGCATCCGGAGTGCGCGCCCAAACATCCGGCGACGAGTTGTTTAACTCGGCGCTGCGCTCCTATGTGAACAAGCTGATAATGCGCGCCAATAAAACGACTATCAATCGCGAACGTTTTTTGGTTCAGCAAATCCGCATGATCAATGATGAAATCAAATCCCGTGTTGCCAGGGTGAGCAAAATCCGCGAAAATTATTTCCAACGGCTGCAGAAAGAACTCAACGAAGTGCGCCAGTTGCGTCAGCGCCTGAACGCCACGGGGGCCAATTCCATTAACGTTTTCATCAGTGAGGTTGAAACGAAAATACAGGAAACCATCGACAGCGGCACTATTGACTTTACCAGACAAAAAGCTATTGAAGACGCCGTTCAATTGTTACATGTTGCCGAAGAGATGATTCAGATGGATCCTAACGCCCGTTTGGAAGATAATCCCAAATTTGCCACGAATTTCAAAAAGACCAAAACGGAGTTTGTACAGACGTTTGGCCTTGACGAAGGAGGCGCTGCGGGCGCGGGGGGAAGCGCGGGAATAAGTAAGGCCACAATTTTTGACGTTTACAAAGAATGGAAACAAACGGAATTCATCAAATATCAGGTGCGTTGGACAGATATTCAGGTTATTAAAAAACGGCTGCTTAAAAAAGGCGGTGCGGCTGAACGTGAACGTATGTTTAAGCGCGAGTTGCGCCATGCAGCAGAGGCTTTCAATTTTGGCTTTTACGATTTAGCGGAACGTTCCTTTGCCGAAATTATGCGCGTTTATAAAAATATCGGCCGATTAGACGACTGTCTTTTTTACGAAGGAGAGGCCAACTATCAGTTAATGCGTTATCATGCCGCGCAAAAGAACTTCGAACAATTTACAGCCGATTATCCCGCCTCTCCGTTTCAGGCTAAAGTCTATTTGCGCTTAATGCAGATCGCCAATCATTTTGAGAATTACGGACAGGCGCTCAACTATTACAATCAGATGCAATCGGTGCTTGGCGGAAGTAATCCCTATAAAGACGCCATGACCTTTTTAGTCATCAATGCCGCTTTACATAACAAGCAATACGGCAAGGTAGCCGAGCTGGCCTATGAAATTTCCTCCAACTCTCCTTATTATCGTGAATCGCGCTTTGTTTTAGCTGAGGCCTATGCCGGTGAAGGTCAATTTGAAGAAGCCAATAAAATCTTCAAATCGTTAATTGAAAATAAAGGCGTGGAACCAAATTTTCGTTTTACGGTTCTCCTGAAATTAGGATATATTAAATACGAATTAGGCGATTATTGGGGCGCCATTAAATATTTCGATCAGATTGGCGGTTATTATCCCAATTATGATCGCGTGCTGATTGGTTATGCCTGGGCTTACTATAAAACCGAACTAAGCAAAGAAAAAAGCAAAAAACGTGATTTTTCGGTAGCTAAAAAATATATAGAGGCTTTGTTAGATAATTTTTACGGTTCGGAGTACCTGCTGGAAGCCAGAGCCCTAGAGGGTTATATCGACCAGTTGGAAGAAAACGCAGATATGGCCCTGGACAATTATGGTTATGTTTTTCATGCCCGTGAAGTCAAAGAGTTCTCCGATGATTTCAACAATGAACGGGATCGCCTGCGCGATATCATGTCTGTTTCCAAACGGCTGGAACAAAAAGCGTTGGAAGAAAACAAACCCGCTGTGTTTCACAAGGCCTATGAAACACGGCGCAAAATCAGAAAACCGCTGGTAAAACTAAGTTACATGGATTTAAGCAGCAGTAGTGTGGAAACACAGCACGAAGTCGGCCGGTTGCAAAAGCAATTAGCAGAGCTGGAACGCCTTAAAAAAATTGCCCGGCAAAGACAAAACAAGCAGCTGGTTAAGCGTATCGAAACCATGCAGCTTAAAATTTACCGTGCCGTTAATTCTGTACAACCGGAAAAAGAGTCGAAGATTGGTTATAATTATTTCAGCGAACATCCCTTAGCCCGGAAAGAAAGCGTTGTCGAGAACAAAAATAAAAAAGTTATGGCCGTTCGCAAGGATACGCAACGTCAACGGGAAGAGATCGCCAGTCGTCTGACCGAATTAGATTTTAAAATTAAAGAGGCCAAAACCCAGCGCAATTATCGTCGCATGGTGCAACTGGAACTAAGCAAAGCCCGCTTGCAGGATTTAGCTAAAAAGCTCGACTTTTTAGCTACGCAGGCTTATAGCATCGGATTGGAACACACAGCCATTAATTTAAACAAATGGGCCGATTACGGCGCCTTTGGAATGACCAATGTACGTTTTGCATTAAAGAATAGAAAATCCAAACAAATTGCCGAATTCCAGGATCAAATTAGTCAAATCAATAATTTTTTAGAGCTGCGTAAAGAAAATATCGAACATGAAATAGAAAAAATAAATAATGAGATTACTTTGATGACGCGGCGCGTCCGGGAACAGGAACGTATCCGTCAGCGCGAAGAACTTAAACGGCAGTTTGAAGAGAGCTATTTTGATACGCATGATACGGAACTCAACTATCAGAAAAACACGACGCAGCCGCCTAAAATCGAGGAACACTAATAATAAACCCTGGTCCAAATCATTCAGTTTATTTTAAAGTGGAAAAATGGCCATGCAAAATAAAAACAAAATTCAGGGCTTGATTCAAGTTTTAATGCTTATCCTGTTCAGTGGCTTTTGGGTAATGCCGGTGCCAGTGCACGCCCAGAATACCGGTGAAAAAGCGGGCGTTGATACACTGTTTAAAAAACTTTCCACGCAGGATTTGATTAAAATAAAAAAATATTACGAGTCCAAGGTTAATAAACTGCGTTCTGAGGAAGAATCCTACCGTTCGCAAAGTATGGACTGGAGTGAAAGCTTCCTGAAGGAACAGGGAGAAAAAATAAAAGATCGCGACCGTGTTTATGTGCGCCTGGCCGAATTTTATATTGAAGATGCTGATGAACAGTACAGTAAAAAGGTCGATGAATACGATAAACAATTAGATGAATATGAAAAGCAATTGTCTTTATTTGATGAAAAGAAAATAGAGAAGGAACCGGTTCAGCCTGAATTTCCCAAGCACGATTACAGCAAAGCGATTGCTCTTTATGATAAAATTTTAAATGAGTACCCGGCCAGTGAATATGCCGACGACGCTCTTTACGGGAAAGCCTGGCTGTTAGAGCATATGGAAAGAGGAGAAGAGGCACGGCGCATTTATCGCGAAGTGATAGACAAATATCCCGACAGTCATTTCGCTCCGGAATCTTACATGCGCTTAGCAGAGTATTATTTTTCTCCGCGCGAAGATAAAACCGGCGAAGAGCAGCAGGTAGTGGAATTACGCAAGGCTATTCAGCTTTATAAAAATGTATTGAAATATCACGATTCTCAACGGTATGATGAAGCATTATATAAGTTGGGCTGGAGCTATTACAAATTGGCGGCCCGCGATCCTAAAAATTACAACAACGCTATCGTCTATTTTATGATGGCAGCCGATGATATTTATCGCGCTGAGAAAATGGATCCTAAAGGCGAAATTTCCAACTTGAATGTAAAAGACGAAGCTATCCAATACATTGGTATTTGTTTTACGGATGAGGCCTATACCAAAAACGGCGTTGATAAAGCACGCCATCTCATTGAACGTGTCGGCGACCGGCCATACGGCCCGCAAATCATAGAATCCATCGGCAATACATTTCAGAAAATTGATGAAAACGAGAAAGCCATCTATGCTTTCCAAACACTGCTGCAGATGTACCCCAATTATTACAAGGCGCCGGAGATTCAGCAGAATATTGTAACGGCTTTATTTTCCTTGGGAAAAGATACCGATGCCTATCTGGCGCGTAAAGAACTCTATGAAAATTACAATCCGCAGTCCGAGTGGTATAAAAATTTGGAAGCTTCGGATCATAAAGATAAAGTCAGGTATCTTAATTCGGCCTATAAATACAGCGAAAGCGCCTTGCGTACGAATTTGCTGTTGGATTTAGAAAAAGCTGAAGAGCTGGCTGCGCAGAACAAACCGGCCAAACCGTTGTTTGAAAAAGTCGGTGAGCAGTGCAAAATATATTTGAAATATTTTCCGACCGATTCCAATGCCTACGACGTGAACTGGTCGTATGCCTTTCTGCTAGATTCGCGCTTGGGCCGTTTCGAAGATGCTTTTAACGAATATATCCGCGTGAGTAACGATTATACGGAAGACAGCCATCGTGAAGACGCCGCCTTAAATGCCGTTGTTGTGGCAGATACGCTGGTTACGCTTAAGTATGGCAAATCCGATACCGTGCGTGTCAATTTAGCCGATGTGGCCAAGCTCAGCCCTGAGGCGCTAACCCCGGAAGAAACACGGCTGATTGAGGCCTATGACAATTACATTCGTTTATTTCCAAACGGGAAATCTACGCCTAATTTTCTGGCGGACGCCGGCGGAATTTATTACAACCATAATAAGTTTGCCGAAGCAAAAGTTTATTTTCAAACCTTGGTAAAGCGCTTCCCGCAGGCAGAACAGAAAAGTTTGGCCTGGCGTTCCATTATGGATTCCTATTTTGCCTTAGGCAAATTTAAGGATTCGGAATTAGTGGCAAAGCGCATTCTTAATGAGGCCGATGTTTCCGACAAACAAAAGGAATTTGCCGCTAAAAGAATGGGACAGGCCATTTTTAAAAATGCCGAGTATTTAGAAGAACAAGGAGATTATTTTGCGGCCGCTGCAGAATTTTTCCGCGTTTATTCCGATGCGCCGATTGAGCCCAAAATAGTAGAACCCGCCTTGTTGCGTAGCGGCCTGAACTATCAAAAGGCTAAGGATTGGGTGCGGGCTATCGCTTCTTACGATACTCTGGCCACGCATTTTCCGAAATCCAAATTTGCCATTACTGCTTTGCAGAATATGGCAGAAGACTACAAAGAATTGGATCAGTATACTAACGCGGCAAAGATATATGAACGCATCTACAATGATTACCGTGATTCTGAAAATGCCGATGCCGCCTTATATAACGCCAGTTACTATTATAAAGAAGGCAAAGACTGGAATGATGTTATTCGTGTAAACACTGAATATATTCAGCGATTTCCGAATCAATCGTATGCCGTGGATTTGTACTATGAAAATGCTAAAATGTATCTTAAACTGAACGATGTAGCCGCGGCTAATAAAATCTATCAGGAATTTGCTCAGCGTTATCCGGATGATCCGCGTACGGTTACTTCCTTTTATGAACGCGGCAAATACTATCTGGAAAACGGCCAGACAGAATTGGCCAAAGCAGAATTTAACAAGGCTATTCAGCGTAGTGAATCTTTCCGCCGGCAGGGGAAAGATCCCAATCCTTTTATTGCCGCGGAAGCGGTTAATAAGTTAGCTGAAATACTGCACCAGGAATATGCGTCTACTGAGCTAAAACAGCCGAAAAGCAATATCAGGGCTAATCTGAACAAATTGAAATCTTTGATGAAGAAGTTAAATGAAACCTATGCCAAGGTGCTAAGTTTTGGTTCGCCGCGTAGTTTTGAAGCAGCCTACAATATTGCCCGTACTTATGAGGAATTTGCCAATATCTATGCCCATCAGGAAATTGATCCGAATTTAAGTGAAGACAAACGCTTTATTCAGCAAAAAGGTATTAACGAAGCTGCTGCAGCGCTATATGATAAGGCAGTTGAACAATATAAAAAGGTAGTAGACAAAATTCCGGCTATTGCCGAAAAACTAGGCGTGGATATGTATGCCAGTCCGGATACCGCCGCTCAGGCCGTGGAAGATACTGCCCTGGCCAGTGAAAATATTAAACGCGTAGCGGAAATAGATTCGACCCGTGATCTGGCGAAGAAATGGTATGCTAAAGCCGAAGATAAAATTTCGGAGCTGCTATATACTGAAGCTGCTTTGACTACACAGAATGTTGAAAAGGCCATAGCCATTCATTCTCCCTATAAAAATCCCGTACGGAATCTGGTGTTTAGACGCAAAATTTTGGAACAGGCGGTAGCGCCGGCTATAAAAAGCACCATTATTGCTCATGTTCGTAATATTCAGGAAGCCGAAAAGTTAGGACTTTCCAATAAATATGTGGAAGAATCCAAGCGGCAAATATTGCTAACTTCCAATTTATTAGGGGCTGAATTTGAAACATTAGCGTATTCTGCATTTGACCGTTTTCAGAAAAATGCCGCCGGAATTCGGGCGCTTGTAGAAAAGCCGGTTGAAACAACCAATGCGGACGGATTGGATTATTATGCCTTAGACGATCAGGCTAACAACCTGCTGGATTATATTAAGATAATTTCAGAAGAAGCAGTAAACAGCTATGCCAATACGTTAGCCCTGGCTAAAGCGCATGAAATTCAAAATGACTTGGTACTCAATACGCAGGAACGCGCCTTACGCTTTGTCGTTGAACTAACGGATAAAACATTAGCAGCGGCCGATTCCGCCAAGGAACTTAGCGCTTATTATCAAACACGCTTTGATAGTACGCAAAATTACAATTATGATGACGCCACTGGTTTTTTTGAGAATTACTACTACTCTTTGTCCGATAATTCCAAGGAAATATTGGATCAGGCATTTCAGATGAGAAACGACTACGACATTAAAAACCTGTGGTCAAACAAATTGTTGCTTAAACTGATTAAGCTGGATCCGGCCACATATTCCCAAAATATTGAAAAAGAAAAACTGGAAATTTTCAGTGATGAATCTTGGCAGTATGACACCGTTTATCACGGAGAAGGCTGGGTTAAACCGGAGTTCAACGCCAGTTCCTGGCAAAATGCAGTGGTTGTACACAGCGATACCAATCAGTTTGCTGCAATAGGAGTAAATCCACCGGCTATATGGGAAGAAGTGTCTGTTCCCAATGATACCATGGGTGTAGCGGCGCCGTCCGATTCCGCCGCTTTTGCCGATAGCTTACAAACAGAAATGGCGTTGATGGATTCTACGTCAGCCTTATCAGACAGCGCTCAGCAATTAGGCCATGCGGCAGCTCAAAGCGATACGCTTGTCTTTTTTAGAAAGACCTTTGAAATAAACGGCACGCCTATTTCCGGGGCTATTTATGTTACTGCAGATGAAGGTTTCCACATGTGGCTGAATGGTGAATATCTGCTCGATGATGTCAGCAATTTTTATAGTAAGCTGGATACTCTGGATTACTATACATTTGATATCGTGCTTAAAAAGGGGCAAAATGTTTTAACCATGGATGTGGAAGACAAAGATCACACTGCCGGTGGTCTTAAATTTTATGCCGTGTTCGAATTATTGCCCGGCGACGTCACCGCCGCTGCAGAAGAAAAGGCTAAAGTCAAAAAAATATTTGTCGACCCTTCTATCTTAAGGAAGGCAAATATTTTAAACAGAAATCGTATTTCTCTTAAACAAAGGTAATACCATGCGAGTGTTAAAATTTATGCTGTTCAGTCTACTTTTGTTAGCAGGTTTTACAATCCGCGCGTATGCCCAGAATGCTGATAGCCTGCAAGTCGGCAATCAGCAGGTGATTGAACTCGGCGTACAGGAAATTAAGATTTCTATTGAAGCGCCGCAGGTAAAATTGTTTACTGAGCGCATCAAGCCTGATTTCGATGATATCCATCTGGATAAATCGTTTATAAAAGAGATTGTCGGTCAAGGGGAAAAATTTGTTGTTCAAAAAAAATCTGTTGCCTCTGAACCGGAAAGAATCGATGTTGAGAAATTACTAAAAAAAATACGTTAAAATTTGCCAATTAGTATTTAAAATGGAGGGATTAGTTCATGTTCTTAGCCAAATTTGGTGAAGCTTTTAAGTGGAGCGCTGATGGATCAGTATTTATGTATTTTATCGCACTGTTTGGCGCGATAGCTCTGGCAATTGCCATTGAACGGATTTACTATATCGTCATTCGTTCCAATGTTAGCGCTGATAAGTTTATGGCCGAAGTCCGTAAATTAGTAGCCGGCGGAAATATGGAACGGGCTATTCAGTTGTGCGAACAGGGCAAACAAAAAGCCTTGCCCTTTGTGGTATTGCGCGGACTGAAAAGAGCCAACGAACGGGAAACGCTGGATTTCCGTGCTATTCAAAATGCGGTTGACGAAGGCACACTGGAGGTAATTCCAAAGCTGAAAGAACGCACCAATTATCTATCTATGTTAGCTAATGTGGCTACTCTTACCGGTTTAATGGGAACTATTTACGGCTTAATCATTGCTTTTAATGCTGTTAGTTCCGAGGGAATACCCGAATCGGAAAAGAGCCGTTATCTGGCTAATGGTATAGCGACTGCTATGAATACGACTATTTTCGGTTTGATGGTAGCCATTCCAACATTGATCGTTTATACTTATCTGGTAAACCGTACCAGTAAGATTATCGATGAACTCGATGAACACTTGGTTAAATTAATTAATCTAATTACCGGCGACCGCTAATAACAAGCAAAGAGGTCAAATAAAATGGCTTACAAACCTTCATTACGAAGTAAAAATGAAGAAGTACAGATGGAGTTGGACATCCGTCCGGTGATGAACCTGATGGTTGTATTAATTCCTTTGCTATTGGCCGGTGCGCAATGGGTTAAACTGGGAATAATTGAAATTAATGTACCTCCTACAAAAGCGGCAGGGCCCGGCTCCGGTGAGGCTCAGGATAATACTCCAAAAGAAAAACAACTCAGGCTTGGCTTAAAGGTCGTTATCACGCGTAGTGGTATTACGATTGGCAACGCTCAAGCTGTAATAGCTGGTGAAAAAGGGGAAGGTCCGACCGTTCCGCTAAAAGATGACGGAAGTTATGACTATGACAAACTCCATGAAAAACTGGTTGAACTAAAGAAAAAAGTCGCCGGAAAAGGATTTGTTGATGAAGAACGTGTCGTTATTGCGGCGGAAAGTGACATTGAATATCAAACGATCATCGATGTGATGGATAATATCCAAACTTATAAAGATGACAAAGGAAATGTTTTGGCGCTTTTCCCGGAAGTTAATTTTAGTAAAATGGTCCAATAATAAGTGGAGTGACAGGTCGATGGCATTTCAACCCTCAAAATCAAAGAAAAATTTAGGAAAAGAAGAAGGCTCCCTGAATTTAAATTCCATGATGGATATGATGACCATAATTTTACTGTTCCTTCTGAAGTCTTTTTCTACCGAAGGGGCATTAATCACTCCATCTGAACAATTAAGGCTGCCTGTTTCTATTCAGGAGGAAAAACCAAAAAAACAGGTTACGGTTTCCATCGCCAAGGATGTTCTATTGGTGAATGACCAGCCTCTGATGGCCGTCAAAGACATTTCCACAGAACAAATGATGATTCCCAGCTTAGCCGCAAAACTGGCCGAATATGCTGCCAAAGAACGCGACCTGGAAGTGGAGGTGGGTAAAGAATTTACTCATGAGGTCATCATAGAGGGGGATCAGAAAATACACTTTGATATCCTCCTAAAAGTTATGTTTACATGCAGTAAAAGCGATTTTTACAAAATGCGCTTACTAACTATCAAAAAAGGTTAGCAGGCGGAAACAGAAAAAATAAAAAAAGAGTAACAACTATGGCCAATGCACAAAATGCCCCAAGAACAGCAAAAGGTGGCGGATTTCGCCTTACTTCCTTTCCGAAGGAATTTGAACGGAATATATGGGAAGCGCTTGACCGACGGTTTTACATTATTCTGCTTATTTCCTTTGCCCTTGTTTATGGCGCTATCATCTATTTGGCTAATGCCAAATACTCCAAGGAATTAATGGAAAGTCAAATACGCCAGAAATATATTCAAAAACTATATAAGGCAGAGTTGGTTGCCGAAACAGCTCCTGCGGTAAAAGAAGAAGGCAGTGCAGGAATAGCAGAACAGCCGGAGGAAAAACCGGCGGAGGTTAAGGACGAACGCGCCAAACGGGATGTGGGCAAACGCGCAGAAGGAAAAGGACAGTCAGCAGCCGAACGTCGTGCCCGGGCCCGGGCACGTGCCCGAGCCAGAGCACAGAACAGAGCTTCCATGGAGCAAGCAGTGGCAGGTACAGGCGTTTTGGCAGAACTTACGGCCGGAGGCGGTGGCGGCAGCGGTGAAGCCGTGGCCGATGTTCTGAGCGAATCGGGAGCCGGAGGCTTTGGTAATCTTGATAAGATGCTTAATCAGGTCGGCGGTTTGCAAACTGCATCTTCTTCAGCCAGACGTTCAAAACTTGGCGCCCGGCAAATGGGCGGCGGAACAGGCGCCGGAGAAGCAGGCATTGATGATTTAATCGAAGGCGGAATCGGTCCCTCCGGTTCGGCTAATATTGCCAGGCGTGGTAACTTTTCCATTAAGTTAGGAAAAGGAAGCGTGTCCGGTAAGGCTTCCAAAGCCACTTCGCGCTCTGCTGAAACCATCGGCAGGATTGTTAATAAACATACCGATGCCATCGTCGAATGTTATCGTAAAGAAGCGCGGCTTAATCCCAGCTTAAAAGGCAGCATGAAAGTGATGTTCACCATAAAATACAACGGTCGTGTGTCGCGTGTGCGCGTCGTACAGTCGAGTATGCGTAATAAAAAAGTGGAGTCTTGCGTAACGCGCCGTATCCGCAGCTGGCGTTTTCAGCCAATTGACAGAAAAGAAGGCGATGTTACCTTTACACAGAAGTTTGTCTTTACCAAATAATATTCTTCCATTTTATATAAAAGCCGCGAAATTTTGCGGCTTTTTTTTATTTGTGAACCTGCCGTAAGACCTTTAAATTATAAGCTTTTTAAAAGGAGATTTTTTATATGAAACGAACGCACCATTGCGGGCAGCTTAAGCGTAGCAATGTCGGCCAAACGGTTGCTCTGAACGGTTGGGTTAATAAACGACGCGATTTAGGCGGTTTAATTTTCATTGATTTGCGCGATCGCTACGGACTTACTCAGGTTGTCTTTAATCCCGAACAAAAAGCGCTCTATGAAAAGGCCAAAGAATTACGGGCAGAAGATGTGGTCGCCGTGCGCGGCATGGTGGCGGAGCGTCCCCCCGAGGCTCTGAATCCTAGTATGGCTACGGGCGAGATCGAAATTCATGCTCAGGAAATTGAGCTACTCAATAAGGCCAAAACCACACCCTTCGAAATAAATGACGCCATTGAAGTACATGAGGAATTGCGGTTAAAATACCGCTATCTGGATTTACGACGTCCTTCTTTGCAAAAAAATATTTTGCTGCGCAGCGAAGTGTATCAATCGGTACGCCGCTTTTTTTACGAACATGATTTTACAGAGATCGAAACACCGGTACTCATGAAGAGCACACCCGAGGGCGCCCGCGATTACCTCGTTCCCAGCCGTAACCATCCGGGAAAATTTTATGCCTTGCCGCAATCGCCGCAGACCTACAAACAATTGCTGATGATTTCCGGTTTTGATCGCTATTTCCAAATCGTCAAGTGTTTTCGTGATGAAGATTTACGTAAAGACCGCCAGCCGGAATTTACGCAGATAGATGTGGAAATGTCTTTTGTAGATGAAGAAGATGTCATCACCGTGGCCAGCGAATTAGTACAGCGAGTGTTTAAAGATATTCTGAATTACCGGCTTACGTTGCCTATCCCGCGGCTTCCCTTTAAAGAAGCCTTTGAACGTTATGGCTCGGATAAACCGGATTTACGTTTTAAAATGCCCGTCACAACCTTAAATCCGATTTTTGCTCAATCACAATTTAATGTATTTAAAAATGTTTTGGCGGAATCGGGAACCATTGCCGCCATTACAATTGAACACAGCGAGGATTTGAGCCGAAAAAAAATAGACGCCCTCACCGAAAAAGCCCGCGAATTAGGCGCAAAGGGGCTGGCCTTTTTCAAAGTAGCGGCCGATGATTTTAGTTCAGGGATTTCCAAGTTTATTACGCCGGAAGAGCAGGCAGCGCTGCGTCAGGTGCTTTCCCTGAAGGAAGGGGATACGGTACTCATAGTGGCCGATAAATACGAAACGACCTATTCCGTTTTGGGCGAATTACGTTTGCATTTGGCGGAAGAGCGAGGATTAATCGACCAGTCAAAATTTTCTTTTGTTTGGATCGAACAGTTCCCGCTATTGGAATTCAATGAAGATGAACAGCGCTATGTGGCCCGTCATCATCCCTTTACCAGCCCGCGGCCAGAGGATATCCCTTTACTGAAAAACCGTCCGCAGGATGTAATTGCCCGCGCTTACGATCTTGTACTCAACGGAAGTGAAATCGCCGGCGGCAGTATCCGAATCCATACCAAAAGTATGCAGGAGGAGATGTTCCGCGTGCTTAAAATATCAGATGAGGAAGCCCGCAAAAAATTTGGTTTTTTAATGGATGCTCTGGAATTTGGCGCTCCGCCACATGGCGGAATTGCTTTTGGATTAGACCGTTTGGTAATGGTGTTGACCGGGGCTAATTCAATACGTGATGTTATTGCTTTTCCGAAGACAGCATCCGCTTATTCATTGATGGATGAAGCGCCCTCTGACGTATCGGAACAGCAGCTTAAAGAGTTGCATATCAAACTTATATAACGGTAAGTATTACCGGAGGTTAAAAACAATTATTGCTTGACAATATTGAGATATTTTGTTAGCTTTCAGCAATAATTACGTCTAATCAAATATATCCAGGAGGCTTGATTTATGAAAGCAATTAAAGTTTTTTTACTTATTCTGTTCGGACTGTCGACGATTACGGTTACCAGTTGTGGATGGAAACCAAGCGAAGAAGATATCAAACAATTAGAAGAAACGAAATCGGCGGCCTTATCGGCAGAAAAAACACTTGCCGATAAAAAAGCTGAAAAGCAAGAGTTGGAAGCCAAACTGCGTGCTAAAAAAGCAGAATTGGAAAAAGTAAAGAAAGACAAAGAAAACGTTCAGAAGCACGTAGAATCGCAGCAGCAAACCAACTGAAAAAGTAGAAAGTAAATACAGGAGAATTCAACTATGAAAATGAGCAAAGTGTTAACTTTAATACTGCTTTCAGCTTTATTAGCGTTTACCACCGTTTATGCCCAGTCCTATAATTATGAAGAAATGACTCAGGAACAATATAACGCCTATCTTGCTGATTGGCAGGGACGTTTGGATGCCGCGCAGAAAGGTATTGAAGCGGAAAATGCCGCCATTGAAAATCTTAAAAAAGAACTGGATGATACACAGGCCCAAATCGACAAAGAATGGGATGAACTTTACAAATTAGCTAATTCCGATAAAACCGGATATAATACCTATTCTCAGGAATTGCAGGGCGTCAAAGGAGATGCCGCTGCCTTGATGAATCTTTCTCCTGAAGAAATTTATGGTAAAATGAACGAAGTAGATGGTTTGCAGGCTAAACTGGATGAGCTGAAAAAGAATCCTTATTCAGAAACCTCGGAAAATCAAGCTTTGATAAATTCTATTGAAAATATAATCGCTCAGACCAAAGAAAAAGGTCAGGCTGCCGTACCGCCCACATACACCGTTGTTCGCGGTGACTATCTGTGGAAAATTGCCGCCAAAGACGATATTTACGGCGACGCCTATGCCTGGATGCGTATTTACACCTCAAACCGCGACCAGATTAAAAACCCTGATTTAATTTTCCCGAATCAGGTGTTTAGTATTCCGCGTCAGGTTGGACCAAATGAGCATCTGGTTACAAAAGGGGAGTTTCTATCAAAAATTGCCGGATACAATAATGTTTACGGAAGCCCTTTTAAATGGCAGAAACTATACGAAGCTAACAAAGATGTGGTTTCGGATCCCAACGTTATTTATCCCTATCAGGTGCTGAAAATTGCCCGTTAATTTAAAAATTTGACATTTATGTTTAAAAGCTTCTGATTGCCTGTTCGATCAGAAGCTTTTTTTATTTTCTTATGGATAATATCATCGAAAAACAAATTCATCTTCCGCAATCATTCGATTTGCGTCTTTTTTGGGGCTTAGAAGAAGATCATATTCATCTGTTACAGGAAGAACTAAAATGCCGCCTCATTGCCCGCGGGCATGTAGTTAAGGTATTGGCCCCTGAGGAACAGATGCCTTACATCGAAGCTGTCATAAACGATTTGATCGATTCTTACAAAAAGAACGGCCGCCTGACAGCAGAGGATATCCAAACGACCATTTTTATTAACCGCCTTAATGAAGACGACATACAAGCCCCGTTGTCAAAGGAAGAAACCGCCGGCGTCGGTGTGGTGGCTCTGGAGAACGGCATGGTTAAGCCCCGTTCCGAAGGCCAGAAGCAACTGCTGCAGGCCATTCAAAAAAACGACATTGTATTTGCCGTAGGCCCGGCCGGTACCGGTAAAACATATCTGGCCACAGCAATGGCCGTGTCGTTTCTGAACAGAGGCGTCATCGGTAAAATTGTATTAGCCCGTCCGGCGGTGGAGGCAGGGGAGAGCCTGGGCTTTTTACCGGGAGATTTTAAAGAGAAAATTGATCCCTACTTAAAACCGCTGTACGATGCTCTGGAAGATATGATGCCGCGTGATCGTCTAAAGCGCTTATTGGATACCGGTGTCATCGAAATTTTGCCGCTTGCTTATATGCGTGGGAGAACGCTGAATCATGCCTTTATTATTTTAGATGAAGCGCAAAATTCCACTTTCATGCAAATGAAAATGTTCTTAACGCGCCTCGGACGACACGCCAAAGCAGTCATCACCGGCGATATTACACAGATTGATTTGCAGGATAAAAAGCAATCCGGACTGATTAGCAGTATCCGCGTTTTAGAGGGAATCAGCGGTATTGCCTTTGTTTACATGAACAAAGATGACGTAGTGCGGCATGAATTGGTCAAGGAAATTATTCAGGCCTATGATAAGTTTCAGAAAAAAGACCATATGGGAGAATAAAAGCCGGCGCTCTGTTGAATTAAAATTTAAAAATAAGTAAATTCTCTATTCTGCAATCTTAAATTTACAGAGGAACATGCATATGAAAGAAATTCGCGAAGTTGTTATTGTCAGCTCGGCCAGAACTCCGGTTGGTAGCTTTATGGGCGCTCTCAAAACTATTCCCGCGGCCCGCTTGGGAAGCATTGCCATTGCGGCCGCGCTGGAAAAGGCCGGCATCGAAAAGAAGCTGGTTGATGAAGTGATTATGGGAAACGTACTTCCTGCCAACGAAGGGCAGGCTCCGGCCCGGCAGGCGGCATTAGGGGCAGGTTTGGATAAATCCGTTGAGTGCATGACCATTAATAAAGTGTGCGGTTCCGGCCTCAAAGCGGTGATGTTAGCGGCGCAGGCAATCATGGTGGGCGACGCCGACGTAATTGTTGCCGGCGGTATGGAAAATATGAGCCAGGCGCCTTACTATTTAGATGGCGTGCGCGACGGTTTGAAAATGGGCGACAAAAAGATAATCGACGGTATGATTAAAGACGGCTTGTGGGACGTATACAATGATTTTCATATGGGCGATGCCGCCGAGCTTTGTGCCAGCGAATGTAATATCACCCGTGAAGAGCAGGATGACTTTGCTATCATGAGTTACGAACGTGCCTTAAAGGCACAAAAGGATGGCCTGTTTAAAGAAGAAATTGTGCCCGTAGAAGTTCCTCAGCGCAAAGGCGATCCGCTCATCGTAGACGAAGACGAAGAACCAAAGCGTGTTAAATTCGAAAAAATAAAAACTCTGCGGCCGGCTTTTAAAAAGGATGGAACCGTAACGGCAGCCAATTCGTCTTCCATTAACGACGGAGCCGCTGCAGTTGTAGTAATGGCCAAAAAAAAAGCAGACGAATTGGGACTTAAGGCTTTGTTCCGCATCGTAGCGCAAGCATCGGCAGCAAAAGAGCCTGAGAATTTTACGACTGCTCCGGCGGATTCCATTAATAAGGCTCTAAAAAAAGCCGGCTTTACTACGGACGATATCGATGTGTACGAAATAAATGAAGCCTTTGCCGTGGTTTCACTAATCAATAACCGCCTGCTAAACTTGCCGGTGGATAAAGTGAACGTTAACGGCGGTTCGGTAGCGATTGGCCATCCCATCGGCGCCAGCGGAGCGCGGATTTTAACCACTCTGCTGCACGCCATGAAACAGCGCAAAGCAAAACGCGGGCTGGCCTCCTTATGTATCGGCGGTGGTGAAGCCGCTACACTAATTGTTGAAAGTTTATAGGAGATTGAAATGAGCACAAAAAAAGTCACGGTTATCGGCAGCGGCACCATGGGCAATGGCATCGCGCATGTATTCGCTCAGTTCGGTTACCAGGTAAATCTGGTGGATATCAGCGATGAAATCCTGCAAAAGGCTATGGCACGTATCGAGTCCAATCTGAAGCGGCAGGTAAGAAAAGAGGTAATCTCTGAAGATGACATGCAGGCCACCCTTAAACGTATTCAGCCCTCCACTAAGCTCGATGTGGCCAAAGATTCCCTGCTAGCGATAGAGGCCGTGTCCGAAAACCAGGCGCTGAAAACGGATATTTTCAAAAAACTGGACGCCCTTTGCGAGCCGCAAACCATCATTGCCTCTAACACGTCTTCTATTTCCATTACCGAATTGGCTGCGATTACCAATCGGCCGGAAAAGGTAATTGGCATGCATTTCATGAATCCGGTTCCGGTAATGAAACTAGTGGAAATTATCCGCGGTCTGGCCACATCGGACGAGACGTTTCAATTTATAAAAGAAATGTCAGAGTCTCTTAAAAAAACGCCGGTAGAAGTAAACGACTATCCGGGGTTTATTTCCAATCGCATCCTGATGCCAATGATCAACGAAGCGGTTTTTGCATTGATGGAAGGCGTGGCCGATCGCGAAGCTATCGACACCGTAATGAAATTGGGCATGAATCATCCCATGGGACCGCTGACGCTGGCTGATTTTATCGGCCTTGATGTGTGCCTGAGTATAATGAACGTGCTTTACGAAGGATTGGGCGATCCCAAATACCGTCCCTGTCCTTTACTTAAAAAAATGGTGGCTGCCGGACATTTGGGCAGAAAAACTCAAAAAGGATTTTACGACTACGAATAATTTATGAAAAGAAGAAAAGAACGGGAATTTGCCCTGCAGGTTCTGTACGCAATGGAATTTAACGATGATTCTCCCAGAGAACTCATTGAGCGTATGTCCGAGCGGCATAAAAAATATGCTACGGAGTTTGCCAGGGAAATCATCAATCGCTGCGTACAAAACAAAGATAAAATAGACGGATATATTGTTCCGTATTTAAAAAATTGGGATTACCAGCGTGTGGCGGTGATTGATAAAGTACTGCTGCGTATGGCTGTAACCGAATTTTTATATCTTAGCGCCGTACCGCCGGAAGTTTCTATGAACGAAGTTTTGGAGATCAGCAAACAATACAGTACTAAGCGCAGCAGCCGCTTTATCAACGGCGTGCTCGATCCCATTCTCAAAAAGCTGCGGGCTGAATCCAAAATAAAAAAAGAAGGCCGCGGGCTTATTTCGCCCCAGCGGAAATAGTAGATGGCTTTTGCGATTATTTCAGATATTCACGGTAATCTGGAAGCTCTGCAAACGGTTCTGGATTATCTGCGCAAACAAAAAGTGGAGCAGATATTTTGTTTAGGCGATGTGGTGGGCTATGGCCCTAATCCTAATGAATGCGTTTCCCTTGTACGCGAGCATTGTTCCACCGTGCTTATGGGCAATCATGACTATGCGGCCATCGGCAAGGCCAATCTTGAATATTTTAACGAGTTTGCCCGCATGGCCACCTTTTGGACAAGAGATGTTTTAACCGGCGAAAATCGCAAATATTTGGAATTGCTACCGTTGATTCATCAGACCGATCAATATATGATGGTTCACGCTTCGCCGACCAATCCCGAACATTGGTACTATGTATTGTCGATAGAGGAGGCGCTAATCGAAATGCAGTCGTTCACGCAGCCCCTATGCTTTATCGGCCATTCCCATGTGCCGGTCGTTTATTCCGAAAATATGATGTCCAAGCAAATAAGCTTGACATTTGAACAAAATCAAAAATATATCGTAAATGTAGGAAGCGTAGGCCAACCACGGGACCGCGATCCGCGCGCCTGTCTGACCATGGTAGATTTGGAAAGCAGACAACTAAATTATGTCCGCTTAGAGTACGATGTGAAAAAAACGTATAAAAAGATAATTGAGGCGGGCCTGCCAAAATTTTTAGCTGAAAGAATTTTAATAGGATATTAAACGCTATGGCGGAGAATTTTTTTACAAAAATATTCGGCTCTAAACATGAGCGCGATGTTAAAAAACTACAGCCGTTGGTCGATCAGATTAACGCTTTTTATGAAGAATATGAAAAACTAAGCGAAGAGCAGCTTAAAGCCAAAACCGAAGAATTTAAAGAGCGCATCGCCGAAGGTGAAACCACAGACGACTTGCTGCCCGAAGCCTTTGCCGCCGTAAAGCAGGCGTGTAAACGGTTACTCGGTACAAAATGGAATGTAGTCGGCCGTGAATCTACATGGGATATGGTGCCTTATGATGTACAGTTGATTGGCGGCATCGTCCTGCATCAGGGCAAAATTGCCGAGATGGCCACGGGTGAAGGTAAAACGCTGGTAGCCACGTTGCCTTTGTATTTGAACGCTCTGGAAGGCAAGGGCGCGCACTTAGTTACGGTGAATGATTATCTGGCCCAGCGCGACGCCGAATGGATGGGCATTGTCTACCGCTATCTTGGCCTGACGGTCGGCGTTATTTTAAGCGATATGACGCCTTCCCAGCGTCGCGATGCCTACAACTGCGATATAACCTACGGCACCAATAATGAATTCGGTTTTGATTATCTGCGCGATAACATGGCCGGCGCCAAAGACGATATTGTACAAATTCGCGGCCATCATTACGCCATTGTGGATGAGGTGGACAGCGTTTTAATCGACGAAGCCAGAACGCCTTTGATTATCAGCGGACCGGTAAGCGAATCGACTCATAAGTATAAAGAATTAAAACCGTTGGTTGAGCGTCTGGTAAATAATCAAAACCGTATGGTCAACCGCATGATTAAAGAAGCCGAAGAGCTAATGGCCAAAGGGGAAGAGAATGAGGCCGGCCGCTTATTACTCATTGCCGAAAAAGGCGCGCCCAAGCATCGTCGTTTGGCAAAACTGTATCAGGAACAAGGTATTAAACGGTTGGTTCAGCAAAAAGAAAATGATTATCTGCGCGACAAAGGCCAGAATAAAACCTCGGATGAACACTATTTCGGCGACTTGTACTATATTGTGGATGAAAAGAACCACATCATCGATTTAACGGAAAAAGGCCGTGAGGATCTGAATCCAAATGATCCGGAAATGTTTTTACTGCCGGATTTAGGCGAAGAGATCGCTAAAATCGAAGACGATGAATCGCTTAGTTACGAAGAAAAATTGATCAAAAAAGAAGAGCTGCATAGTCTGTTCAATATTCGCAGCGAAAAAGTCCAGAATATTTCGCAACTGTTGCGCGCTTACGCCCTCTACGAGCGGGATCAGGAATACGTGGTTCAGGACGGTAAAGTGCTGATTGTGGACGAATTCACCGGTCGTATTCTTTCCGGCCGGCGTTACAGCGACGGTTTGCATCAGGCCATCGAAGCCAAAGAAAATGTGAAGATCGAACGCGAAACACAAACGCTGGCCACCGTCACCCTGCAGAATTATTTTCGTATGTATGATAAACTGGCCGGCATGACCGGTACGGCGGAAACCGAAGCAGCCGAATTTTGGGAAATTTACAAGTTGGATGTGGTGGTAGTCCCCACTAATAAACCGGTCATTCGCAAAGACTATGAGGATGTGATTTACCGTTCCAAACGGGAAAAATACAATGCCGTCATCGAGCAAATCATCGAAGAGCGGGATAAAGGCCGTCCTGTGTTGGTTGGCACCACCACGGTGGATGTTTCCGAAACCTTAAGCCGTATGCTTAAACGGCGCGGCGTGCAGCACAATGTGTTAAATGCTAAACACCACAAACGGGAAGCCGAAATTGTAGCCCATGCCGGCGAACCGCGCATGGTAACCATCGCTACCAATATGGCCGGCCGCGGTACGGATATTAAATTGGGCGTCGGTGTGCGTGAAGTGGGCGGTTTAGCCATCATCGGTACAGAACGTCACGAGTCACGCCGTATTGACCGCCAGTTGCGCGGGCGAAGCGGCCGTCAGGGAGATCCCGGCAGCAGTATCTTTTATCTTAGCCTGGAAGATGACTTGATGCGTCTGTTCGGCAGCGAACGGATTGCCAGCGTAATGGACCGTTTGGGCGTGCAGGAAGGCGAAGTAATTACGCACAAAATGATTTCGCGTTCCATAGAAAAAGCGCAGAAAAAGGTTGAGCTGCAGAACTTTGGCATTCGTAAACGTTTGCTGGAATACGACGACGTAATGAACCAGCAGCGCGAAATCATTTACGACCGCCGCCGCGTGGCTCTGTTAGAGCAGGATACGCTCAGCGAAGTGGAAAGTATTCTTGAGGAGTTTGTCGACCATAAATTAGATATGTACATCGATCCGCGCGCTCATTCCGAGGAATGGGACATTGACGGTTTGGAAGGTGATTTAGGCGCTGTACTGAACGTATCCTTCCATGAAGTGCGCAAGAATTTGGGCGCCTATGAATATGACGCCCTGAAAGAATTTATCAAAAAACAGGCTTTGGATATTTATCATGTAAAAGAAAAACGCATTGGCCGCGAGCGTATGTCGGTGTTAGAGCGTTACTTTATCCTGCATGTTATCGATGAAAAATGGAAAGACCATCTGTATGAGATGGATATTTTAAAGGAAGGTATCCATCTGCGCGCCTACGGCCAAAAAGATCCTTTAATCGAATACAAGCGCGAAGCCTACATGATGTTTGAAAAACTGATTCATGAAAT
Organism: uncultured Calditrichaceae bacterium; assembly: GCA_964536685.1. GTDB lineage: Bacteria > Calditrichota > Calditrichia > Calditrichales > Calditrichaceae > CAZIBE01. The sequence continues at coordinate 7,391 of CAZIBE010000024.1, read as the reverse complement.
TAACGAAGAAACGCTGAACTGGCTGTGGAAATTTCAGATGGTCGAGGAACCGGTGAACCGTGCGGAAGCGCGTCATCAGCAACCGGCGCGTATGCAGTTAGTGCATGAATCTGCTACGGGATTGGGATTCAGCTCCGGCGCCGTGGGTGAAGAAAGCGATATTCAAAAAGCATCTCATGATCGTTCCAGTAAAAAACAGCCCGTCCGCGTGGAAAAGAAAATCGGGCCGAACGATCCCTGCTGGTGCGGCAGCGGTAAAAAATATAAAAAATGTCACGGGCGCGTGGAACAGTAGATTTCGCTGTGTCTGTTTAAAATTGAGTTTATATTGGTCTTTACAGGCAAATTTCTGACAGGATAACAACTATTTTAATTTGACCGTGCAGGGATTCAAAGCATTGAATCCCTCTCAAATGGGCTTTATCATAAAGTGCATGAAAAGCACGAAACAAGCCCGTTAAAGAATGGCGTAGATGGCGTATTACGCTTTTTTATCTCCATTTAAATATTTTTATAGCCCACTCTCTATATTGATACTTTCACCAAATAGTGAAACGCCAAATGGTGAAATTGTACTTGTGTATTAGAAATATGAATGATCAGTTGAAATTATTTTGGGCTATCACTTACGTGATAGCCCAATATTTCTAAAATTTTATTTAACTGGTCATTCATATTAGAAGTGTATTTAGAGATTAAAATGATTTAGGGTGATTTGATTATTCCCGAAATTTATTGCTGAAAATTAATAATCCAGCGTACCAAATTAACAAGCACTAAAATGACGCCCTCGGTGCGCGAAATCTTCCAGCCTGTACGCATCATGATTACCACAGTTATAACCAACGCAGACAGCAGCACGATTTCCGTATAGGCTCCGGGAGCGATCTTCATGGTACGCAGAGTAGCGGCCAATCCCAGCACGCCTAACAGATTAAACAAATCGCTGCCGATTAAATTTCCCGCCGACAAACCATATTTGCCTTTGATGACGGCCACCAGGGAGGTGGCAAACTCCGGCGTCGAGGTGCCGGCGGCCACAATCGTTACGGCGATGACCCATTCCGAAATACGGAAACTGCGCGCCAAAGAGGAGGCGGAGTCCACTAAAAAATGTCCGCCGCCGACAATGAACGCCAGTCCTAAAATTAGCAGCGGCACATCTAACCAGCGAAAGGCGCCATGGGGAATTTCTTCATCAATATTTTCTTTACGGATAAAAAGCAGCGCCAGATAGCCGGCCAGTAAAAGCATCAGTACAATCCCTTCCCAATGCTGAAGGGTATCATCCCATAAAAAAATAAGCAGCAAGAAAGAAGCGCCGATGAGCAGCAGACCGTCGCGCATTACCAATTTACGGGACGTGGCGATGGAGCGAAAAATGGCTACGCCGCCTAAAATAAATCCCAGATTAAAAATGTTGGAACCGACCACATTGCCAACGGAAATATCCGCTTGCCCCTTGATGGCGGCTGTAATGGTCACGGCAAATTCCGGCGCGGAAGTGCCGAAAGCCACGATAGTCAAACCTATAACCAGTTCCGAAACGCCTAATCTTTGAGCGATGCGCGAGGCGGAATCCACCACCCACACGGCGCCCAGCCACAGGCTGCCGATGCTTAAAATCAAAATAATTAAATCTGATGCATAGTGCATGGCTAATTTTCTGTAAATATCATTTAAAGATTTTTAGTAAAAAAATTAAGTTAAAAATATTCAACTATCCTTGCAAACCTTAAAGCTTGAATTAGGTTGTATAATTTGACAAATTTAATATTATTATCAAGACAGCGCTGTATTCGGATTAATCAACAGCCGCCGAGGAGATGAATGAAACTGCACTATCGTAAAATGGGAGAAGGCCCGCCGGTAATTATTTTACACGGTCTGTTCGGTATGGGGGATAACTGGCTGACCATCGGGCGACGGATTGCCGAACGCCATACCGTCTATCTGCTCGATCAACGCAATCATGGTCATTCGCCGCACAGCGCTGATTTTACTTACGAGGTATTAAGTAATGATTTAGCCGAATTTATTAAAGATCACGCTTTAGCTGAGGTCATCCTGATTGGTCATTCCATGGGCGGTAAAACGGCCATGCTGTTTGCCCTGCAAAAACCGCAAAAGTTAAGTAAACTGGTAGTGGTGGACATTGCGCCCAAAGCCTATAACCAGCCCTATTTTAAATTGTTTGTAAACGCTTTGTCTGCAATTCCATTGCAGCGCCTTACTTCCCGTCAGGAGGTAGAAGCTCAATTAAAAAAAGTTATTTCGCAAAGGGCCATTCGGCGGTTTTTACTTAAAAATTTAGCGCGCAACCGGGATAATCGTTTTTACTGGAAAATTAACCTGTCGGCCATAGCGGCTAATCTGCATGAAATCATGAAACCGGTTGACGGAGCGCAGCCCTTTGCCGGCCCCGCGCTGTTTGTTCGCGGTGAAACATCCGATTATATTCTGGATGAAGATATTCCGGAAATTAAACGGCTTTTCCCGAACAGCCGTCTGGTTACCATTGCGCAGGCCTCACACTGGCTGCATGCCGAGACGCCGGATAATTTTTGCCGGCATCTAAAAGAATTCTTTAGCGAAAATAAAACCGATAAATGAATTTTATGGAAATTATCTATCCTTTTTTGTAATTTAAGCTTTACGTTCAGCAAGTTACTTTTACGTTTAGCTCTAATCTAAATAACGCATTTGAGCTTTTAAATATTAATATGAGGAAATACCCGCCATCAGGAATCAGAAATCAGAAAATGGGCAAGAGGTGAATAATTCTCCGTTTCCTCCAAAAGCGTCCTTCGGACCTTCGGTATAATATATTTCTTAGAAGAGCGGTTTAAAAGTAAGAAGTAAGAGCAGGAATAAACGGGGGGATAAACATAAGAATTCCCGGTTCCCAATTCTGAATTATAGATAGGGCAATGCCGGGAGTTGATAAACCGATCCGTAAATGGTTTACCCTGAAGGGGCGCCTGTGGCGCAAATAAGGTAATCGGTATCATCCCGATAAACCGGGATTTCGTACAAAACACTCAACTCTCAGGACGAAATGGTTTGTATGCAAACCATTTCTATTCGAGTATACATAAAACTACATAATCAGGAGGTAAGCATCATGATGTTGTCAGAAAAAATTCAACAGGCCGACTGGAAAAAAGAAAAACACGCTCCGGTTATCGAAGCGCCGGCAAGTGCAAAGGTCGGCGAGGCCTTTGAAGTTAAAGTCGGTTTGGGAAAAGAAATTGCCCATCCAAACACAACCGAACACCACATCAGTTGGATTTCGCTGTATTTCCAACCGGAAGGCAGCAACTTCACGCATCAAGTGGGGCATTTTGAATTTTGGGGACACGGTGAGTCTACCAGCGGACCGAATAAAGGCCCCGTATATGCCCATCCTCAAGTTACCGCATCGATTTCTCTAAACCAATCGGGCACTTTGTTCGCCCTGGCCTTCTGTAATATTCACGGTTTGTGGGAAAGCAGTACTGCAATTAAAGTATCATAAAAAAAGGAATGCCGGAAAGACCATGTGCTTTTCCGGCTTGTATTTATGCTTAAAGAACTTATTTTAAAAAACCGTACCTGCCGGAGATTTTATCAGGAAAAATCGCTTTCCCTTGAACTATTGCGGGAGTTGGCGGATTTGGCGCGTTTATCGCACTCCTCAGCCAATCTGCAGCCGTTAAAGTATATCCTGTCCGCCGCCGCTGACGCCAATGCTATCATCTTTGAACATCTGGCCTGGGCCGGCTATCTAACCGACTGGCCCGGCCCGCAGGAAGGGGAGCGCCCTGCCGCGTATATCATTATCCTGGCAGATAAAACGATTAAGTTTCCCATCGATTGCGATCACGGTATTGCCGCACAGAGCATTACTTTAGGCGCCGCTGAAGCAGGTCTGGCCTCCTGCATCATCAGCTCGATACGCCGGAATGAGTTAAAAGAGAGGTTGGGAATACCCAATCATTTTGAAATTATGCTGGTGATTGCCCTGGGCGAATGCCGGGAAAAAATTCATATAGAAGAAGCTGAGGCTCGTGGTAACGTTCAATACTGGCGCGATGAACGGGGCGAGCATCATGTGCCCAAACGCCGCCTGAAGGATATGATTTTTAAAGAGTACGATGTCCCAACAAAGAAATCTTAACATGCCAACACGACTTGCTGTTGTTTTGATTTTTCTTATTTTAGCATGCAGCGAAAAGGGACAGCAAAACATGGATTATAAAAAGCTATCAGACAATGGTGAATTTGCAAAGGCCGAAAAGAAAATCAAATCTTTATTAGCAACAAATAAAGTACCTGCGGATAAACGGGTAGAACTAAACTTTGAACTGGAACGCATGCGGCGTATCCGGCTGGATTTTAATCAAAGTGAAGCAGATGTATTGTTTTTTATTAAAAAGTATATTCCATCGGTGACCGCTAAGGATTTAAGGCGCTGGGAAGAGGAAAAGTCTCTGGAATGTATGAATATTGACGGACATAAACGCTATTTCAAACAGGCCGCCAGAAATTTATTCAGAATCAATAGGGAGTGCAGACGCCTATGGCAGAAGGCACATAAAACATTTGTCTCCGGCTCTAAAAAAGAGTTTGATTTGGATGGACATGACCGCCGCGTAACGAAGCAAGCCTTACGTTTGCATAAAAAGTTCGTTGAACCGCGCCGTTTTATGATCCATTACCTGTTAACCGTTAAACCTAATCAGGTGCCGCCCGGAGAAATGGTGCGTTGCTGGCTGCCTTATCCCAGGGAAATAGAAGGAAGACAAACACATATCCGCTTGCTAAAGACAGAGCCCTTAACGTACCGGTTAGCACCCGCAAACCATTTGCAACGCACTATTTATTTTGAAAAGAAAACCGTAGCTAATCAACCGACACGGTTTTCAGTGGACTATGAATATACGAGTCATGCGGTTTATATGGAAATCGATCCTCAAAGGGTTCAGCCCGTCGATGCCAATGGCCCTTTAAAACCGTATCTGCAAGAAGATCCGCCCCATATCGTTTTCAGTGATACCCTGCGCCGTTTGTCTGGCCGTATTATCGGTAATGAAAGTAATCCCTATCGTAAGGCGCAAAAGCTTTTTGCCTGGGTAGATGAAAACATTCCATGGGGCTCGGCACGTGAATATTCCACTATTCGTAATTTATCCGCTTATGCCATCAAGAACCGGCATGGTGATTGCGGTATTCAAACCATGTTGTTTATTACTCTATGTCGGCTTAACGGGATTCCCGCACGCTGGCAGTCGGGTTGGGAATTTAAGCCGCCGTCAGACAGCATGCATGACTGGGGAATGATTTATTTCGAACCGTATGGATGGATGCCTATGGATGTTACTTATGGTCAACGGAAGGCAGAAGCGGGAGATATGTTTCGCTGGTTCTATTTGCATGGTATGGATAGTTACCGTTTGATTTTTAATGATGATTTTTCAATTTCGTTTAAGCCACGTAAAAAACATTTCCGATCCGAAACCATTGATTCACAACGCGGCGAAGTGGAGTGGGAGGGTGGAAATTTATATTTTGACCAGTGGCGCTGGCAGATAGTATGGAAAGAAATATAATAAATTCAATAAAAATGAACATTCTTAAGCTTAGGAAAAACTATGGAATCCAGCCATTATGTAGCTGTTATCGGCGGGGCTGTCGCCGGCTCGGAAGCGGCGGCAGTTATGCGCAATCAGGGTATTAAAGTAGCTGTGTTTGAACAGAATGCGATACCTTACGGCAAAATTGAATATGGCTTACCTAAATGGCATGCCAAAACACGCGACCGGCAGGAAGAAAATATCGACGGTAAGCTCAATCAGCCCGGTATCCGATTCATTCCCAATACGCAACTGGGACGGGATATGAATTTGCAGGATGTGCTGAATTGCGGCTTTTCGGCGGTGTTGTTAGCTTCCGGCGCCTGGAAGGATCGTCCCCTCCCGATAGACAGAATTGATGAATATATAGGTAAGGGATTGTATTACCAGAATCCCTTGCTGGCTTGGTTTAATCAAAATCATGATCCCGCCTATCAGGGAGAGCAGCTGCAATTAACAGACGGCGCACTGATTATAGGCGGCGGACTGGCATCCATTGATGTGGCAAAATTGGTGATGATTGAAACGACGCGCCAGGCGTTAATAGAACGTGGCTTAAATGTAGACGCTCTGACTCTGGAAAAAAAAGGCATTCCTGCTGTGTTGTCCGCATTTGGTTTGCAGTGGAAAGAACTGGGGCTAAAGGGATGCTCCTTGTTGGTGCGTCGCGGTATAGATGAAATGGCTTTGGTGCCTCTGCCCGATAATCCTTCACCCGAGGCGCTGGGAAAAGCCAGATTAACACGGCTTAAAATTGTACACAAGGCCGAAGAAAAGTACCTGTTCAAAGTGATTGGGCACCGTCAGGCGGTGGATAAAATCGTCGAGGGCGATCGCCTAAGCGGACTTGTTGTGCGAAAAACACAAACCGTAAACGAACGCCTGTTGCCTGTGGATGGCTCGGAACATGAGATGCGCGCGCCTTTAGTGATCGGTTCTATCGGCAGTATTCCTGCGCCGATTCCGGGAATCCCGATGAGTGGCGAAGTGTACCAATTACAAAATGCCCGTACCGGCCAGATCGCCGGCTTTGACAACGTATTCGCCTTAGGCAACGCCGTGACCGGGCAGGGGAATATTCAGCGCTCTATGAAGCATGCACGTGAAGTGACCGAATTGATTGTCGATAATTATGTGGTTTGGCGGGAAAACGATTATGTGGCTATTTTTGAATCACGCGCTGAGCTGGCCGAAGCGCGCGCGCTTTCTTTTATGGAAAGACTGAACGATCTGGAGAAACTGTCATTGTCCAAAATTGAAAACATCGACCGTAAAATCAACGAATTCCAGCAAAAGGCCGGCTATGAGGGAGAGTATCAAAAATGGATTGGCAGACATCTGCCGGTCCGGCTGGAAAACATGACGGACGAGGACCATGAATAAAGATAAAAAACGAAATTTAGTCTATTCCACCAATCCGGACTGGAAACCTGTGCAGAACGACCAACCACAGCAAACGACGCCATCCTCCGGAACGGCTTATATTTCTCTGGAGCGCAAAGGACGGCGCGGAAAACATGTAACGGTCATTAAAGGACTGTCCGGCAACTTAAAACCGCTGTTAAAAGAGTTGCAAGAAGTCTGCGGCAGCGGAGGCACCGTTAAGAACGAGCAGATGGAAATTCAGGGCGACCATCGTAAGCGGGCCGATGAATATTTGCAGCAAAAAGGATTTAAAATAAAGCATTCCGGCGGGTAAGTTGAATATTAGAAATGAGTTTACTCTAAAAAGGTCTCTCACTGTCATTTTCCCACCACGAAGTGGTTCCTTTCCCG
>CAZIBE010000023.1:0-45600 GCA_964536685.1 uncultured Calditrichaceae bacterium | reverse complement strand
ATAAAAATGGAACATATATGACTGTGCACAGATGGATTTTTTCAAAGGTTTCAAAGAATAATATACCGCTCCGTAAATGGTTTACCCTGAAGGGGCGCCTGTGGCGCAAATAAGGTAATCGGTATCATCCCGATCAATCGGGATTTCGTACAAAACGCTCAACACTCAGGACGAAATGGTTTGTATGCAAACCATTTCTATTCGAGTATATAGAACTGGCAACGCGCTCCCCGAATGGTGCTGAAGTACACCGGAATCTTTAGGATTAGGAACGGATAACCGATTACTAAAAACCTCCTCCCGGCAACATAAGATTATCTCTTCCACCTTAAACTTCTTTACCAAAGATGTGGCATCTAAACAAAGCATTGTATAATTTACCTTTTTTATATAAATGCGGAGAATTGTCATGAATCGTTTGGAAAAAATACTACGCCCCAAATCCATTGCCGTTATCGGCGCTTCGCGCAAAGAGGGCTCGTTAGGCAAGATGTTTTTGCAGGCCATCCTGCGTATGCATTACACCGGAGAAATTTTTCCCATAAATCCCAAAGCCGATGAAATCGAGGGGCTAAAAGTGTACCCGAATATTGCCGCTCTTCCGCAAACGCCGGACTTAGCCATTATTTTACTGCCGCATCCATTTGTGCCGGGCAGTCTGGAAGAAATAGGTCGGGCAGGCATTCGCGATGTTATCGTGATCAGCGCCGGATTCCGTGAGGTCGGCGGCGAGGGCGTCGAGCGTGAAAAGCAATTGGTGGCCATCGGGGAAAAATACGGCATGAATATTTTAGGGCCGAACTGCATGGGCATTTTTAATACGGACGCCGCCTGTTCTTTTAACGGTACCTTTTCGCCTACTTTGCCTCAGCCCGGCCATGTGGCCTACGTTTCCCAAAGCGGCGCCCTGGGCGTGGCCATTTTAGAGCTGACCGCCGGCAGCGATCTCGGTTTTTCGATTTTCGTCAGCACCGGCAACAAGGCCGATATTTCCGATAACGATGTGCTGGAATTTTTAATGGAAGACGACAACACGCGCGTGATTACTTTGTATTTGGAGAGCGTCGATCGCCCGGAACGTTTTCGGAGCATCGCCACCAAAATTGCTGCGCGCAAACCGCTGCTGGCCGTTAAGGCCGGTCGTACGGCCAGTGGATTTAAAGCGGCCTCTTCGCACACCGGCGCGCTGGCCAATCCGGAGCATATCGTCGACGGATTTTTAAAGCAGTGCGGCGTTATCCGCCAAAATACGCTGGAGGAGTTGTTTGATGCGGCACGTCTATTGGCTTTGCAGCCTTTGCCCCGCGGGGCGCGCACGGCGGTGGTAACCAATGCCGGCGGACCCGGTATTTTAGCCAGCGACGCCATCGAACAAAGCGGACTGACATTGGCTGCCTTTAGCGCCCAAACCGTAGCCGCGCTAAAAGAAAACCTGCCGGCCGAAGCGGCCACCGGCAATCCGGTGGACATGATCGCCAGCGCCGGCGAAGAAACCTATTTCCAAACCCTAAAAACCGTGTTAGCCGACGATAACGTTGACAGTGTGCTGTTAATTATGGTTAAACCGCCGGTTAACGCCACGCCGGCGCAAATCATCCGTCGGCTGGTCCCGCTGGTTAAGGAGGCTGATAAACCCGTCGTGCCTGTTTTAATGGCGCAAAAGGACGAGAGCGCCGGGCTGGATATCTTTAAGGAATTAAATTTAGCCGTATTCGATTATCCGGAGTCCGCGGTTAAAGCGCTGGCTACCATGTGGCAATACCGGCAAATACAAAACCATTTCAGTGAACAAAAGACGGAAAGTCCAAAAGAACGGGCGCGAACGGCAACGGTCCTATCGCCGGGTAAGGCCGATCAGGCGCCTCTTCAGCCGCTGCTGGAGTTGCTGCGCGCATATGAAATCCCCGTTGCGCCGTTTGCGGTTAGCGCACAGCCGCAGCAATTGCTGAACTTCGTTAAGGAAAACGACGCGCCGTTTGCTGTGAAAATCGCCAGCGAAGAAATCATTCATAAAAGCGACGAGGGGCTGCTCAAGTTGAACCTGCAGTCGCCCGAGGATGTAACACAAGCCATCCAGGCCATTGCCGAAAAAGCCCAATCCGTTTTGCCAAAGGGCAGCCAGCCGCTGTATTTAATTCAAAAGCAGATGCCGCGCGGATTGGAATTAGTGTTGGGCGGCAAGCGCGACGAACAATTCGGCGCGGTGGTCATGGCCGGCATCGGCGGCATCTTTGTGGAGGCCTTAAAGGATGTGGCTTTTCGTGTGGCGCCCCTTTCCATTGAGGAAGCCCTGGATATGCTGGCCGATTTGCAGGCGCAGAAACTGTTGGACGGTTTTCGCGGGCAGGCGGCGGTGGAGCGACGGGCTTTGGCCGCGACCATTCATAAATTCAGCATGCTGTTGTATGAACATCCGGAAATTGCCGAAATGGATTTGAATCCGCTGATTTGGCAGGAAAATTTAAATCAGGCTGTTGTGGTGGACGCCCGGGCAACGGTTAAATAAGAGAGGCCGATCATACAATAAAAGCAGGAAGGCCGGAATCCTTTTATGAATATTTCACAGCGCTTATTTTTATTATTGTTGATTTTCTTAGCGGGCTCGTCGCTTTTACCTGCTCAGCAGTATCTTTGGCCCACCGACGCCAGTCATTATATGACTTCGTCTTTTTGCGAATACCGGCCGGCGCATTACCACTCGGCCATCGATATAAAAACATGGAACCGCGAAGGCTATCCCGTTTACGCCGTGGATGACGGCCGGTTGTACAAAGTGCGCGTATCGCCGTTTGGTTACGGCAAGGCCGTGTACATTAAATTAAAAGACGGCCGTCTGGCTGTTTACGGACACCTGCAGAAATTCAATCCCAAAATCGAACGCGCCATTCGTAAGCTGCAAATCAAACGCAAACGCTACTCGGTGATTTTTACGCCGAAACACTGGCCTCTTAAGCGGGGACAAATCATCGGCTACAGCGGACAGACCGGCATCGGCGTGCCGCATCTGCACTTTGAAATCCGCGCCGACGAAGCCCATCCGCTTAATCCCTTGCGTTTTTACCGCGAGATAAAAGATCATATCCGTCCGCGTTTGCAGTCCTTGCTGGTCGTCCCACAAAATGAACGGGCGCGCGTTAATCACAGCTTTATGGCGCAAACCATTCCGTTGATCAACCGTGGCAAGGGGCAGTACGAACTGGCCCGCCCGATTTACGCCGCTGGGCGTATTGGTCTGGCTTTGCGCGGTTACGACCAGGCCGACGGGGTGTACAATAAATTTTCCTTTTACAGGGTAGAACTTTTTGTAAACCGTCAGCCGCGGTTTCACATCCAGTATGATACCCTGAATTTTTATCTGACACGGCAGGTAGATGTGGAAATCTACTATCCCTTTAAGGCCGATTCCGGTCAGGTATTTCATAAGCTGTACATAGAACCTTACAACCGTCTTCCTTTTTACGACCGCCGTTTGGGTAACGGATTGATCGCGGCCGGGAAGGACTCTCTTCATTTTGAAATCACCGCCAGCGATTTTTTCGGCAACACGTCCACGGTGCGCGGCGTCATTCTACCTGCGTGGGAACCGCTGGTTGAAACCTCATTTATTAAACGATTACCGGGCTTTGTTTTGCTGCAATTGTTGCTGCCGTCCCGTTTGCAGTCGCTGGCGTTTGCCTTCGGCGACGGTCGGAACGACCGCTGGCGGACAGCAGATTATTTTGAAATACTTCAGCGCCGTTTTTCATCTCAGCGGCAGGAAATGCTGGTCAGGCTGCCTTTATCCGCTCCGCAGGACAGCATTCTGCAAGTGACGTTAGGCCGCAAAGGGTTTTCTGATTACCGGACACTTTTTACGCTGCAGGACGCTGCGGACAGCGCGGTTACTTTAAAAACGCAAATGATGGCCAAAGCGCTTTTATTTATAGTTCAGCCGGCGCGGCAGTTGCCGCAAATGCGGCTGGAAATCCGGACTGGCGGACAGACTTTGCAGCCTAAGCTGTTTGTTGCCCCCGACGCCTTGCAGGCCCCGCTTCCGGCTCGAGCGCTAAAAAACGACACCTTGCAGGCTATGCTTAAAAGCGGCGACGTAGCGCTTGCAGACACGACGCTGATCGTACATCGTTTTTTGCCCGGTAAAGCTAAGGAATTTTCTTTTTTTAACGATACGCTGAAAGTCGGCGCTGCGTCTGCCGGTTTATATGATACGCTGCTGTTTACAGTCAACAAAAGCGCCCTGGATAGCGCTCTGCGGATAAAATATGCGGCGTCCGGTTCGCAGTATACCGTGCGCTCGGCGGCGGCGGCCTTTCGTAAAAGTGCGCATCTTAGCCTGAGCGTACCCCGAGTGCGGGTCTACTGGCGGCAGCTTGGTATCGGAAAGCTAAACGGCAAAAGACGGATAAGTTTTATCGGCGGTCATGTGGATTCGCTGGCCGGAACGATTTTGGCCAGAGTAAAGCGCTTTGGTTCCTTTTGTGTGCTGGCGGACACCGTGCCGCCGCAGGTCTCCGTAATACAGCCGCAGGCTCAGGCCAGCCTGTCCGCCCTTAAACTCATCCGCTTTTCGGCGGAGGATACGTTGTCGGGGATTGGTACGGAGCGTAATCTTAAAATAGAAGTGGACGGCAGGTTTGTCATTCCCGAATGGGACCCGGAACGCGATATCATCAGCGGCCGGCCGCACTGGCGCGTGGCCAAAGGGGAGCATGACGTCTTAATTGAAGTTCGCGATCAGGCCGGCAACAGGACGCAAAAACGCTTTAAAATATTTGTAGCGCCGGGGAGGGAATACTGATTATTTGACGCTTAGAGTTTTTGATAAGTAATTAGGAGCCGGGAATTCCGAATCAGGAAACAGAAAATAAGGTTAGATGTCATATGTAGAAAATTTGATTCGTACTCGTCCTATTGTTTCCGCTCTTACTTCTTACTCTTTTTATAAACGGGAAAAGGGGAATGAAGATGATGAAAAAAAATATTGTTCTGTTATGCATTGTAATGGCGTTTATCTTACCGCTTAACGCGCAATCATGGAACGCTAATCCTGATAGTTCCAAAACAAATTTTCTTAGCGGATCGGGATACAGCGTCCTTTCTTTCAAACCGTACCAACTGCCCGACAGCATGACGTATGATGAATTTGTTAAATTGCAGCGCCGCCTTAGCTGGCAGCGTATTTTTGCCGCTTCCGTTGTTCCGGGTTATATTCATTTTTATGCGGGACGCCAACGTATTGGCTGGACTATAGCAGGAGTGCGTGCGGCGGGTATGCTGTTATCGGGTTACGCTTTGCTCGATCAGGCGCGTCACGTGGATAATTTTTCGCTAACCTTTTTTTCTGTGGATGATTCCCTTTCTTCCCTAAAGGCCCGCAGCGAGCGCAATTTACTTTTATTTTGGACGGGAATAGCCCTGAACTTTTTAGGCTACGCCTTCGACTGGGCGCACGGCGATTTTGTCATCGATAGCGAGCGGAATGCGGTGCTTTACAAATATGGTTCCGGGCGGTCGCCAAAACCGTTGGGCGGTTTGTGGATCGATTCCCGCAGGAAAATATTTGGCGCTGCGTTACGTTTACAGATGTAACATATTCTGTTTCTTTTAACTCCCTCTGATCGGTTTTTCTACAATTTGCATCTTAGAAGGCGCAACAGTAAATTTTCCCCGCGTTTTGAAAAGCAAACTTCAAGGAGCTTCTTTTGCCAGAAAAAATTTTAGTTACCAGCGCTCTGCCTTACGCCAACGGCCCCATTCATTTAGGGCATCTGGCCGGCGCTTATCTGCCGGCCGACATTTTTGTACGCTACCACCGGCTTAAGGGCAACGATGTTGTTTACATGTGCGGTTCCGACGAACACGGTGTGCCGATCATGTTGCGCGCCCGCAGCGAAGGCGTTTCGCCGCAAAAAATTGTGGATCGTTATCATGAATTGAATAAAAAAAGTTTTGCCGGTTTCGGCATGAGTTTTGATTACTACGGCAGAACTTCCTCGCCGGTGCACCACCAAACCAGCCAGGATTTTTTTAGACGATTGGCCGGAAAAGATATATTTATCCTTAAAAAGGAAAAGCAATTATATGATCCGGAAGCCAAAATATTTTTAGCGGATCGTTTTGTGCGCGGCACCTGCCCGGTGTGCGGTTACGAAGACGCTTACGGCGACCAATGCGAAAAATGCGGTTCGTCGCTGAGCCCTAAAGAACTTAAAAATCCGCGCAGCGCCGTTACCAACGCCACGCCGGTGTTAAAGGAAACCACACACTGGTATCTGCCGCTGTCTTCTTTCCAGCAGAGGCTGGAAACGTGGATCGATTCCCATCCGGAGTGGAAGCCCAACGCGCTGGGACAGATCAAAAGCTGGTTTAACGACGGTTTGAACGATCGCGCCGTAACGCGCGATTTGCCTTGGGGCGTGGAAGTGCCCAAAGATATCGCCGAAAAATACGGCGTGGATGCTTCCGGCAAAGTGCTTTACGTTTGGTTCGATGCGCCCATCGGCTATATTTCCGCCACGCGTGAATGGGCGCAGCAAAAGGGCAATCCCGATTTATGGAAGGAATACTGGCAAAGGGAAGATACGCGTTTGGTACACTTTATCGGTAAAGACAACATCGTTTTCCATTGCATTATTTTTCCGGCCATGCTTATGGCGCACGGCGATTATGTGCTTCCGGACAACGTCCCCGCCAACGAATTCTTAAATTTGGAAGGCAACAAACTTTCCACCAGCCGCAATTATGCCGTTTGGCTGGACGATTATCTGCAAAAATTCGAACCGGATTCTCTGCGCTATGTGTTGGCCGGCAACATGCCCGAAACGCGCGATACGGATTTTTCCTGGCGCGATTTTCAGGCGCGGCACAACAACGAATTAGCCGATATTTTGGGCAATTTCGTCAACCGCACCATGACATTCGTACAAAAATACTTTGACGGCCGCGTTCCCGATGCGCACGAACCCGATACACTGGACAAAGAACTAATAGAAAGGCTGAATAGCGCCCCGGCCCAATTAGGACAGCGCATCGACTCCTACCAGTTTAAGGCCTACGTACGCGAGCTGATGGATTTGGCGCGCTTTGCCAATAAATATTTTAACGATAAAGAGCCATGGAAAACGCGTAAAGCCGATCCCGATTCCTGCGCCACTACGCTGAACCTATGTCTGCAAACGGTTAGCCGGCTTTCCGTCTTGTGCGAACCGCTTTTGCCTTTTACGGCCCGCCGCCTGTGGAAAATGCTGCAAATCGGCAGCGAGCACCGTTGGGGCGATACGCGCACGCTGGCATTGGCCGTCGGCCACCAACTGGGCGAACCGGAGATTTTGTTCAAAAAAATAGAAGACGAGGCCATCGAAGCGGAAGTGCAGCGTTTGCGGCAGGCCCTGAGCGGCCCGGCTCCCGAGGCCAGGGAAGAAGAAAAAGCCGGCGAGCTGATCGACATCGAAACGTTTGCCAAAATCGATTTGCGCGTTGCAGAGGTTGTCGAAGCCGAGCGCGTTAAAAAATCCGATCGTCTGCTAAAGCTGCAAATTCGTCTGGGCGAGGAGCAAAGGCAATTGGTTGCCGGCCTGGCCGAACATTATCAACCCGCGGATTTAATCGGCAAAAAAATAATTGTGGTTTACAATTTAAAACCGGCTAAATTACGCGGACTGGAATCTCAGGGCATGTTGTTGGCCGCTTCGGACGAGCACACCGTGTCTGTGTTGACCGTTTTGGATGATGTCCCGTCGGGCAGCAAAATCCGGTAAAGTAAACGCGGCAGCCAACAGCGGAGGAAAACGAGGATTAACATGTTTATTGATACGCACACGCATCTGGGCTTTGATTCTTACGACGAAGACCGGGAACTGGTTATCCAGCGCGCCATCGAAAGCGACGTAGTGGCCATGATTTGTATCGGAACGGATTTGGAATCTTCGAAAATCTCCGTTTCCATCGCCGAAAAATATGCCGCCGTTTACGCCGCGGTGGGTATTCATCCCACTGACTGCGCGGAGGCTACGGACAGTGATTTTGAAGCTATCCGCAATCTGGCCAAACACGAAAAGGTGGTGGCAATTGGCGAGGTCGGGCTGGATTACTACCACATGCGCGCTTCCAAAGAGAAGCAAAAAAATGCCTTCGTCTATCAAATTCATATGGCGCACGAATTGAAGTTGCCGCTGATTATCCACAACCGCGATTCCCATGAAGATATCTTCCCCATTCTGAAAGAATTAGGCGTTAATGAGGTGGGGGCGGTCATGCACTCGTTTTCCGGCGATGCAACCTTTTTAGAAAATATTTTAGAACTGGATTTGCATGTGTCCTTTACCGGCAATATCACCTTCAAAAAAAGCGCCTACGATCCACTGGTACAAAACACGCCCCTGGAGCGCCTTTTGCTGGAAACGGACAGCCCTTTTTTAACGCCCGTTCCACTGCGCGGCAAACGAAACGAACCGGCTTTTATCGTTCATACGGCGCAAAAGATTGCCGGTATAAAGCAAATCCCCCTAGAAGAGATCGGCCGCATAACCAGCGAAAACGCCCGCAATCTTTTCGGGCTTGACCTGTAAGCGTTACTTACGCCATGCCTGTCTCAAATCGTCCCCTTAAACGTTTAGGGCAAAATTTTTTAACCAGCGTTCACATTCAGAAAAAAATTGTAGCGGCGTTGGAAATTACTCCTGCGGATGTGGTGCTGGAAATCGGACCGGGCAAAGGCGCGCTTTCCGAACATATTATCGCCGGCAAGCCCAAAGCATTTTACGCAGTAGAGGTTGACCGCCGTTGGTGCGATCATTTAGACGAACGCTTTGCCGGGCGGATTGCCATCCTAAATGAGGATTTTTTAGAGTTAGATTTAAAACGCTTCGGCGCGCGCCTTAAAATCATCGGCAACATTCCTTACAATATCACCAGTCCCATCTTTTTTAAATTAGTGGAAGAGCACGCCATCATTCACAGCGCTGTTTTAATGGTGCAAAAGGAGGTGGCCCGGCGCCTGACCGCTCCGCCCGGCGGCAAGGACTATGGCATCCTTTCGGTGGTGGCGCAAAGCTACGCCGCCGTCCGTTATTTGTTCGAAGTGCGCCGCGGCAATTTCTTCCCCCGGCCGGAAGTGGACTCGGCGGTCATACGTTTAGTCTTTCATAAAACACTGGACGGCGCGGACAATGCCGAGCTGTTCCGGCGCATCGTACGCCACTGTTTTAACTATCGCCGTAAGATGCTGCGCAATAGTTTAAGTAGAATTTTTGATAAAAGTATCGTATATTCGTTGACGGCTATTGACCTAAATTTACGGCCGGAACAATTGACGGTTCAGGATTTTAAAGAGCTTTCCAACGAGCTAAATCTTCTTACAGGAAGCGACCATGGTTGAGTTAAATTACAACGAAATTTTGCCCGATATAGAGCAACTGATAGAAGACAAAAACCATGGCGCTCTGCTGAACATTCTAATCGATCTCCATCCCGCCGATATCGAAGAAATTTTAAACCATCTCAAAAAAGATCAGCGCAAGTATCTGTTTGATCTCTTACCCACCGAACTGGCCAGCGAGGTGCTGTCCGAACTGGATACGCCTATTGTGGATCAGGTGCTGGAAGACAAAAACGATGACGAGATTTCCACGCTGGTCGACAAGATGGAGTCTGATGACGCGGCCGACGTTATCTCCGAATTGGATGAAGAGATGGCGGCGCGCGTATTGGATAAAATGGCCGCCGAAGAGGCTGAAGACGTTAAGCAGTTGCTGCATCACGAAGAGGACACCGCCGGCGGCATCATGGCCGTGGAATTTCTGGCTATGCCGCAATCGGCTACGGTGAATGAAACCATAGAAAAAATCCGTGAAATACGCGATGAAATCGAAGATCTGTATAATGTGTGGGTGGTGGATGAAGATGAGAAGCTCCTCGGTAGCGTAACGTTAACGGATTTGGTGCTGGCCGGCGGCGACACGAAATTACAAGATATCATGGATGATGAATTACGCTACGTTCAGGTAAATATGGATCAGGAAGCGGTAGCCAACTACTTCCGCAAATATGATTTGGTGAGCGCTCCGGTAGTGGACGAAAACATGCGCCTTGTGGGACGTATTACTATTGACGACATAGTTGACGTTATGGAAGAGGAGGGCTCGGAAGATTTAGCCTATATGGCCGGCGCGCCGGACGAAGAGATCATGGAGGATTCCACCTTTGTGTTATCCAGGGCGCGCATTCCCTGGTTGTTGGTGGCTTTTTTCGGAGAGATCGTTTCCGCGTTTATTTTGAACGGTTTCGAGGCGACCTTGCAGCAAAAAGTGATTTCGGCCTTTTTTATTCCTATCGTGATGGCCATGGGCGGCTCTACCGGCCAACAGTCCAGCGTTATTGTGGTGCGCGGTTTGGCTACCGGCGATATTCATTTGGGCGACACCAAACGGCGCTTGTTTAAAGAATTTCGGATTTCGCTTTTTACCAGCCTGTTTTTTTCGGTCTTGCTTTTTGGAGTGGTCTATTTTTGGGACGGGCCGGTCTTTGCTTCTATTTTGGCCTTTTCCATGTTTTTAGTGATTAACAATGCGGCCATCGTCGGCGCACTCATTCCGCTAACGTTTAAGCGCTTTAAAATTGATCCGGCGCTGGCGGCGGCGCCTTTTATTTCCACCTCAAACGATATCATCGGCCTGTTAATTTACCTTTCGATTACCACGCTTTCGCTGAGTTACTTTCACTAATTCCTTTTGCGTCGGCGTTTCCCGCTCCACTTTGCGCGTTTCCCCCGGCTTTAATATCCAAAACAGATTTTCCTCTAAATGACGTTTTTCGATTTCCCTGTGTAACAGCCGCGGCGGTTCATCCATCGGCTCGTCGGCCAGTTGAAAGGTGCGCCAGTGGATAGGCAAAAATATCCGGGCTTTTAGATCCTGCCAGGCTTGCACGGCCTGCGCCGGATCCATGTGCACCGGAGCCATGAACCAGCGCGGCCGGTAAGCGCCGATGGGCAGAGCGGCCAAATCAAAGGGACCCAGACGTTCGCCGATGTCAAGGAATCCGGGGAAGTAGCCGGAGTCGCCGCCAAAGTAGAGGTTATGCATACGGCCGCGAATTGCCCATCCGGCCCACAATCTTTGGTTGCGATCAAAAGGGGTGCGTCCGGAAAAATGCTGCGCCGGCGTGCAGGTAAATCGGATTTTATTAAAAACAAACTCATCCCACCAATCCAATTCCTGATAGTGATCGATGCCCCATGATTTTAATAAATCGCCCACGCCTAGCGGCACCAGATAGAGCGGAGCATTGCCCAACTTAAGAATGGTTTTCTTATCCAGATGATCATAATGGTCGTGGGAGATAATCACCACATCCACCGGCGGTAAATCTCTGAAGGGAATTCCAGGCGGCGTGAAACGTTTAGGCCCGAGAAACTGCAGCGGCGAAGCGCGATCGCTCCAAATGGGATCGGTCAGGATATTCTGGCCGTCCATTTGAATCAGTAAAGTAGAATGGCCGACCCAGGTAATCGTGAGGGCTGTGTGATTTTCTTTAAGGAAGGCGACATGGGCGCGGGCGTTGTCAAAATCATAACGGTCGGGTCGGGACGGCTTTTGGTCGGTGAGGCGATCCCAAATCATCCATTTGGCCAGATCGCCAACCCCCCGTTCCTCGAAACCGGGGTAAGGATTGAAAAATTTTTGTCCGTCAAAATGCGCCTGAGCAGATAGATTCATGGCAAATAATCCCCAAAGAAAAACAAACCCTATGCGAAATCCCATGTTGTTCCCCTGATGTTATTCCGGCAAGCGTTTTTATATACGACAAACAGGCTAAAAGGTTCGTCCGTTTTACAGCCGGTATATTCGGTTTGCCTGCAAATCAAATAAATCGTATTATTTTGTATGGGATCAAGTAAGAAATCCACGTTTATTCTAACGAATATTTTTATCATTTCATTTCTGAACTTAATCGGCTTCGGCATTGTTATTCCCTTACTGCCGGATTATGCGGAAGCGTTCGGCGCCACGCCCTCCGATGTGGGTTTGTTGATTGGCTCTTATGCGGCGGCGCAGTTTGTGGGCGCGCCCTTGTGGGGGAGGTTATCCGATCGCTTCGGGAGAAAACCTGTCCTGTTGGTCACGCTGGCCGGTTCTGTAGCCGGATATATTGTTTTTGGTCTGGCCGGCTCGTTATCGGTTCTCTTTTTAAGCAGAATTTTTACCGGCTTTACAAACGGTAATATTTCCGTAGCGCAGGCCATCGTCACCGACATCACCGATGAGCAGAGCCGCGCCCGCGGTTTGGGTTTAATCGGCGCCGCCTTTGGTCTGGGATTGATTTTAGGCCCGGCGCTGGGCGGATTTTTAAGCCGCTGGGGCTTTGAGTGGCCGGCGTACGCGGCTGCTTTTTTGAACCTGCTCAGCCTGATAGCCGTGCAGGGCTGGCTGCCGGAAACGCGCGTAAAAACGGCGCCAGGCTTAGCCGGCGGGGCTTTCAGCCTGGCTGCTTTGCGCCTGTTAATGCGTCGTCCCATGGTGGGCAAGGCGCTGAATATTCGCTTTATCTTTGCGTTTGCTTTTTCCACCTTTGCCACGGTGTTCGCCCTCTATGCCGAGTTTGGTTTAAATTATTCCACGCAAACCACGGCCTATCTGCTGGCCTATGTGGGCGGCTTGATTGTTTTGGTGCAGTCGCTGCTGATTGATCCGCTGTCAAAGTTTTTCGGGGAGCGGCGCTTGTTGTTTTATTCCATTTTACTGATGGCCGTATCGCTTTTAGCCTGGGCGCTGGTGCGGGAGATGATCATGCTGGTTCTCGTATTAATCCCTTTGGCGCTGGCCAGCGGTGTGTTCAACACAGTCATCAACAGCGTACTCAGTAAAATGGTCGATGATTCCGAAGTGGGCGGCATCCTGGGAATATCGGCGGCGCTGGAGAGTTTTACGCGCATCATTGCGCCTTCGGCCGGCGGCCTTTTATTGCAGCATTTTGGTCTGGGCGCGCCGGGTATAGTCAGCGGCGGTTTGCTGTTGCTGCTGATACCGTATTCATGGAGCGCATTTGTGAAAGCAGTTAAGAATTAGGAATTAAGAATGGAAAGATAGAATGCCAATATATGAGTTACCTAACCCTTTAAAGTTCTAATCGAAATAGGGGGGCCACTGTTACGAACCTTTAAGAGGTTCGTAACGATAAATGGAAATTAAATCTTTTTTGGCCCTTTAAAAATTCGCGAAAACAGCAAGTAAGAACTTAAAAATCTTTACGAACCCGTAAGGGTTCGCAAAGGGAATACGCTACTTTCCCTGAAAAGCTAAATCAATCAACTCATCCACTTCGTTGATGAAATGAAAAGTCATGCCGGCGATATTCTTTTTGGGGATTTCTCCCAAATCTTTTTTGTTTTTTTCCGGCATAATGACGCTGTTAATTCCGGCGCGTTTGGCGGCAATCACCTTTTCCCTGATGCCGCCCACCGGCAGCACCAGTCCCCGTAAAGTAATCTCTCCGGTCATGGCCAGATTGTTTTTCAGACAGCGGTCGGTGTACAGTGAAAATAAGGCGGAAAAAATAGTAATGCCGGCGCTGGGGCCGTCTTTGGGAATCGCTCCGGCCGGTACGTGAATATGCGTGTCGTATTTTTCGTGAAAATCTTCGGGAATGCCGTACTTGTCGGCGTTGGCGCGCAGGTAGGTTAAGGCCGCCGTGGCCGATTCTTTCATTACGTCGCCCAATTTGCCGGTTAAGGTTAAATTGCCCTTGCCCTTCATACGCGTGGCTTCAATGAACAAAATATCGCCGCCCACCGGCGTCCAGGCTAATCCTGTAGCCACACCCGGTTTAGCCACGCGTTCGGCCACTTCGGAATAGAAGCGTTCCGGGCCTAAATATTTGGAAACAACCGCAGGCGAGATGCGCCGTTTACTGATCTTTTTTTCAACGATTTCTTTGGCCACGCCGCGAATGATGGAGGCGATCTCCCGTTCCAAGTTGCGCACGCCGGCTTCGCGGGTGTACTTATTTACGATGGTCTGGATAGCGCTGTGGCTGAAGCTGATTTGCTCGTTGCTTAGTCCGTGGTTCTCTAACTGTTTGGGAATCAGGTAGCGCTCGGCAATCTGGATTTTTTCTTCCTCGATATAGCCGTTTATTTCGATGATCTCCATTCGGTCGCGCAGCGCCGCGGGAATGGGGTCGATAATATTGGCGGTGGCGATAAACATGACTTTGGACAGATCGAAGGGCACTTCCAGATAGTGATCGGTAAAAGTGTAGTTCTGTTCAGGGTCCAGCACTTCTAATAAAGCGGAAGAAGGATCGCCGCGAAAATCCATGCCTAATTTATCGATTTCGTCAAGCATGATCACCGGATTATTGGAGCCGACCTTCTTAATTTCCTGAATGATTCGTCCCGGCAGAGCGCCCACATAAGTGCGGCGATGGCCGCGGATCTCGGCCTCATCGCGGACGCCGCCCAAAGACATGCGGGAAAACTTGCGGTTCAAAGCGCGGGCGATGGAACGTCCAAGACTGGTTTTGCCGACGCCCGGAGGGCCGACAAAACACAGAATAGGCCCTTTCATATTCGACTTTAGCTGGCGCACGGCCAGATATTCCAGAATGCGTTTTTTAACCTTTTCCAGACCGTAGTGATCTGCATTTAAAATTTCCTCAGCGCGTTTCACATCGAGGCGGTCGCGCGTGCTTTTTTGCCAGGGTATCTCTAACAGCCAGTCCAGATAGGTGCGTGTTACGGTGTATTCGCTGGCCATGGGCGACATGCGCGACAGCCGGTTTAGTTCTTTTTCTGCTACTTCGCGCACTTCTTTGGGCATTTTGGTTTTAGCGACTAATTCACGCAGGTCCTCGATTTCCGTGCTGACGTCTTCGTATTCGCCCAATTCCTTTTTGATGGCCTTCAACTGTTCGCGCAGATAGTACTGGCGTTGTGATTTGGACAGCTCGCCCTGCACTTCGTTTTGGATTTTGGAACCCAGCTCCAAAATCTGCAATTCCTTGTTCATTAAATAATTGACTTTACGAAGGCGCTCTTTTATGTCGGTGGTTTGCAGAACATCCTGTTTGTCGTTGACATTAAAATTAATTTGCGCGGCAACGATGTCCGCCAACCGGTCGGGCTCTTCGGTATTCAGGATCATTACGCGGTGCTCATTGGTAAGGTAGGGCGAATGGTCCACAATTTTCTGAAAGAGATTTTTTATATTGTTAACCAGCGCTTCGGTTTCTACATCAGACGTAAACTCGTCGGGCATTTGCTGAATCATGCCCAGGAAAAAGGGCTCGGTTTGCTCCATATGGAGCAATTTAAAGCGGTACAGTCCCTGTACAATGAGCTGTTCGCTGCCGTCCGGCATTTTAAATTTTTTCAGAATCATGGCGGCTGTGCCCCATTCGTACAAATCCTCGGTAACCGGCTCCTCAACGCGACCGTCCCGCTGGGTAATCAGACCGATAATCTTCGTGTCTTCTCCCAGGGACTCCAAAAGCTTCAACGATTTATCTCGTCCGACGGCCAGCGGAATTACCTGATGCGGGAAGACTACGGTGTTGCGCAGTGGAATAATGGACAATTCTTCCGCGGATTCAGAAACAACTTTAATTTCACTGGTCACAATGTTCTCCTTATTTAATGGATTAGGACGGTTTAATAGCAAACCAAATGCCAAACGACCAGTCATTGATATATAAGGAACGTTTTTTTTCAACGCAACTATTATTTAAAAAATCTGTCAGTTTACTGACTATACTGACAGATTTTTCTACGCATATGGCAGGAAAAGCGGCGTTTTATGATTTGACGCTTAAAGTATGATTAAAATATCCGAATGTGGAAAAGAAGTTAAAAAAATGTTGCAGAATCTTTAGCGATTAGCTATTTTCAACAACTCTTAAGCGTGACTCTAAATAGAGTGAACACCAAACATGGAAGGATGATCATGGCCGAACATTTTAATCTGCCGGAATCTTTAAAACCGCTACAGGAGTTAGCATTTAATCTTTGGTTTAGCTGGAACCCCGATGTGCGCGATCTCTTTAGGACGATTGATTTGGATTTATGGCGCAGCGTCGGGCGCAATCCGATGGCCTTTTTAGCTAACGTGGAAGAACAAAAATTAAATACATTTGCCGCCAATCAGGAATTTATTGAGCGGCTGCAGACAGTCTATCAACGTTTTCAAGACTATGTGAACGATCAGGATACGCGTTTTAACCAATACCATCCCGTATTAAAAGAGCAATTGGTGGCCTACTTTTCGGCGGAGTATGGTCTGCACGAATCGCTGCCTAATTATGCCGGCGGGCTGGGTGTGTTAGCCGGCGATCACTGCAAAACAGCCAGCGATTTAGGCCTGCCCTTCGTAGCTGTGGGACTGATGTACAAGCATGCCTATTTTACACAAACCATAGACGCGGATGGGAATCAGCAGGAATATTATGAAGAACTCAATCCGGATTTACTGCCGGTAACATTAGTTACCGATGAAAAGGGAAAGCCCCTTTTGGTAACCGTGCCCATTTTGGATCACGACGTTTACGTACGCATCTGGCAGGTGCAGGTGGGGCGTATTTCGCTGTATCTGCTGGATACCAACGTTGAACAAAACTCCTCTGAGGATCGTGAAATCATCCACTCTTTATACGGCGGCACGCGCGATACGCGCATAAAACAGGAAATTGTGCTGGGCATCGGCGGGTACCGGGCGCTGCACGCCATGGGATTGAAGCCGACCGTTTACCACATGAACGAAGGTCATTCGGCCTTTCTGAGCCTGGAACGCCTGGCCGATTACATTAACGACGGTTTAAGCTATCAGCAGGCGCTGGAGCTAGTGCGCACTACATCGCTGTTTACCACGCACACGCCCATTCCGGCCGGCAACGAGGCTTTTGAGTTTGAGATGATGGAGCGCTATTTTGCGCACTACTGGCCCAAGTTGGGGCTGACGCGGTCGGAATTTTTTAATTTGGGCCGAAACATTAATGAGCACCGGCACGAAAATTTTTCATTAACTGTATTGGCGCTGAATTTGTCTTACATGGCCAATGGCGTGAGTAAGCTGCACGGCGCCGTTTCGCGTAATATGTGGCAGCATGTGTTTCCGGGTATTCCCGAGGAAGAAGTTCCCATCGGTCACGTAACCAATGGCATTCACACCGAGAGCTGGCTGCACCGGAAAATGGTGGCCCTGTTCGACGCCTATCTGGGCGCAGACTGGCGCAAACACATTGACGACGAGTCGTACTGGGATAGAATCATGGAAATCCCCGATGAGGTGTTCTGGCAAACCATGCAGGAAATGAAGCATGATATGACGCAGCACCTGCGCCGTCGTTACCAACAGCGCTTGCAGAGATATGCCGGTCAGGACCATGGCTATCCCGCCGCAGACGAAGTTCTGAATGAACAAACGCTGACCATCGGCTTTGCCCGCCGTTTTGCGCCTTACAAAAGAGCTACGCTGATTTTCCGCGATCCGGAACGGCTCAAGCACATATTGAATAATCCCGATCGACCGTTACAAATTCTGTTTGCCGGCAAAGCGCATCCGCACAACGACGCCGGCAAGGAACTGATACGCACGGTCAATCAATTCAGCCGGGAAGAGGGTTACAGAGGAAAAATTTTGTTTATCGAAGGCTATACCATTAACGTTTCCCGTTCGATGGTTTCCGGCGTGGATGTGTGGTTGAATAATCCACGTCGTCCGTTGGAGGCCAGCGGCACATCGGGGCAGAAGGTTCCGGTTAACGGAGGCATCAATTTTTCCGTACTGGACGGCTGGTGGCCGGAAGGTTTTAACGGCCGCAACGGCTGGGTGATCGGCAGCGAAATCGAGCATCCCGATCACAATGTACAGGATCAGATAGACAGCGAGTCGTTGTATGAAACGCTGGAGAATGAAATCATTTCCGCTTTTTACAACCGTGGCGCGGACGGTATCCCGCATGATTGGGTGAAAATTGCCAAGGAATCGCTGCGTTCCAATCTGGCGCGTTTTTCTACGCATCGTATGGTCTGGGAGTACGGTGAAAAATACTATGTGCCGGGTATGCGCCGCTATCTGAAATATGCCGAAAACGATTTTATTGAATTATTCCGTTTTACGCGCTGGTTAAATCGCGCCCGCCGGCACTGGAAAAAAATTGTTTTAACTCAGCGTAATATGGACGCCGCCTCTGAGGACGCCCGTATCTTCGGCGCAGGCGAGACGCGTGAAATCAGTGTAAAACTGAACGTCGACGGTTTAAAACCCGAAGAGCTGCGCGTGGAGTTGATTTTGGAACGGCAGGACGCCATCAAAGGACACCAGCAAATGGAAGTTTTCCCCATGGGCCTGATTGGCAAAGTGGACGAAAATATCTACGAATACAAAGCGCTGGTTAAGGCCAAGACCAATGGTTCGTATCGTTTTAATTGCCGTGTGCTGCCGACGCATCCCGATCTTTTTAATGCCCATGAAACGCGGCTGATAAAATGGCTGGACTAAATCACTTACGAATTAAAAATTATGAGTTCACTCTAAAAAGGTCTCTCACTGTCATTTTCCCACCACGAAGTGGTTCCTTTCCCGTAGGGATCACTCCGTGACGGAAAACGGGACGGCCTTTGCCGCGAGGAGCGGGCTAATTGCAAACATCCCTGCGGGATGTACAAAAAACTCTTCCGTAGGGAGGAAAAGATTTTAACCCACAGTTTCAACTGTGGGAGATATATCCACACGATTAAAAGTTGTCCCGCTCTGTCGGGACAACTGAATATTGTTTCGTTTAGTTTTCTAAGGCGTAATCCGGGATAAATAACGCGTATACGCTTAGCTAAACGCCACTATTTTCTTTTTTCTGTTTTCTATTTTTTAAATCTTTTTGCCTTTATGAGGGCAACAGTGTTAAATTTGTAACCCTTGCGCGCTTAGCGCATCATTTATTTAGACGATGTTTTTACAAGGGTAAAATCGAAAAGGACAAAATACAGGAGTACGATATGGCAGGTAAGGCAAAATCTTACAAATTTAAAGCGGAAATCAAACAGCTATTGGACATTCTGGTTCATTCGCTGTACACCAACCGCGAAATTTTTCTGCGTGAGCTGATCTCCAATGCCTCGGATGCTCTTGATAAAATCCGCTTCGAGCAAACCAGCGGCGGGGAAGTGGCAGACAACGATTTACCGCTGGAGATTCGCATTAAAGCGGATAAGGATAAAAACATCTTAACCATCTCCGATACGGGCGTTGGTATGACGGCTGAAGAGCTGGTGACAAATATTGGCACCATCGCCAAGTCCGGCTCCGCAGAATTTTTAAACAAGCTCTCTCAGGAAGCCAAAGAAAAAGATATTTCCAACATCATTGGAAAATTCGGCGTAGGTTTTTATTCGGTGTTCATGGTGGCCGAAGAAGTGGTCATCACCACTAAATCTTACTTAAAAGACGCGCCGGCCGTCCAGTGGCGATCGGACGGTTCCGGTACTTTTAAAATCAATGAATTAGAGGACGCCGTTAAGCGTGGTACGGTAATCGAGGTGCATTTAAAAGAGGACGCTAAGGAGTTTACCGAAAAATACCGGCTGGAATCGATCATTAAAAAGCATTCAAACTTTATTCAATTCCCCATCTTTCTGGAAGATGAAAAAGTAAATACCATGACGGCTCTGTGGCGCGAGCCAAAATCGAGCATTAAGCCGGAACAGTACGAAGAATTCTACAAGTTTTTAACATACGACAGTGAAGCGCCGCTGAGCACCATCCATGTGGCTATCGACGCCCCGGTGCAGTTTTCCAGCATTATGTTCATTCCCAAGCGCGAGTTTGATATATTTGGCATTTCCAAAGAGGACATCGGGCTGGATCTGTATGTAAAAGGGGTTTTAATTCAGCATAAGTATTCCGAGCTGATTCCGGAATATCTGGGCTTTATCAAAGGCATGGTTGATTCGCCGGATATTCCTCTGAACATTTCCCGCGAGACCCTGCAGGAAAACCGCGTTGTGATAAAAATTTCGCAGACGCTGGTTAAACAGCTTTTAAGCCATCTGGGAAAAATGGCCAAAGACGAGCCGGATAAATATAAAGAATTCTGGAAGGCGCACGGCAAAATTTTCAAGATGGGCTATTCCGACTACAGTAATCAGGAAAAGTTCGCCGAATTACTGCGTTTCGATTCTTCCGCCCTCAGCGAAGAGGATGCGCTTACATCGCTGGCCGAATATGTGGAGCGCGCTAAAGAAGATCAAAAAGAAATCTATTACATTTCCGGCCCCAGCCGCGAGGCCTTAAGCGGCGATCCGCATCTGGAGATTTTTAAGCGCAAAGGCGTCGAAGTGCTCTATTTGTACGATCCGGTGGATGAGTTTGTGATGAGCGGCGTGGTTAAATATAAAAGTGATTACACGCTGACGCCGGTGGAGCAGGCCGACATCTCCAAGCTGGAAAAATTTGCCGATGTAGAGGAAAGCGCCGATGACGTTGAGGAATTAAGCGACGGCGAAGAAAAGGTCTTTAAAAAATTACTGGAAAAGATGAAGGATATTTTGGGCGACCGCGTGACGGAAGTGCGCGAATCCAAACGTTTAAAGGACAGCGCTTCCTGTTTAGTGAATCCCGACGGAGAGATGACCTCGCAAATGCAGAAGATTTTACACATCATGAATAAGGATACATCCGTGCCTAAAAAGGTCTTTGAGATCAACAAGAATCATCCTTTGACGCGCAATCTGTTAAAGATTTACAAAAACGATCCCAAAGATTCCTTCATTACGGAAACCGTGGAGCAGTTGTATGAATCGGCTTTGCTGTTAGAAGGATATCTGACCGACCCGCACAAACTGGTTAACCGCATTCAGGATATTTTGTTAAAAAGCAGCGAATGGCATCCCGGGAAAAAGTAAATACGCCACAGTGAAAATAAAAGGAAGCCGAAGGGCTTCCTTTTATTGTTTTCATGGCAAGCTGACCGCGCTTATTCCCGGTTGAGGCGGCTCTTTAAGTATTAATATGAATGACCAGTTGAAAACGAGGACTCCCAGGCTGTTAAGAATATTCCTCTTTTCGGTCAAAAATCGGTGCTTTTGGCCAGATATGGATTCCCGCCTTCGCGGGAATGACGCAGTCTTGGCATGTCATTCCGGCCGGAGCGAAGCGGAGAGCCGGAATCCAGGCAAAACGATTTAAATAATTCTAATTATGTTCAACTGGTCATTCATATATTTTTAATTTTAATTTAGATATTTTTGTTCGTAAATTACTCGTCCCAAACGAAATCAAATTTAGGAGGTTAACATGAAAACAATTTTATTACTGCTGGTTTTTGCAGTGCAGGCCACATTAGCGCAGACCATCGCCTACACCAGTTTTGAAGAGCCGGCTACAGGCGGGAAATATACGGACACGGGCGATCCTGCCGTGGATCATGCTTTAGTTAATAATGCGGGTGAAGCATCCGTTAATTATGTCTCAACCGGCGGGGAGCTCGGCTTCACATCTTTTTACTACAATACGGAAAACGGCGTCGGCTTGACGGATGGCGATTATGTGGGTGTAACGGATTATACAAATACGGTAGGATCATTTCCCGACGGGAGCAAGGGTTTTCAGATGTCCGATACCGACGGATTAATGGTAACCACGCTGGATACGGTGGATATCAGCGCATATGCATCTGTACAGGTTTCCGTTGATTATTTTATTAATGACGATACATGGGAAACAGACCCCATGGACTATGTGCATATCTGGTTGGTCATCGACGGTACGGATTCTGTGGATATGGTGAATACATACGGCAACGATATTGATAATCTGGGTATAGAAGGAGCCTGGAAGACGGTCTACGCTCAGGTTAGCGGACATAGCAAATTAAATGTAAAATTGGCGTTGCAATCCAATGGTTCTAATGAGGCGGTTTATTTTGACAACATCAAAATCCTCGAAAGCGGCTTCATTAATATTCCACCGGTGGTTAGCGAAACGAGCGTTTCGTCCCGCGCGCCGCAGGCAACGGAAGATTTTGTCGATACGGTAAAAGCGTTTGATGAAAGCGCCATCAGCAAAGTGGAATTGCACTATGCCGTCAACGGCGGCGCGGAAACAACGGTTGCCATGGCCGATCAGGGGCACGACTCTCTGTATGCGGGTACTATTCCGGCCAGCGCCTACAATGATAACGATCGCGTGGCCTATTGGGTGACTGCCGAAGACGACGGCGGCGAAATTTCCGTAACCGATACCATGGGCTTTTTTGTTGGCGCCATGCCTTTGGCCCAGCTTAAACAGCAGGATGAAAATCAGGCTTTGATATACAGCGGATATTATGCGCGTACCACGGGCGTGGCTACGGTGGCCAACGGCGTATTCGATCCCACCAATCTTTCCGTGTATATCCAGGATGCGGATTTTTCAGCTATCAATGTTTTCCGCTACGACGCCGGCGCGCGTGAAATTATTCCCGGCCACAGTTACACCATCATCGGCCAACTGTCACAATATAACGGCATGGCCCAAATTACGCCGGATAACGCCTTTACCGACATTACCGATAACGGCGAGGCCACCATGCCGGAACCGGCCAAGTTAAATATCGCTACCCTGTTAAGCGGTGCGGAGAGTTTCGAAGGGTTGTTGATTCAGATAGATAATCTCAGTAAGGTTTCTGGGGCTTGGCCTGCGGAAGGCTCCAACGCCAACATCACTGTCAGTGACGACGGCGGCGCTAATGAGCTGACCCTGCGCATCGATAAAGATACGGATATTGACGGCAGCGCCGAACCTGCCTGGCCAAAGAATGTCGTAGGTATTTTCGGGCAGTATGATTATTCCTCGCCATTTACAGAAGGATACCAATTATTACCGCGTTCATTAAGCGATTTTGCCGACACAACGGCCATCGGTGTTATGCCGCCGTTTATACCTAAAACCCTTAAACTGCATCAGGCATATCCCAATCCCTTTAATCCTTCTACTACCATTGCCTTTGAAATGCCGGCCAATTTAGTTGAGTCGGGGCATGTGGAACTGGCCATTTACAACAGTTTGGGACAAAAAATCAAAACCTTGCTTACCAACGCCAGAACCGGTTGGAATTCGGTGAATTGGGATGGTACAGCGGATAACGGCCAAACAATGGCCAGCGGAATTTATTATGCCGTTCTGCGCGTTGGCCAGCAGCAACAAACCATTAAACTGATGCTGATGAAATAAGTACGACTATACCTGCGAAGCTTAATAAGCTTCGCAGGTTTATTTAAGTTTCACAAACTTTCTTAGCTTCGTAAGCTTTGTTTTAACGTTACGGCTTGTCTTCTAATCGGCGGCACGAGCATTTTCAGGAGTTGTTACATGTTTAAATTTATTGTTCTGTTTTTTTTACCTCTGTTATTGGCGGCTCAGGATCATCTACTGCTTACGGAGGTGATGATTCCTCCCGACGGCGATCGACAAAATGGCTTTATTGAAATTTACAATCCCAGCAATGCGGCCACAGATTTATCCGATTACTATCTGGCCAATTACAACACCTATTACCGGTTGGTCGAAGGCGTCTATTCTACGAACAGTATTCATTTTCTTTGTCGTTTCCCCAATATGTCGCTTGAGGCGCACAGCGCATTGGTGGTGGCTCTGGACGGCGCGGCCTACGATACGGTATACAGCAAGAAAGCCGATCTGGAAATTGTCGCCAGCGATGATCAGATACCGGATATGCTGACTGTACAGACCGGCGGCAACCCCACGCTGGAATTTGCCAAAGGCATGGTGATCTTGTTTTACTGGGACGGAAGCAGCGACCTGGTTAAGGATGTGGATTATCTGCCGTGGGGAATTTCGATTTTTAAATCCTACTGGATGGATAAAACGGGCGTTTCCATCGACGGCCCGGACGTTGGCAGCGATAGCTCCAGCTATGCCGCTGATCTGGCGACCGCTTCGCAGAAAGCGCAGCAGGCCGGCCCCGACGGCAAGAGCCTGCAGCGTCAGGGAATTGCAGAGGCGGACGAAATACAATCCGGCGGAAACGGCATTAGCGGGCACAACGAAGCCAGCGAAAACTGGCAAAGCAATTTTGAAGCACGCACGCCCACACCCGGCGCTTTTAGTCCGGTTGCCGGCGACGGCACGGGCACCGTAACCCTCAGCCCGGATTTTGTTAAGGCCGATGAACAGGCCAATTTGACGCTGCATTTTGTGGGCACGGCTCCGTATACCATTACTTCCGTGGACGTAGACGTGCCGGAACAAATTTCGTGGGCGCAGTCGGCCGGCGGATTGCAGTTAAGCGGGGCCTTTGCCGGGGCCACAGTGACCGTGGCCGGCCAGAAAATCACTTTAAGCGGCATGGCCCTGACCGACCAGAATAGCGGCGATATGGCAATTATGGATGCGCATATGCCTGCTGAAGGGGGCGATTACGAATTTGGCGTTTTTACTGCTGTGGACGGCGGCTATTTAACCCCTATCGCTTCGTACCCGGTTCTTCACGTGTCTAAAACACTTACGATTGCCGAAATTCAAAACAATGAAGCCGAGTATGAAGGAAAACAGGTGGAAATCGAAGCCGTGGTGTCCGTTGGCGCCGGCATAACACGTACCGACCGCACCGATGCTTACGTGCAGGATAAATCCGGACGGGGGATAAACATCAATGATTCCAAAACCGGTTATACGGAATTAGTGCGCGGCAACCGTCTGAAAATTACCGGTACGGTGCACGATTATGTGGGAACTAAAGGCGATATTACCACACAGATACAGAATTTTACCTTACAGGTGCTGGATACGGCGCAAGCCATTCCGGGCGTTGCCAAACTATCTGCCGCTGCTGCGGCTAACATTGCCCTTGAAGGTACAATGGTGAAAACCGTAGGAATTATTGCGGAGATCGTAAACAACCTGGGCGGCGGCACCAATATAACCATCAACGACGGTACCGGCGACCTGGCGCTGCGTATCTGGGATACCAGCGGTTTGGATTTAAGCGATTACAATGTGGGCGATACGATTACGGTACGCGGCGTTATCGGAAGTTATAAAAAAAGTCCGCAGCTAATCATTGCTTACCAGGAAGATATCGAGCATTTTCAGTTTGAAGGTACGCCGGTAACGCTGAATGTGGAGAACAAACCCTTTGTGCCGCAGCGCGACGAAGCGATGAATATTACGTTTGGCGCCGGTTCTCAGAACACCTACATCACGTTGCGTATTTTTGATCTGGCCGGCCGCGTAGTTGCTACACTGATGGACACCAAGGGGGCGCCCTTCACTAATGTCATTCTATGGTATGGTAAAGACCAGTTAGGGGAGTGGGTGCCGGTAGGAACCTATATCTGCCATCTGGAAGTGGTTAATAACGAAACAGGTAAACGGGTTCAAAAGATCGCGCCAATTGTGGTAGGAACGGTATTAAAGTAGTATTTGACAGATGCGGTTCTTAAAAGATAACATCAGGCGAAGGGATTAAAAACCTGATTTTGATTAAAGAAGTCTGGTTTTGCTTTAATCTATATTGAATGGAGATGAAACTTTTTATGTCATGTCCAGCTTGACTGGACATCCAATAGCTCAAATCATCTTGAATTGCCTGAGGAATACGGTCATTGTTTGGATTTTAACCGATACACCAAGAGTTAAGGAAATAGAATGAAACTAAAGTTGTTACTCATCTTTTTATTAGGCGCGTATGGCATGTCAACCGCCGGCGTATTTGACGGCCGCTATCCATCGGCGCGGGCTACGGCCATGAGCGAAGCCTATGTGGCGGTGGCTAATGATGTGTGGGCAAGTTATTACAACCCGGCCGGATTGGCCCGCTATCAGGGCTACGGTGTGGCCAGCGCAGTACAGCGGCCCTTCAATCTGTCGTTTTTCACCAACGCCTTTTTTGCCGGGGCCATGACCCTGCCGAAAAATTTCGGTTCAATCAGTCTGGCCATGGAAACGTTCGGTGTACGATACAATGATAAGCAGATTTCTGCCGAAAATACGTTTACGCTGTCCCACGGATTTTATCTAATGCAAGACGTGCATTCATTTTTATCGTTCGGTTACAGCTTAAAATACTATTATTGGAATTTGGGCGAGTCGGTCGGCGGGCTGAAGTTGGGTTCCGCCGGAACCATGGGCGTGGATGTCGGTTTGCAGGCCTCTATTTACAACCGCACCTATGTGGGCGTTTATGTGTACAATATCAACGCGCCCACCATCGGCGCC
Organism: uncultured Calditrichaceae bacterium; assembly: GCA_964536685.1. GTDB lineage: Bacteria > Calditrichota > Calditrichia > Calditrichales > Calditrichaceae > CAZIBE01. The sequence continues at coordinate 19,399 of CAZIBE010000023.1, read as the reverse complement.
GAAACGAGCGAGGAACTGCCGCAGCGCATCGTTATTGGCGCGGCTTACATTCCGGTAACGGGATTGACGACCTCGATTGCCTTCGATAAAACGATTGGGTTCGACACACAGGTGCAGGGCGGATTTGAATTTAAGCCGATATACTGGCTGGCTTTGCGTCTGGGCGCCAGCAGTGCGCCAAACCGTTTTTCCGCAGGCGTCGGTTTGAATTACCGCGGATTCAATCTGGATTACTCGTTCCATACGCATCCGGTTTTGCCGGAAACACATAAATTTAGTTTAATTTATCATTTTGGTAATTGATTTTTAAGATTGAACCTATGACTAAAAAACTACTTACGACCATTTTAATGATGCTCTTGTTAAGCGGCATCGTGTCTGCCGGTGAGAACACGCCATACAGTGTCAAGCACCAGCTGAATATTAACCGTGCCTCGCTGGAAGAAATTTCCGCTCTGCCTGTGCCGCCGGCGGTTGCCCGGCGATTATACGATTACATCACCTATCGCGGCTATTTTAAAAGTATTTATGAATTACGCCGCATCGAAGGTATGAATCAGCAGTTATTTGACGAAGTGAAACCTCTGGTGCGAATAGCCCCTTTTAAACCAATGACTACCGTTCAGGAAAAGATCGAGCAGATTTACTACCGGCTTGACCGCTGGAGTTCGGGCGAGGGCGTGAACGACGCCTTTATTGATCTGTGGATTGAAAAAGCGCTGGACCCGATGAATGTTAACAAAGCGCGCTACGATGAATTGGTTAATCTGCAGAATGTTTCGCCGGTGGACGCCGTAGCTATCTTACAACACCGCGCCGAAGTGCATTGGATCCGCGACCAGCGCGATCTGCGCCGCACTCCGGGACTTTCCCGTTACGCCTATAATACCGCGCGTTATTTTTTGGACTACAAAGATTCACAGATTAGCGGTTTGCACGGCAATGTGCTGATGCGTATCGACAACACGCCCTTTATGGCCGATGTGGGCGATCAAAGCCGGCAGGCAAGCCTTTCGGCCGTTTCCGGCATGCTGCACTCCGGTTACAATTTACTGCCCAATGCCTACTACAAATCGCGCTTTTCTTACGGGCAAAATATAAAAGCCGGATTTTCCTACACGCGCAACATCAACGAGCCGAACTATTATTTTAATGACGGCGCCTTCCGCATCCCGGAAATGAAGTTTTATGTGGGCGTGGAAAATCAGCGCTTCGGCGATTTTAATCTGCGAAAATTATATGTGGGTAATTACAGCGTAACCTTTGGCCAGGGCGTAATAATGGAAAATACGGATTTCTTTACGCCCCGCAAATCCGGTTACGGATTTCGCAAACGTTTTCGCGGTATTTCAGGTGATAATTCACGAACGCGCGAATTTACATTGCGCGGTATAGCCGCAGAAGGCGCCTATAAAAATTTGAGCGCTATCGGTTTTGTTTCTTACGATTCCCGCGACGCTATTTTGAACCGCAGGGAATACAACGAAGAAACCGGCGCGGGTTTTAATCAGTTCATCGTTCTGGATCAGCGCTTTAAATATGCGCTGGATGATTCCCTGCGCGCTCCGAATCATGATAATTTAAGCTGGTTGAACAGCGTTAACGAGCTTACATACGGTTACCATTTCCAATATGATTTTCTGCCCGGTACGTTTTTCGGCGTCAGTTACTACGAAAGTTTGTACGACCGCGTACTCGATCCCAATCCCTTTGAGATTGTCGGCGAAGACAACAGCGGCAACTCCAACTGGCTGCGCCGCCAGCTTACGGCGGACAGCGAAATTAAACAGGCTTACGGCGGAGCAGTGGCTCGTGGAAAAAGCCCGCTGTGGAGAGATGCGTTGTCTTTCCGGCGCGTGTACGGTTTTGATTTTCAGACAGTGTACAAAAACATTGTTCTTCAGGGCGAATACGGCGAGCTGGACAAAGGCGGCAGCTTTTTCAAAATGGGAGACGATCCCAAGGCCCTGGTGCTGTCTGTCTATCTGCAATATCCGTCGTTTAATATTTTGGGCCTTTACCGCAACTACGATGTGGGCTTTGATAATCCCTATCAGCGCTCTTTCTCGAATTATCGTCGCTATAAAGGCACTATTTATGAAGATTACTACTATTTGCAATCCGTGCTTTACGGACAGTTGTACGAAAACAATCCCCAGCCACAGGCCGAAGAAGGGTTTTATTTGAGCAGCTATTATCAGCTAAGCCGCAAAATAACAACCCGTCTGCAATATGATAACTGGATGCGTAAAGCGGATGCCGCCAAGCACTACCGTTTAGTGGGCACGCTCAATTATCGTCCGGTTTTTCCGTTAACCATTCAGTTGCGGCAAAAATGGCAGGCGCGCGAAGAGCAAAATCAACTAACCAACCGCCAGTACTACCGCAATCTGGAGTTCCGCGGCCGCTTGCGCATGCGCTTGTCGGGCTATGATAATCTGGATTTAATGTACGCTTCCACAAAATTGTTGGTGCATCCCCGGCCGCGCGTGTTTGGCGATATTGTTTTAGACGGAGAAGCGCTTACCGCCAATTATATTCATAATTTTAATAAAAGCCTGAAAGTCAGCGGCATGTTAGCCTATTACAAAGGCTTTTTGTGGAATTTCGAAGATACGCAATTCATGGTGATGGACAGCCGTAAGGGCGCCCTGCGCTTTTGGTTGTCGATTTATATGCGCTTGAGTCATCATCTTTCCATGCGCATGAAATACACGGCCGATCACAATGCGTCCATTTCCAATATTCAGTTTCAACCTTATCCGACTACGCTGGAGCAAAATCCGGATAAACGTTTTGCCGCTCCCTGGTTGCGGCCGTACAGCAGTCTTTACTATATTGAAGTGAATTATAATTTTTAACAGAGGCGGGAATGAAAACAGTCATCCAGATTTTAAGTATTTTTCTGTTCGCTACGCTGGCTTTTGCTCAGCAGGGCGACTTTAATTATGATAAAATGAACTACGGCACACAAACGCCGTTTATCTCGGCGCGCTCTATGGGCATGGGCGGCAGCGGTGTGGCCGGCGGCACGGAGGCCGATGCCGCGGCGCTCAATCCGGCTTTGATTGGTGAAAATAGCAGTCTGATTACCTTCACCGGCGGGCTGTGGCTCAACCGCCACATCGAAGATCGGGCCTTCCCCTACTATGACAGCTTTGTGGGCTTTAATGATTACGGTTCTTATTATTATCATGCCAAATGGTACCAGGGCTTTTGGGGCATGGCGGTTTTTAACATTCCTTTTCCACAATTGCAAGGGATTAATGTTGCTGCCGGCGTGCTGCCCTTTAGCGGCTTTGATTACGACTACGAAGAAGAAGTGCGCGATCCGGCGGACAAGAGCGATCGCCTGTTAGGATACAATACCATTAAGCAGCAGGGGGCCTTTACGCAGATTCCGCTGATCGTTGCGTACCGGGCGCTTCCCGGGTTATATGTAGCCGGGCAAGTGAGCCTTGTCCGCGGGCAGATCGACGCCAGCCAGATTATCAATCCGCATGTCGCCGATTTTGAAAGCATTGCCATGCATCAGATTCATACCAAAAAACTGGACAAGACTCCCCTGGTTAGTACGCTGGGGTTACGTTATCGTATGGATGAACGGCTGACTGTAGGGGCCTCCGTACGGTTGCCGTATTCGCTGAGCTTTAAACGATCCTTTACGGATGTTTTAGCCGATACGGCAGCGGTTGAATCAGGACAAACGCTCGATTATCCGTTGCGCTTTGCCGCCGGTTTGGAATACCGCTTCGAAAATATCTTAGCTGCAAAGATCAATCTGGATTTTGTTTACGATTTGTGGAGCCAGTTTAAAGACAACCTTAAGGCGAATACGCGCTTTCAGGACACTTACTCCTTCCGTGTTGGAGTGGAACATCTGTTTTTTGACAAAGTGCCCCTGCGCGCCGGTTTTCTCTATTCCACCCTGCGCCAGAGCGCCAGTTTCAGCCGGGCGGTGTTAACTATTGGCAGCGGATTTACGGTGCGGCAGGTTCAGATTAATTTTGGCGGCGGCGTTTCCAACATGGATTATTACCAGGCGGATATGTTCCCGGACTCCATGTGGGGTTTAAATGATCGCAGCGACAGCGATCGCGTTAAATTAACCAACTATTTTTTACGGGCGGATGTTACTTGCTCGTTTGACAGCAAATAAAAAAAGATAGACGCTATGATAAAGTATGTTTTAATAAGCGCGGCACTGGTTGTTTTGATGCTGCAAAATATAATTGGAGCGGATACCGGCAAACCGCTTAAAATCTATTTGTTTTACACCAATGATTTGCGCGGCGGAATCGAAACACAGCGGGCTGTCTATATGAACCCCTTATTCCCGCCGGTGTTGGGCGGAGGCGCGGCTGCAGCTACTATTGTTCAGCATTATCGGAAAATGGCCGCTCAAACAGGCGATGCCGTACTGCTCATCGACGGTGGCGATATTTTTCAGGGACCGCCGGCTATCGGACGCAAATCCAAAGGACAGGCCATTGTGCAGTATATGAACGGCATTGGTTACGACGCTATGGCGCCCGGCGTCCATGATTTTGATTTTGGCCGAGAGAATTTACTGAATCTGACCGAGGCGGCGCGTTTTCCCGTTTTGGCGGCCAATGTATTCGACGCCCGGAGCCGGAAAAATTTTAAACAGATGCCGCCGGAAATCATCATCGAAAAAGAGGGTATAAAAATAGGTCTGTTCGGCGTAGTCTCCCAATCGGCTGAACAAAACGCCGACAGCAGCGCAGTGCGCGGTTTATTGTTTGGCCCTGAAGTCCCGGCAGCCAAAGAAGCTGTAACACATTTAAAGCGACAGGGCGCGGATATCGTCATTGCTTTGGCGCCTCTTGGCCTGCCTTACGACGCCGAGGATGGATATAAAGTTCTAACAGAAATGGATGCTCAGGGCGTTCGAAAAAATTCTTATGTGGATGCTATGGAATTGGCGCATTTTGTTAGCGGTATTGATGTGCTGCTTTCGGGTAAGATTAACCGTGGCTACAAGCTGCCTTGGGAAGACCCGGGAAATCACACGATTTGTTTACAGAATTATGCCAATGGCGGAAATTTGGGATTGATTATCTTGAAAGTGGATCGGCAAACGCATTCGCTGATCGGTTACGAAGTTCCGGCGCGCGACGGCAGTCTGTTGCTGCTTTCGGAAGACGAATACTGGCCGCAGAGGAAAATGGCTGAAAAAATCGACAGTCTGCGTAAAAAATATGCCTTCCATTTTGATGATGTTGTCGGCGTTACACAAAAAACACTTTACCGCAGCACGCGCGGCGAATCACCCATGGGCGATTTGATGTGCAACGCCATGCTGCAAGTTAGCGGCGCTGATTTTGCCTTTAATAATTTTGTCAGCATGCGTCAGGATATTCCTATCGGTCCTCTTACGCCGCGTATCATATCACAGGTCTTTCCTTTCGGCAACCGCATTGCCGTGATTAGCCTAAAGGGCAGCCTGTTGCGTAAATTAATCGAGAACAGTATCGCCGGCGGTTACGGCGGGATGGCTATTGCCGGCGGAAGAGTCGTTTATGATTCCAAGCGCCCGGATGGAAGTAAGATAACGGAGTTTTTTGTGGGCGTCCAGCCTTTAGACGATCAAAAAACATATCATGTGGCTACGACGGAATATTTGGCGGAGGGCAACTATGGAATGACGCCGCTGGCCTTTTTGCCGGACAGCGCTTTTAAATGGATGGAAACAACCGTACGCGACGCCGTGGTCGAATATGTCAAAAAACATACGCCGCTGAATATGGATTTAGACGGCCGCTGGGTGCGTAAATAAAAAAAGGCTCTTCCATTTTAATCCTAACCAGCAAATTCCTTTTTACCAATCATTAGATTAAAACAGAAAAGCCCACCACTCTAATCCAGGAGGATTAGAATTCAGAAAAGGACATCATCCTTGATACGGATTCCTTTAAATATCATCCAGAGTACAATGATAGATATTTGTATGAAAATATAAAGCCAGTTCATTTTTAATGCCTTATATATAAACTTCTGAGTGTAGTCCAGCGATCGATATAGTGGCGCAAATTCTTGATTTTAATCGGTTCCGGCAGATATTCCGTTAATGAATCAAACAAAAATGGTTCATAGGGGCTCTCTTTCAGTATTTGATGCGATCCGATGAAGATTACCGGGATTTTAGATGTCACGGGATCGTCGCGCAGCTTAGAGAGCATCTCTTCAGCAGATTTTTTAGGAAACATTTCATTCATTACGATAACAGCAGGTTTTTTGGCATAGGCTTGACGGAACAAATCCCCCTGGTCGTTCACAGTGATAATTTTATAATTGTAAACGCCTAATATGTCCTGCATGAGTTTAGCGCGGTAAGGATCCTGTTCACAAATAAAAATTCTCATAGACCACTCCTTTTCTAATTAACGACCGGACTATCGGTTAAAATCCGGGCCTGAATTGCGGATGACAGGATGTTTGGCAGTTCGTTTACCAACTCATCCATGCTGTTGCGATAAACCGTTAGAACGTCGTTTTCGGAAAAAGAAAGTTTTACGCTGTAGTACCTGCGTCCCTGCTCGTCATCCAAAGACATGATTTCAAGGTTTCCATCTAATATGTTTTGAAACGACATATACCCCTCCATTTGTTTGCTTTATTTAATACAAACATCATGCCACATAGATAAGTAGATAAAAAATAAGGGGTTGTGTGTTAAAGCGCCGTAACTTACGTAAAAACCGATAATTAAGCTGCAAAATATAAGGTAAGATTGTATTTTTTACAATGTAGAAAGTGGGGGTATTGCGAAAAGTGCAATTACTTTTTTAGACGGTTCATTAAGGTGCGGTAATTGATGTTCAAAAATTCGCAGGCCGCTTTTTTATTCTGTCCTAAATGTTCATATACCATGTTGACGTAAATGCGGTTCATTTCTTCCAGGGTCAGGCGGTTGGCCAAAGCGTTCTGCAGGAAAGGATTTTCCTGCTGCTGAAGCTCGTCGGGGATATCGTTGAGCGTAAGCGTTTTGTGATTCAGTACCAGCATGCGAATCAGCGTATTTTCCAACTGGCGGATATTGCCTTTCCATTCCAGGCGGGAAAGGTAGGCCACCAGAGAAGGCTCGAATCTCGGTAAGGAAATGTGTTTTTCCTTGCAGTAATTGGCGGTAAAAAAATCAATTAACGCCGGAATGTCGTCCGGCCGCTCCCGCAAAGGGGGCACGCGCACAGGGATTACATTCAGGCGGTAGTAAAGGTCTTCGCGAAAGATATTCTTTTTTACCTCTTCTGCCAGATTGCGGTTGGTTGCGGTGATCAGACGAAAATCAGCTTTCAGCTCCCGTGTTCCGCCCAGACGGTAAAACTTCTTTTCCTGTAAAACACGCAGGAGTTTCGCCTGAATAGACAACGGCAATTCGCCGATTTCGTCCAGAAAAAGCGTGCCGCCGTTGACCACTTCCAATTGTCCTTTTTTTAACTCATGGGCGCCGGTGTAAGCGCCTTTTTCATGGCCGAATAATTCATTTTCTAAAAGGTTCTCCGGGAGAGCGGCCGAATTGATGGCCACAAAAGGCTTGGCGGCCAGCTTGCTGCGCCGGTGAATATGCCGGGCGATGATCTCCTTGCCTACGCCGGATTCACCGGTAATCAGTACAGGTTCCGTGGTTTCGCGGATTTGTTCTACCAGCCGCAGAATGTTTTGCATCTGCTTGCTGACGGCGATAATGCCTTCGAAGGATAGGGTGTCGGTCAGCTTTTTGCGCAGGTTGCGGTTTTCCCGCTCCAGCGCCTGCATGCGCAAGGCGCGTTTTACCGAAAGCGGCAATTCTTCCTTGATGTTTTCACTTTTGAAGAAATAAGACGAGGCGCCGCGCTTTTGCGCTTCCAGCGCATTCTGGTGATCCTGCGAGGACGTGATGACGATTATCTGTGCGTCGGTGCCCCGACTGATGATGAAATCCAGCGTTTCCAGACCTTGTTCAATTTTAGGCAATCCCAAATCCAGCAGGATAATATCGGGTAAAAAGCGTAAAAAGACCTGCTTGGCTTTTTCCGGATTTTGAGCATATTCAAAAGTGTAATCATTACCCAGCCACTTGCGAAAGCTTTGCTGCCAAACGAGATTATCTTCGATGATGAGGATTTTTTGATTATTCATAGTCGTCAGAACTTAAAACTGGCAAATAAAAAGTTACGGCAGTTCCTTCTTCCGGTACTGAATTTATACTTAGTTGCCCTTCGTGGGCCTCTATGATTTTTTTAGCGTTCGTCAAACCAAAGCCGGCATGTCCTTCAGATTTACGTGTCGTAAAAAAAGGCTCGCTGATATATTCAATAAAATCTGAAATAATCCCTTTGCCCCGATCATGGATGGTGATCTTCAGCCAATCGTACGCCAGAAAAGGTGAATGGCCCTGTACGATGTCGACGGAGATGCTGATTTTTTCCGGACGATGCTCTACGGCAGTTAACGCGTTGCGTACAATTTCATTAAATGCTTTGGCAAAAGTTTCGGCGTCGATTACTATATCGGTTACTTTGTCGGAAAGCGTTAATGAAATTTTTTCATGATCGATATTTGCCATTTGCAATGAATGGTTAATTAAATCTTTCACCGGCAGCGGAGAACGGATAATATCTATGGGTCTGATATAATACAGCAGCTTATCTTGCACACTCGTTTGATAATTCAGACGACGATCAAGTTCCGCCGAGGTCTCGTTTTTAGAGACGAGCTGTATCAGGGAACTGGTGTCGTGTAACAGCTGAGAAATCAAATTCGCCCATTCCACGGATAAATCTTCTTTCACAGTATTTTCTATTTTTACGGTCAACATATCGATACGCTGCCAACTGTGCATGATTTCTTTAATTTTCTGAGAAGGCTCTGCGGTAAAAACGAAAATATAAAACGGCTGACGGTACGGTGGAGCGCCGCCGATAAAACTGACGTACTTCTCGCCGGAAACCATAAAATCCGGCTGCGCAGGTATCTCACTGTTTCGTGCGGCTTTTGCCCAGGTCTTTGCGGAAAAAGTGTCTTCTTGCGAACGAATTACCGTAAGCGCCTCGGGACGGTGACGATGATGCAACAGAGCCTCCGGCGTCTTGCCGATCAATTTTAGATAGTCAAAAGTTCGCATGGCCAGCTCTTCGCGAGAAGCGGCGCTATGGACAAAATCAAGATAGTCTGTGTTCATTCTGTTTTTTTTGCCTCATCCCAGTAATGGTCCAACTCTTTTAGAGTGGCCTGTTTCATTTTTAAAGTATTCTGATTAAACCGCGCCTCGATGTATTGAAAACGGCGTATAAATTTTTTATTGGTTTTGCGCAGGGCGTCTTCGGACACAAGGCCTAAAAAGCGTCCGATATTGACCAGGCTGAAGAGAACGTCGCCCAATTCATGTTCCATCCGTTCGCTGTTGCCGCCGGGCAGCGTTTCACGAAACTCCCGCCATTCTTCGTCGAATTTGTCCAGTACGGGCTGTAACGTTTTCCAGTCAAAGCCAACCGTGGCGGCTTTTTCCTGCAGGCGTTGCGCTTGCAACAAGGCCGGCGCCTGCTGCGGTACGCCGCTTAAAATAGAACGGCGTTTTTCCTTTTTAACTTTGTTATGTTCCCAATTATCCTGCACTTCGCTGGCGCTGTGAACCGTTACATCGCCAAATACATGCGGATGGCGCTCGATGAGTTTTTTAGAGATATGATTAACAACGTCGTTGAAATTAAACCGTTTTTGCTCCGAGCCAATCTGGCTGTGAAACACTACCTGCAACAGCAGATCGCCTAATTCTTCGGGAAATTTATCCCATTCTTCCCTGTCGATAGTTTCCAGCACTTCGTAAGTTTCTTCTAAAAGATATTGTTTTAATGTCTGGTGCGTCTGTTTGGCGTCCCATGGGCAATCCCGGCGCAGATGCTCCATGATCTCCAAAAGATCTTCCATGGTGTAGTTTTCTTTTTCCGTAAGATCGTGTTTCATTTAAAAACCACCGGTTTATTGAATTGTCATAAAGCCGCGTTAAAATGCCTGTGCACAATGATACATAGAAAAAACGAACCATTCAACATTTTGGCAGAAAAAGGCGCTCTTAAAGTAAATAAATGGCCGCCCTAAGCTCCTGCCGCTAAAAACATTTAGATGAATTTCGCCTTAAAATTCAGTATATTAAAAATTCATTATTAATAAAAAAGAAAACAGACAGTTTGCGATTACTTTAGGAACGCGCCGACTTTTCGTGCACTATATTTTGGGAGAGGCTGAATGCACAAAGAAATAGCCAAACACTACGAGCCGAAACAGGTTGAAAATAAGTGGTACCAAATATGGCAGGAGAAAAAGTATTTTCACGCCGAAGTCAATAAAGATAAAAAACCCTACACCATAGTGATTCCTCCGCCCAACGTTACCGCCAAGCTGCATATGGGGCACGCCTTTAACAACACGATTCAGGATATTCTGATACGCTATCATCGTAAAAAGGGTTACGAAACCCTGTGGTTGCCGGGCACCGATCATGCCGGAATTGCCACCCAAAGTGTAGTGGAACGGGACCTGGCAAGCGAAGGCAAGACGCGTCATGATTTAGGCCGGGAAAAATTTGTAGAACGCGTTTGGCAATGGAAACACAAATACGGTTCTACCATTATCCAGCAGCTAAAAACTTTGGGCTGTTCATTAGACTGGGAGCGGGAACGCTTTACCATGGACGAAGGTCTATCGGACGCCGTTCAGGAAGTGTTTGTACGCCTTTACGACCGCGGACTAATCTACAAAGGGCTGCGCATCGTGAACTGGGATCCGGCCTCGGCTACGGCTTTGGCCGACGATGAAGTAGACCACAAAGAAGTTGAAGGCCGGCTGTATTATATTCGCTACAAATTTGCCGGTTCGGACGAGTATATTGTGGTGGCGACTACACGGCCGGAAACGCTGCTGGGCGATACGGGCGTGGCCGTCGCTCCTGATGATGAAAAAAAGAAACGCTTTATCGGCAAGCAGGTGATTATTCCTTTTGTCAACCGCAAGGTAACCATTTTTGCCGACGAGCATGTGGATAAGGAATTCGGCACCGGTTTTGTCAAGGTTACGCCGGCGCACGATCCCAACGACTTTGAAATGGGGCAGCGCCACGATTTGGAAAATGTGATCATGCTGGATAAGGACGGACGCGTGATGCACGTATGTCAAAAATACGATGGCGAGGAATATATTGACGAGCTGTCTGTTCCAGAATTACTGGCCGGGAAAGACCGCTTTGAAGCCCGCAAGCTGATTGTCCGGGAACTGGAAAAAATGGGGCAGCTGGAAAAGGTGGAAAAACATATCCATGCCGTGGGCCACAGTTACCGCTCCAAAGTCCCGGTAGAACCCTATCTTTCGGTGCAGTGGTTTGTAAAGATGAAGCCACTGGCCGAAAAGGCCTTGCAGGTGGTACGCGAAGGGCGCATTAAATTCCATCCCGAAAGCCGCTTCGACAAAACCTACGAACATTGGCTGACTAATATCCGCGACTGGTGTATTTCGCGGCAGTTGTGGTGGGGACATCGCATCCCGGCCTGGTACAACGAAAAAGGCGAAATTAAAGTCGCCAAAGAAGATCCTTCCACTGCACAGGAAAAGTGGACGCAGGACCCCGATGTGCTGGACACCTGGTTTTCTTCGCAGTTGTGGCCGTTCTCTACGCTGGGCTGGCCGGAGCAAACCGCCGAGTTAGGCTATTTTTACCCGACAGACACGCTGGTTACCGGACCGGACATCATATTCTTTTGGGTGGCGCGCATGGTCATGGCCGGCCTGGAATTTATGGGCGATATTCCTTTTAAGCATGTCTATTTCAACGGTATCGTGCGCGACGAACAGGGACGCAAAATGAGCAAGTCGTTAGGCAACGGCATCGATCCCGTAGAGATGATCGAAATTTACAGCGCCGATGCCGTGCGTTTTACGCTGATCATGCTCAGCTCTGAGGGGCAGGATATCAACGTGGGCAGCAAGAGTTTTGAAATCGGCCGTAATTTTTCCAATAAAATATGGAATGCCTTTCGCTTTTTAAATATGAATTTAGACGAGCGGGTTGAAACGGATATCAGCTCATACCGCGATCGCTTTACTTTGGAGGATCGCTGGATACTGAGCCGTTATCACAAAGCCATTAAAGAAACATCGCAAAATATCGATAATTTTCGTGTCAGCGATTCACTGAGCGCCGTATATCATTTCTTCTGGCACGACTACTGCGACTGGTATCTGGAAATGATCAAAAAGCGCCTGTACCGGCCGGAAACGGAAGCCGAGCGCCAAACCGCTCTGGCCGTGGCCGCACACATCATGAAGGGCAGCATGGCTTTGCTGCATCCGTTTATTCCTTTTATCACGGAAGAAATCTGGCAGAGGTTTAAAAGCGGCGACGAGGAAAGCATCGTGATTGCTCCCTGGCCGGAGTTTGACGCGGCGCAGCTTGATGAGCAGACTGAGGAAGACATGCGCTTTCTGCAGGAGGTCATCGGCGGCATCCGTAATTTGCGTTCAGAGATGAATGTCCCTCCGGCGAAGACCGTATCGCTGTATGTTAATGCGGATACCGGGCGCTTTAAGCTGATACAGTCCACGGCCGAACATTTTGCGGCGCTGGCCAGGGTGCAAAACATTTCTGCAGCGCCGGATAATTTTAATAAAAACGATGCCGGTACGGTAGTAGTGCAAAATGTGGAGATGTTCATTCCCCTGGCTGATTTAATCGATCCACAAAAAGAAAAAGCGCGTTTGGAAAAAGAACTGGCGCGTTTGCAGGGATTACAAAAAGCAGTGGAAATGAAACTAAGCAACGAAAATTTTGTTAAAAAAGCGCCTCCACAAGTGGTGGAGGCCGAGAAAAACAAGCTGCTCCAAATCCGTGAAAACTTACAAAAAGTGAGAGAAAATCATGAAAAATTTAAGTAAAGCGGCCGGATTAATTTTAATCCTAACCGTTTTGCTGCATGCGCAGGAAAAAACCTCCGTGATGATTAGCAATTCCGACATCGGACTGGTCAAAGAAGTACGCAGCATCACGCTTAAAAAAGGACAACAAAGGATCGATTTGCAGGACATTCCGCAGTGGATTGACGCCACGTCTGTTCTGGTGGAAAGCCCGGATAAGGCGTTTGCCGTACTGGAGCAAAACTATGAATACGATTTACTGAACGTGGATAAAATTCTGCAAAAGGCTATCGAACAGCGTGTGCAGTTAGTACATCCCGATTTGGGATTGCTGGAGGGTAAACTGCTGTCTGTTTCCGGTTCAACTATTATTTTGTTAGATGACGAAGGCAAGCTGCAAATCGTTCCGCGCAGCGATGAGCTGAAAGTTATGCTCAGCGATTACGACAAACAGCACAACGATTTTGTTACGCGTCCCACCCTGGTGTGGCAGGTACAGGCCGTCAAAGCCGGCGCACACAAGGCTCAAATTTCTTATCTTACCAAAAAGATAAACTGGTGCGCCGACTATGTTGCCAAACTGAACGAAAACGATACAAAGATGACGCTGGCCTGTTGGGTAACTATCGATAATCGCAGCGGAAAAACCTATCGCGACGCTAAAATTAAATTACTGGCCGGAGATATTCATCTGGCCCCTCAACAGCAAAGACGGCGCTACGGAACGACGGAGATGAAAATTATGGCCGCCGCGCCAAAATCTTTTAAAGAAAAAGCCTTTTTCGAATATCATCTCTATACGCTGCAATGGCCGGCGACGGTTAAAAATAATCAGGTCAAACAAATTCAGCTGTTTCCGGAAACCACCAGTAAAATCAGTAAGATATTCCGGGTGGATTCGCGTCTGGGAGAAGGCATGCATGTGATTGTTTCCATGAAAAACACACGGCAGAACAATTTGGGCATCGCCCTGCCCGGCGGTGTAATTCGCCTGTACAAAGCGGACGGCGCTGACTTGCAATTCATCGGCGAAGACGCCGTTAAGCATACGCCCAAAGATGAAAAGATTGATATCCGCGTGGGCAAGGCCTTCGATGTGGTTGCCGAGCGCCGGCAAATCAAAAGTAAAAAAATTACGGATAGAACCAGACAACGCACTATCGAGTATTCCATCCGCAATCATAAAAAGAAAGACATCGCGGTTGAAGTGGTGGAACGCGTAAGCGCCTATCAGGAAAATAAACTAACCTCATCCAATTATAAGCCGATAGAAACGCAGGCAGGCTACTTTAAATTTAAAGTACCGGTCAAGGCAGGGAAGGAAAACAAACTTCAACTTACATATGTGACGAGCTGGTAAAGGATTTATGGCTAATAAAAAGCAACGCCCCGACGAGCAGGAATTACGGAATAAAATCCAAAGCAAGTTAGAGGAAGATTACCGCAAACATAAGGCGCGGCAAAAAACGCAGAAAAAAACGGGAAAGCCCGCTCAGGAAACGGCTCCCGAATTTGTCGACGAAATCTGGCTGCGCCATGAGCTGGCCAATGAAATAGCTTCGCGCTATCCGGAATTTATCCGCTGCGAAAATCATTTAAACGAAATTCGCTGGTTAACGCCGCTGGAACTGGAACGGGATTACGAATTTTATCCTACGGAAGAAAGCCGTTGGTCGCGCTTTAAAAAGCTATTAGGGAAAAAGGAGAAATTAGAGGATAACGGAAACGCCGCTATAAAACAACACATAGAAAAGCTGCGTCCCGAAATTGAAGCCGAAGTAAAAAAGCGGCGCGAAGAATTTCTTGCCGAAAAGGAAAAGACGCGCCAGCAGCTTACCGACGATTTAGAGCGAAAAATTTATGAAGAAGAAATGGATCGCTTTTATCGCAGTAAACAGGGTTACCGCAAATATAAAAACCATTTAGGTGAAACCAAGTGGATGACCAAAGAAGAGTACCTCGCCCAGGATGAGTATTTTGAGGTGGTGCTTACGCCGCGCCAACTTTTTCTGCGCCGATCAGGAATTGCTGCGGTTATTCTTTTAACGGCAGGGTTTTTATGGTGGTCGTATTCCTATTATTCCGCAGAAAGCGACAATCGCGCGTATCTGAAAGTGAATATGAATGAAAGCCGCGCCTTGCTTTATGTGGATAAAAATCTGGCCGTAGGCTTTCGCGCTAATGAACCGTATCCGCTGGAAGCAGGTGAACACGAAGTGTCCGTTTTACTGGCCGGATTTGAAGCGGCGCCGAAGATACAACGTATTTCCGTGGGAAAGGGAGATACGGTTACGGTAAATTTTCACTTGCAGGAAATCCACTACGAAAACAGCGGCGTGGTAGAAATTCTTTCTGCGACCAAAGACGCGGCGGTCTTAGTGAACGGTGAGTTTCAGGGAACGCTGGCTAATCAAAATTATTTTGTCTTGCCGGCCGGCGATTACACCATAACCTTAGAGAAGAGGGGATATGCCTCCAATCCGCCACAGCGTATCGTACGCTTGCAGCCGGGGGACACCCTTAAGGCGGCCTTTAGTTTAAGGCCGCGCAGCTCGAAAAACAAAAAAGCTGCCCAGGGCCTGCTAACCACCGGCCTGGTGGAAGTGCGCTCTAATGTGAAAAATGCCGATATCCTTTTGGATGGTCAGCCAACCGGTTTCCAAACCGATTATGTGCTACAGCGCATTCCCTTTGGCAAGCATCTGATTCGTCTAACGAAAAAGGGCTACAAGGTCTATCCTGAAGAGCAGATGGTTAAAATATCATCCAAACAAAAACGCGCCGTGGCCGCTTTTACTTTGACCAGTCTGTTTCGCCAGGTTACGCTGCAAACCGTCCCTGTTGAAGGCGTGATTTTTGTGGATGGCAAAAAGGTCGGTGAGGGACGAGTAAAACTCTCTTTGCCTCTGGGCAGGCACCAACTGGATTTCAGTGCGGTGCCGCAGTACAAAAAACCCCAGGCAACCTCGCTCAATATAACAAAAGAGGGCACGGACCGTTTCGTTTTTAATTACCGCCTTAACTACAAAGTGAGCTTCTTGGTGGATAAAGTCCTGCCTGGTAGGGAACAAGGCTCCATTGCCAGGGGCTATTTGTTGAACGATGATCTTTTCCGCCAGAGTATAAAAGTCGGGCCGGAGATCAAAGAGAATAGCGCCATCCAGGGAAAAGTCTGGAGTCTGGGATTTGCCTTCCAGTACCGCAATCCGCCAGGACAGGACGCCCTGATATTTAATTTTAACATTCCTAATAATGTGGATCTTACGGAGCCGCTGTATCTTAAAGTGTACGGTTATCAGTCGCGTGATGATTACCCGCTGGTAATTAAAGGTAAGGCATACTACCGCATCGATGTAAATAATATGAAACTGCGCAAAGAAATTCTGCCCAAATATAAAGAAGAACAAATCGGAGAAGAGCGCTACGACGCCTTTCTGATCAACGAATTTCTGCATCCCGGATTTAATCGCATAATGATTGCAACGACCAAGAGTACCACGGCCCGTTTAACTTTGTGGAAAGTAGTCATTCAATGAAATACAGGGTTTAGCCGGTATGGGAAAGTCAACGTCAAATTTATTTGACCATGCCCGGCAAAATACGGCGCAGCAGCCTCTGGCTGAACGCGTCAGGCCGCAGTCGCTGCAGGAGATCGTCGGCCATCATAAGGTTATCGGAGCGCAGTCGCCGCTCTACCGGCAGGTTAAAAACGGCCATCTGCCTTCCATCATTTTTTGGGGACCGCCCGGAGTGGGTAAAACCACGCTGGCCTTACTTTTAGCGGCCGAAGCCGGCTTCCGATTTGAATCCATTTCCGCCGTCAGTTCCGGCGTGAAAGACGTTAAGCAAATCATCGAAACAGCGGCCAGCGAACAACGCTACTATCAAAAGAAAACCGTATTGTTCATCGACGAAATTCACCGCTTCAATAAAGCCCAGCAGGATGCGCTATTGCATGCGGTAGAAGACGGTACGTTGATTTTAATCGGCGCCACGACCGAAAATCCCTCGTTCGAAGTAAACGCGCCGCTGCTTTCGCGGTGTCAGGTGATTAAATTAGAGGAACTCTCTCTTGAAAATCTGAAAGAGATTTTGCAGCGCGCCATGGAACGCGATATTTTGTTGAGCCGCTATACCATTGAAATTGAGGATATTGACCTGCTGATTGCAGCCGGCGGCGGCGATGCCCGGCGCACGCTGAATTTGCTGGAAACGACCTTCCATTTAGCGGAAAAAGAGGGACACACACTGCGCATCACACGGGAATTAATCAAAGAAGCGGCTATGCAGATTCCCGTTGTCTACGATAAAAAGGGCGAATACCATTACGACACTATTTCGGCTTTTATTAAAAGCGTACGCGGCAGCGATCCCGATGGGGCGCTGTACTGGCTGGCGGCGATGCTCGAGGGCGGGGAAGAACCGACCTTTATCGCCAGAAGGCTGATTGTTCTGGCCTCGGAAGACATCGGCAACGCCGAACCGTATGCCCTGTCGCTGGCCAATGCCTGCTTTGAAGCGGTAAAAAATATAGGCATGCCCGAGGCGCGGATTATTTTATCCCAGGTAACAACCTATCTGGCGGCCGTGCCCAAAAGTAACTCAGCCTATTTAGCCATCGAAGCGGCTTTAGAAGAAATCCGAACGAACGGCGTAAAACCGGTTCCTTTGCATCTGAGAAACGCGCCCACTAAATTGATGAAACAATTGAATTACGGCCGAGGGTACCAATATCCTCACTCCTTCGAGGGACACTATGTGGCGCAGGAGTATTTGCCCAAAGAATTACGGGGTAAGGTTTTTTATCAGCCGACCAACCAGGGACGTGAAGCGCGTTTGAAGGAATATCTGGAGCGAAAGCGGGAGAAAAAAGGTGATTCGTAAAATTAAAAATCTGATTTTAGATAAATATATCATGTTCCGTCTTAAACTGTTTAACAGCGGACAGCGTCCCTTTAATTTTCAGGAGAAGCTGCGTGCTACGCGTAATATTTTGCTGATGATTCCGGAAGAGCGGGAATATGAAGCAATTATTCAGCAGTTTGCCTCGGATTTATATACAATTTTTAAGAATGCTTCCGTTTCTACCTTTGAACGTAAGAGTTTTCGCAAAAGCGACGGCAATTGGTTTGGTTTGCCGCAGGAACGATATTTGAAAAATTTTCAGGAAGCGGAAATCGATCTGGTAATCGACCTGAATCCCAAACATGACAATTTGTGCGCCTACATTGCCGCCTGGAGCAACGCCCCCATGCGTCTTTCGCTGGGCAGCGGGAAATATGATTTTATCTACAATCTGGAATTTCGCACCGACGGCCAAAAACCGATGAAAGAGCGGTTACACAATGTTCTGAATTATCTGAAGGTTTTTTTCAACGCCGGCGGCGCCAGCCGGCAAAATTCGCAAAACCCAAAAAGCCTGGAGCCAAAATGAAACGTATTTTGATTTTATTGCTGATAGCTTTACCCGTGTTGGTCTTTGCCCAAAAAGAAAAAACCATCGAAGTGGGCTCGTTTAATATCGAATGGTTCCCCTGCAAAGACAACGGCGAGATGATGAAAAAATACAATATCAATCTGCGTCGTCCCCCTCACGGAAAAGCGACCGATATTCCTGCGTTGTTTAAACTGTTAAAACAACTGGACATCGAACTATTGGGAGTCGTGGAAGTGGTTGATCCGGCTTTGTTGGATTCAATGGCCAAAAAATATTTAGGTCCGCAGTTTAAAGTTGTTTATGCGCCGTCCAAAAGCTCGCAGAAGGTGGGTTTTCTGTACGATTCGTCGGTGCTGGAATTGGTGGGTCAGCCGGAAATTTACGGCGCCCTGACGTTGGACCCCAACTCATGGTTGCGCCCGGCCCTGCGCGGTTATTTTAAAGTAAAACCCGATGGTTTCGACTTTAACGCCGTTATCGCACATTTAAAAGCGGCGCCCAGCGGCTGGAAAAAACGCAAACGGCAATGGCGCATTCTGGAAAAAATTCTGGAAAATTTACCCCGGGAAAGCGGCGATAAAGACATCGTCTTAATGGGCGATTTTAACAACGTTTCCAAACGGCGTTTTGATGAATTCCGGCCCATTATGAAACGGTTGAATTTTTTCTGGGCAACCTCCGAACTGGCCGAAGAAGGCTATTACTCCAACTATTGGCAGCCGGACTATTCGAAGGAACGCGTCGAGGGTTCGTTAATCGATCAGATTTTTATTTCGCACCACGCTCTTCAGTATTATGTGCCGCACAGCGTTCATGCGGGCGGGATGTGCGCGCAGAAGAAAGAAGCATACGAAGGCAAAGAAATACCCGAGTATTATCACAAAATATCCGATCATTGCCCCGTAATTGTTTCTTTCAAAGCCGATCAGGATAATGACTGAGCAAAAGAACCTTGCGAAGCTTTCACGGCTTCGTAAGGTTACTTATTGCCTACCGCCTACTAATATGAATGACCAGTTGAAATTATTTTGGGCTATCACTTACGTGATAGCCCAA